>NZ_JCATZO010000002.1:0-428339 GCF_059694525.1 Pradoshia sp. TA40_28
TCCTTCTCATACTGTTGCATATCTTCTATAAATTTATTTTTCACTCCACGAGCTTGTTTACCTGAAAAGGCCTTGGTTAATACGGTATCCTCTTCTGATGCATAAAGAATTGCTTCCTTATGTAATCGATGTGCTCCACTTTCCTTTGTAGTTAAAAAAGCGGTACCTAATTGAACAGCTTTTGCTCCAAGACATAAAGCCGCTGTTAGACCTCTTCCATCCATAATTCCACCTGCAGCGATAACAGGTATGGAAACATGATCTACAACTTGAGGAATTAAAGACATTAACCCTATTAAACTATCCGGATTGATAAATGAACCTCTATGTCCCCCTGCTTCGCTACCTTGGACAACTACTGCATCCATTCCTATACTTTCAACTAGTTGGGCTTCATTTACATTTGTCGCAGTACCAATAACAAATGTCCCCTTCTTTTTTAATTCTTTCACAATCTCCTTACTTGGAATACCAAATGTGAACGAACAAACTTTTACTTTTTCGTTTAATACGATTTCTATTTGTTCTTCAAATTCAGATCCAGTAGAAATGGATACCTCATCTTTATCTATCTGAAGTTCTTTTCGATACCTATCTAAGATACTATTCATTTTGAAGATTTTATCCTCTATTAATGCTTGATCTTCCGGTACAAAAAGATTTATACCAAATGGATGTGTTGTTAACTTTTTTACCTCTTGTATAAAATCTCTTGTTTGTTCTGCTGTTAAATAACCTGCTCCAATACTACCTAAACAATCATTATTCGAAACAGATGAAACGAGTTCGGGAGTGGTCACTCCTGCCATAGGCGCTTGTAGGATGGGTAATTTAATTCCTAACTCTTGAATTAATTTGTTATCCATAATATATACATCCTCTCATATTTTTTCATTAACAAGTTATCCATTAATAAAGGTAGTCATTATTCGGGGTTAGAATACTTATATAAAAAATCTCATAAAATAATAGACACCAGACTTCAATAGCCTCTTATTCAATCAATCTAAACTGTTTGATATCGGTTAACAGGTCTTCCTATTCCACCATACTGTAAGACAATTTCAACTTTGTTTTGCTTTTCAAGATGATCTAGATAACGGCGGGCCGTAACTCTTGCCAGTCCAGTTCCTTCGGCAACTTCTTCTGCTGAGATTGGGTTCTTTTTCTCTTTGATGAATTCAAGGATTTTCTCCATCGTTGCCGGGTTTAGCCCTTTGGGGAGTTCTTCTTTCTTCATTTTCGGCTCCTGTTCAGGCTGACTGCGTAAGAGGCGGTCCAATTCTTCCTGAGTCAATTCCTTTTTCAATTTGAATTGGTCCCTATATGCCTTATAGTTCTCGAGTGCTTGCTTCATCCGCTCAAAGGTGAATGGCTTCATGACATAATCAAATGCCCCGTATTGCAGAACTTTCTGAATGGTCTGCTGATCATTGGCTGCTGTAACAGCAATGACCTCTGTCGAAATGGCCTTTTCCCTGATTTTCCGGATCGTTGCAACTCCATCCTGTTCAGGCATGTAAATATCCATTAAGACGAGTTCTGGCTTCAAGTTTTCAATTTGTTTAAGCCCTTCCTTACCGTTCGGGGCAAAACCGACAACATGAAAACCTTCTATTTTTTCAATAAATCCGCGATTTACCTCGCGCACCATTGGATCATCCTCTATTAGTAATACAGGAACGGTTTCCATTCTATTTCCCCCTTAAAATGTAATAACAATGCTTGTCCCTTCACCAGGAGAACTGTCCACTTCTATAGCACCGCCGCCTTTGGCGACAATTTCATGAATTAAGTACATGCCAATCCCATGTCCATCTTCTTGTTTGGTTGTGTATCCATTTTTGAATAGATTATCGAAAACAACTTTATCCATCCCAATCCCATTATCTTCTACCATAATGGATGTAGCATCATCCGTTTGGTCCAAACTAATAGAAACTCTACGCTCTTTTTTGTTGGATTTTTGTACAGCCTCAAATGCATTTTCCATAAGATTGCCGATAATGACGACAAAATCATGATGGTCGAGCCCCTTAGGGAAATGAGTCCACGTACTGTTCTTATCTATTTCAACCTCTATGCCTAGTTCTTTCCCCTGACTAACTTTACTGAGTAATAGACCGGATAAATTGTCATCTTGTATACGTTCATGCAGGAAATCAGTAAGCTTGTCCTGTTCTTCTTTAGCTTGGAAGATATAGTCTGTAGCCGCTTTAAATTTACCAAGCTGAAGCAAGCCTGCAATGGTATGCATTTTATTTTTATGCTCATGGTTTTGAACACGGAGAGCCTGAACAAACGCCTTAACGCCTGTAAGCTCCTCGGCAAGCTTTTTCACGTCAGTTCTGTCCTGAAAAACAGCAACCGCTCCAATCGTTTTGCCCCTTACATGAATAGGGATACGGTTACTAAGAATGGAGTGCTGATTGACCAATAGCTCTTTATTATAGACCGGATGATTGAAATCAATGATCTCTGGCAATCTTGTATCAGGCAGGACATCATATATATTCTTACCGATTAGATCTTGCTTATCTACACCAAGAATATGATAGGCCTTTTCATTAAAAACTGTAATGGCCAAATTATTATCAATGGCGATGATTCCTTCATGCATGGCATTAAAGGTTTCATTCCGTTCCGCATATAGACGGGCTATTTCATGCGGTTCAAGGCCAAACATCTGGTTTTTAACATGCCGGGCAAGTGACCATGCTCCCCATGCACCTAAGAGCAGTGAAAAACAAATGGCCAAGATAATTTCAATCCTTGTTCCCCATACAATTTCCCACAGAGTCGGGGTCAGATAGCCTGTGATTACAACCCCAACTTGATTATGTTCATCATCCATAATTGGAACAAATCCGCGCAAAACTGCGCCAGCTTGCCCACTCGCCTTAGAAACATAGCTGTGTTCCGAAAAGGCAGCATCCTCATCTGTCGTTTTGGACTCTGTACCAATCATCTTTTTGACCGGATGGGACAGCCTAATTCGATTATTATTGAGCACAACAATATAATCAGCCTTATTGATCACCCTAATTCGTTCAACAATTGGGTTTATTTCTTCTGCTCCGCTTTTGTCACCGTCTTCTGAAAGCAGCTTCTTTACCTCAGGCAATTCAGCAACCGTTCTGGAGAGGAGCAGGCTCCGTTCGCTGATTTCTTCCTCCTTCTTTTCCATGATACTTTCGAGCACAAAGATGCCTGCAACAGCGAAAGAACAGAAAATAATGAAAAAAGTCATAGACATAATCTTCCAATGAATTGATATTTGCTTCATGCCGAAAACTCCTCAAGTAACTTTTTTCCATTGTACCACCAATAAACATGGTAGAATATTGAAAAGAATAGTTTTAGAATAATATAGCGGGGATATGAGATGAAAAGATTTTTGATAGCTTCTGTTTCCATCATTGCCATATTGCTTATATACATGGGGTTTCGGCATGATTTTGGACAGAAAGCAAGCTTACCAACTGATTTTGAACAAGAGGGCCTAAACGAACAAATTGTCATCAACTTTAGTCATGTTGTTGCCGAAAATACACCAAAAGGGCTTACTGCTGATAAATTTGCAAGGCTAGTTGAGCAGAAGACGAACGGAACCATCCAGGTAGAAGTCTATCCGAACAGCACACTCTACTCTGATGGTGATGAACTGCAGGCTTTGCAAAAAGGAGAAGTCGAGATGATTGCTCCCTCCTTCTCCAAAGTGACGGATTGGATTCCCGAATGGCAAGTTCTCGACCTTCCTTTCTTATTTGAGAATCATAAGGATATAGAGGAGATTTTCACTGGTCCCATAAAGGGAGATCTATTAAGAATGCTTGATGAGTATGATGTTAAGGGCTTGGCCTTTTGGAATAATGGATTCAAACAAATTACAACGGCGCATTCCCCTGTTAAACTGCCAAATGATCTCGAGGGACTTACACTGCGCACGATGCCAAGTAACATGCTCCAAAGACAATTGAACATAGCTGGGGCGGAGAACCGAAGCGCCTCCTTTGATCAGGTTTATAGATTGTTAGAAAGTGAGGAGCTTGACGGCCAAGAAAATACGATTTCTAACATTGATTCTAAGGGCTTCTATCAAGTACAGGATCATATGACACTAACCAACCATGGTATTCTCGGATATGCCGTCATGATTAACAATGAATTTTGGAACAGCCTCCCCGAGAATTTACAACAGGCAGTCATTGAAGCAATGGAAGAAGCAACCGCTTGGAACTTAACGCAATCCGAGCAAATGAACAAAGAATCCTTAGCGAAATTGGAAGCTTCCGCTGAACTTGAGATCCATCATCCAAGTGAAGAAGAATTACAGCAATGGCAGCAAACTTTCAAGCCCCTATATGATTACTATGAGAACCAAATCGATGAAAAGTTATTAAAAAAAATGGAAGAAGCAATAAACTGATCAGACCTCCCCTACGGAAGGTCTTTCTTTTTCATATGGAGTCGAACCTGATTGTTTAATAGGAATAAGCCAATTCCGCTTAGGTCAAAAAATATCAACCCGTTGACCAAAAAGAACAAAAAGAACTTTAAAACCATAATCCCCAAATTTCTTGTTTATCCTTTAAGATAAATAAAATAACTTGTAAGCGCTAACAAAATGAAAAGAAAGAAGGGTTGGCTTTGAAAATCTTTAAGAATCTGACTGTCCAGGTTGTCACCGGTATCATTTTGGGGATTATGGTCGGGGCCATTTTCCCTGAGTTCGGTGCCAGTTTAAAAATCCTTGCTGATTTATTCATAAAATTAATTAAAATGCTAATTGCTCCTATTATCTTTTTAACTGTTGTCATTGGGATTGGAAGCATGGGTAATCTAAAGAAAATCGGAAAAATTGGCGGCAAGGCTTTATTGTATTTTGAAATTGTGTCGACTCTTGCTTTAGCAATCGGTATTCTTGTCGTCAACTTTGTCCAGCCTGGAAGCGGGCTTAATACAGAAAATCTAAAAACTGGCGATGTATCTCAATATACGGAACAAGCCGCTGAAACAGATCAGGGCTTCGGAACATTCATTATGAACTTGATTCCTGAGAATGTTGTCGGCGCCTTGGCTGCAGGGGAACTGCTTCCGGTCTTGTTCTCAGCCATTCTATTCGGACTGGCTGCCGCTTCTGTAGGCGAAAGAGCTAAACCAGTCATCACCTTTTTTGAAATTGTAGCGGATATATTCTTTAAGATTGTCAGTATGGTTATGAAACTATCCCCTATCGCCGCGTTTGCCGCTATGGCCTATACGATTGGGAATTTCGGTCTTGGTTCGCTCGTTTCACTTGGTAAATTGATGGGTTCCGTATACCTTACGATGTTTTTGTTCATCGTCTTGGTCCTCGGCTCCATTGCAAAATATTACGGTTTTAACATCTTTAAGTTCATGGCCTATATTAAAGAAGAGATTCTGCTGGTTCTTGGTACCTCTTCTTCCGAATCAGCTCTTCCGGGAATGATGCGAAAGCTCGAAAACTATGGCTGTTCAAAGCAAGTTGTTGGTTTGGTTGTCCCTACTGGGTACTCCTTCAACCTGGATGGTACATCTATTTATCTATCAATGGCCGCTATCTTTATTGCCCAGGCCTACGGAATTGATTTGACGATCTGGCAGGAGTTGACCTTACTTGGCATATTAATGTTAACGTCTAAAGGTGCCGCAGGGGTGACAGGCTCCGGCTTTATCACACTGGCCGCAACATTGGCTGCCTTCCCGATGATTCCGGTAGAAGGAATAGCTTTATTAATCGGTGTTGATCGTTTCATGTCTGAAGCACGTGCCATTACGAACCTAATTGGAAATGGCGTAGCAACTGTTGTTGTTTCTAAATCAGAGAACGAATTCGATCCTGATTATGTGCCTGACGAAAAGGCCGAGAAGCATGCAGCCATTACTCCTTAAGAACAATCTAGCTTATAAAACAAATTAAAATAAGACAAGCCAGTATACTATCTGCCGGCTTGTCTTTCTGTTTAATACTACCATTAAAAATCCTATCCTATCTATGACACTCTTACCATCGACGTATTCAATGGTATCCCTTCACATTGCTTATCTTCTATATAAATTTTCTACCGAGATAAAATCAATCAATGAATGACAGTTCCCTCCATTATAGCCGCTTTCCTTTCAACCACCATTTAACTGATACTCATAATGATCGCCAAATAGCTGGAAAGGACAAACAGGACACTAATCAAAACTGTGAGCATAGGTGAAGATTTTTTAAAATAGATATAAAAAATCATGGCTAAAAATAGGAAAGCTATCATTATAAAGAGAATGCTCATTATATTGACGCCCAAGTGAATGTCCATTCCTGGATTATATTGACCTTGATAAAAGAGTTCAAATAGGAAAGATCGTCCTTCCTCTTCCATGATATTTGCACTTGGTGGGGATTGTTGGCCCATTGCAGCAGTTGCTGAAAAAACAAGGAGTGCCACAATACTTTCCGCTTTCATCCAGGGAACCGGATTAAAGGTTTGATTTGTCATTAATCTCCTTCTAATGAACAGGCCATTGATAACAGCATAAACAAGTAATGAAATAATGAGTATATGTTTTATTAATAAATAGTGCCCATAATCAGCCATCCAAGAGTTTGGATATTCCGGGATCTCCATCACGAAAGTCATAAGAGCAACTCCTGAAGCTGTTGTCACTAAGACGCAGCTAATCGCAAGCGGGGTAAACCAATGTAAAAAGCGAAGCCAATTTTCATGATTTTTGGAAAACCAGCTAGCAACATACAGGATACCAACCCAAACTGTAACAGAA
The DNA here is from genome assembly GCF_059694525.1 of Pradoshia sp. TA40_28. NCBI lineage: Bacteria > Bacillati > Bacillota > Bacilli > Caryophanales > Bacillaceae > Pradoshia > Pradoshia sp. TA40_28. Next base: position 6,796 of record NZ_JCATZO010000002.1, read on the forward strand.
GTAAAATGAATAAAATGGATTAAAAACCCTTTTCCTTGTTCCAAGGAACTTGCATGACTGGACCAGGCAACTCCTGTAATTAAAAGAATAGTTAATAGACAACCCATCCAAGAGTATGTAGGTTTTTCCGCTTGATAAAATTTAGCAATGAATAGGATTAGACTCAAAACAATAATGGTTGTAAAAATCCATGCATTCCCAATATCGAAAGTCAATAGTACCATTTGCATTCCTTCCTGCCATCCTACTCTTTGCTGCAGATTTATGATTAAAACGAGTATGGGCGTAAAGGAAAATAGCGCAATCCCACTTGCAGCAAATATCATGTATCTTTTTCTTACAACTAGGCTTGGACGGAATTGACTTGGAACCATGGTAAGAATAAAACTACCCATTAAAATCGAAAAACAAAGGTATAGAAAAATCTCGCTAACAATTACAGGAGCCATTGATTATTTTTTTCTCCTTAAAACTATAAAGATGATAATCATAGCCAAGATTAATAGTACGGCAATAATTGAAACGAGAGCGGACGAACCTTCATTTTTTGTTTGATCCCCAGCCACGTCATTTTCTGTTTCAGACGCTTTTTGTTTCGATTCTTGTTCACTTATATGCTGATTTGCTTCACTGTCTTCTAAATTTTCATTCTCTGATTCTTTTTCCTTATCATTGTTAGGTGTTGGCGTTTCAGTTAACACATCAAATGAATACTCCCCTTCCATTTGATGCCCATCCGCACTGATAATCTTCCATACAACATGATACTTTCCATTTTCTAAACCATTTGGAAGAGTCCCGATAACTTTATTGTCTGCAATGGTGATATCTTTTATCGAAATAGCTTTTCCATTCGTATTCATTAATTCAAAAGTACTTCCTTGTTCAATCTTTCCATCAAAAGTTAACACTATTTCACGCAGCTCTTCAGTAACAACTTCGCCATCGGCAGGTGTAGAACTCTCTAAATGAGAATGAGCAAAAGCAGTTGGTACAAAATATACCGATAATAGCAAAGTGATTAAAATAAGTCTTTTCAAAATGGTTCCTCCTATTAATATGTTACTATACCGTCCTCTTGCCATCAGTTCTAACTATTATAAGTGATCTAATTAGCCCAAATGATAATCCTTTAAAGTATAATATACAAAAATCATTCGTACCATTTCTTTACACTATAGCTAATTATAGGAGGAGTTATGTTATATAACTCCATCGACTTTCTTGCTTAGTTTTAAATGAAAGCACCAAAGTTCCTTTTTCCATCATTTGTATTTTAAACGAAGTATATACCTATGATAGTTTACGTGTGAAAAAATCCAATTTATGGTGTTTATGAGGAGGTTTCCTATGTCTGAAATTACATTTTTGGCTTCATCCAAATCTTTTATAATACCTAATGAAATTGAAGACTATAACTCTGGAACAATGTTTGAGCAAATGGAAGGTTCAACCCAGTTTTGGGTGAATGAAGTTGATGCATTAGGATGGGGTCAGTGTGTAGAAGGACTCTTTACGATGCCATACATATATGAAATTACCAGTGCTGGTACTAAATTATTCTTATTATATCTTGAAAAATATATGGAAATAGGAGATGTATTGGAACTATTATACATACCTAATCAAAACGACTTTGAATATTACCAAAGAAGATTAATGGAAGCTTCTGAATCAATTTTTATTAATGTTGAAAGTTTAATGTATCAAGATCAATTTGGAACATATCAGTTAAACCCTAAAAAATGGGTAGACGAGTTGTGTCATAAAAATTACGTAACAGAATTCGGAATCACGACTATCGTTAAGTATTAATAAGTGCATGTTAAAGGCGGAAACCTTATTCTGATGGATTACCCCATAATATATTTTAATTAGTGCTTATATAAACAATAAATTCCCACCAATACTATATGCTTATTAATTCATTATTTGTTCATGCTTTATTTCAACCTCTATGAAGCTCTCGCTTGATAGAAAACTTTTTACTAGCTAGTCTCCCAGCAAACAAAAAAACGCCGAAGGATTCGACGTTTTAGAAGTATACTCTATTTGTTTTCTGCTTTTGGTTTTTTTGGTATTTGTCGTACACAACCAATGTCAAGACTGCAAGAATTGGATAACAAAGGACTACTGAGCTGTATGAGGCAAACCCTGCAAAATTGAAATGGAATAGCAGGAAGCCTATTGTGTTAATAACAAATAGTCTCATTTTTAAAGAATGGTGTTCCTTCATTTTCATGAAGAATAAACCAAACAAAAGAATAGTAATCCCAATTGACATGGAAATGTATGAACCTAGGAACATTCCAAATGAATCAAAGAAGACCACTGGAATCATTCCACTGAACATAACGGTCAAATAACAGGTTAACAGCAAGAGAGAATATCTAACATATTGCATTTGTCACTTCCCCCTTATTGATTTAATAACTTCGTTTTCATTTCTCTGTTCATATCATCGAGCTTCTCCACAAACTCTTTACTGCTCGCGATAATTCTACGGCTCGATGCTTCCTGAGTCTCAATAGCTGAATAAATGTCCTGGTATGCCTTTTGCAGCTTTTCAATTGAGATAGAAGGATTCTCGAGAAGCTTGGTCGTTTTCTCTGTATTTTCTTTTAACATTTGTGCGTTGGCCAAGATCATGTTTTCTGTAGCTTCATTCACATCATTAATAGCTGTAATGATTTTTTCTTGGTTTTGCAAGGCCAAATGAATAGCAGATGTAACAGGAGCCAAGTTTTTAGTTGTATCAATCGCATTTCGAATAGCTTCTTTCAACTTATCATTATTCTTTTTGATAATATCTACGGAAGCCAGGGATTGCTGCAAAACATTAACCATGGAACTCATATTTTTTGTTCTGACAATAATCTTCTCCTGTGCTTCGTTGACAAGCTGCTGCTTATTTTGCCACTCAGGCTCATGCCTCTTATCCTCAATCATTTGAAACAGATGCTGCCCCATATATACTTGTTTATCCAACAGATATATTTTTTCATGAACGTCTTTTTTGATGACATCAAGCTCCGCATTATCCTCCTGAAGCATATCTCTTCCTCTTAATAAGGACTGGACGATCTCATCAATATTCTTTTCAACTGTTTGATACTTGGCAATGAACTTTTCATTGGAACTCTTCCGTAAAAATTTCGGTACAATCTTAGCGATCCCTTTGGTTTGATAAGCTCGTGGATTTAAATCGGATACCGCTTCGCGAAGCTTTAACAAATTACTTGGTATATCGTGATTGTCCTTGTTGTCCATCATTTCTTTGACCGGTCTACGCAGACTATTTAACGATTCTCCGGCCATTCGCTGTTCATTGCCACCAAAATTACTTAATTGCTCTAAAACAGAGTCAATATTATGTGCATCTGTATCAGATATTTTTTTGACAACCTGGCTTGCTTCTTCGTTTAATTTTTTCATATCGTCGGGATTAATGACGGATTGAATCACCGTCTCATCAAATTCCCGGTTTTGCTCACTCATTAGCTTTCCACCTCTTGTCCATCTTTAATTTTCATATCGTTGATCGATTGTAGTCAGTGTTTTCTTTAAATCAAATTCTCTTGTATTATCGATATGCCTACGGATTTGTGTAATTCTCTCCTGTATAGTAATTAATCGATTTAATGTATCATGTTCATATTTTTCTTGTTGTTTAGCTTCTAATTGAATAAAGTCAGCAATCAACTTTCGGAAATCTTTGATTAGTGTCTCCCTAACCTGATGCTCATAATCAATGTCTGTGATTAACTCTACATGCTCCAGCAAATATCCCAAACTAGGAATAATTTGAGTAAACGCATGATCGATCGGTGATGAAAGGCGGTTTGTATTCCTTGCATCTTCCAGCTCATTAATAAGCGAAGTATAATTTTTGTTATTTTTATATAACAATTTCGTTTTTTCCGGTTGAAAATTCATAATCGCCCATTGTAGAAAAAGATCAATCTTTTCTTTATCGCTTTCTTTTTTCAATAACTGTTCGGAAATCTTCTTTTCTGTATAAACTCTTGATCTTGTATCATACCGAACGTCCAATAAAGGCTGTTTTGTTTTGGCTCTTTGGGCATTAATTGTAATGTATTCCGGACCAGCCAAAATAGATAGTATATTTGAATCCATTTCGTATACATAATGTGCATAGCGCTCATCTAATTGTGTGCATACAAACTGGTCTTTTTGATTTTTTCCAGCTATTCGTTTCATCACATTAGCCAGTCGTTCCTGTTTAGGTTCTGTCGACTTTGCGTCCCGCAAAAAAACTACGGTTGTAGCTCCTACCAATCCAAGCAGGATAACATAAAACATAACAGTCACCCCTTTCTAAGGCTATTTTATCATACTATACATACGAACAAACAGAGAGATAGTTTCAAAAACCTTGGTAAGTTTTCATTTCTTTATGATATTTGTCCAAAAAGCGGTAACGCACGAAATGAATTATATTTAAATAATAATATGCTCTTTACTATTTAGATAAAATGATTGGAAATAAACAGATGATTGCTGCAATTAAAAAACAGACAAACAGATCCTTTTTTTGATCTGATACATAAAAAGGCACCGGGATCAATCCGGTGTCTAGTATAATGTTCTATTTATTACCGATTAGTTTAAAAGGAAATTCCAGTTCAAAATGATTCCTTCTTTTTTGAGGTTCTTTTTTAATCACTTTCCCAGTGTTAAGCCACTCAGCTAAATCAAAGTACTTTTTATAATCAGTTAGCTCATGTTCTATTTTGGTTATTGAATTTTGATTCGAAAAACAAATTATACTTTGTAAATGGCCCTTTGGCATTGCCGTAAAACAAACTTTGTTTTTTAATGGCAATTGATTAAATGTTTCGATACATTCTGCTCTGCACTGATATTGATCGCTAAATTTAAAAAATAATTGCTCCCAATTTATGCGTTTAACTCTCTCATTCCAATCCTCAAACGCTGTTTGTTTATATTTATAGGAATAAAAATGTATTTCTACTTTTTGATCCAATAAACCAATCGGATAGACCTCTTTAATACCATCATATTTAGAATGTAAGGTAAATTTAAGGGGAGATTTCATATAATGCTCAAAGTTAGATACCAGTTCAATATAATCCGGAGCAAATATGTACATTCCTATAAATGGCGACTGATATTCCATGCCTAAATCATCATATACTTTTTTGCCCCAATCATTATCTGAGACAATCGTAAAATGACGATTTTTCACCTTTCTATTCAAATCCAGATGTAAACAATAACTACACATTTTCTTCGTAATTTTATGCAGATACCCTTTCATTGTTCTCCCCCTTTCTATCCTTATTATTATCTTTATTCCTTTTTTTAATGAAAAAATAACATCTTTTTTATGTTAAATCACGATTCCTATTAAATTTTCTCCGAATTATGTCGATATGTGATATAGCACCCTCTATACATTCTATGAGGCCCGCATAATTTTGTTGACAATTTCCACTGATTTAGTTTTTAGCATTCAAACACCATGCAGCAAAACTTTATGGGATCTACCATAAAACTTATAAAAATAGAGGGAGAATAAAGGAGGATGTACATTTGCAAAATCAAAAGGCACTACGTAAGCCATTGGTCTATAAGGGTACAACACTCTTATTATCTGCCGGTTTTATTCTGTATAGCGGGGAAACATCATTACATTTACTGGATTCAATAAAGGCAGAAGCAGCTAGTTCAACTTATTACGAGACGACTGCCAACGTAAACCTACGGGCCAGTAATTCTACTAAAAGCGCTATTTCATTAACCATTCCAAAAGGGAAACAGGTTAGCTATATTTCAAAGAGTGGTTCGTGGTATAAAGTTAAATACAATAATCGTACTGGATGGGTCAATGACCAATATGTAAAAAAGGTCACAAAAACTAGTTCAAGTAAAGCAATTGTCTCTAACTATCAAACGACAGCCAACTTAAATCTGAGATCTAAAGCGTCTACAAACGGAAAAGTCCTGAAAACCATTCCAAAGGGACAAACAGTAACCTATATATCCACCAGTGGGTCATGGTATAAAGTGAAATATCAAACGACTACGGGGTGGGTCAGCTCTGATTATGTAAAAAAAACGAATGAGAAAAAGGAAACAGCGACCGCAGCAGTTGCTTTAAGTAGCACGTTATCCTATACAACTACAGCAAACTTAAATTTACGATCCTCTGCTTCAACGAAAGGATCTGTCGTAACAACAATTCCTAAAGGGAAATCCGTTACGTATGTCTCTAAAAGCGGGTCGTGGTTTAAAGTGAAATACAGTGGTAAAACCGGTTGGGTCAGCTCCAGCTATTTAAAAGGAGTTACAACTGCTAAACCAACGAGCAGCACCCCTTCTTCTGTAGCAAAGCCAAAGCAGGAAGTTACGTATCAAACAACTTCCAACTTGAATTTACGGTCTTCTGCTTCAACAAAAGGAGCTCTTCTTACAACGATTCCTAAAGGAAAATCCGTTACGTATGTCTCTAAAAGCGGAACGTGGTTTAAAGTGAAATACGGTAGTAAAACCGGTTGGGTCAGCTCCAGTTATTTAAAAGGGATTACGACTGCCAAACCAACCAACAGCACTCCTTCTGCCCCGGCAAAACCGAAACAGGAGGTTACGTATCAAACAACATCTAACTTGAATTTACGATCTTCTGCTTCAACAAAAGGATCTCTTCTTACGACGATTCCTAAAGGGAAATCCGTTACGTATGTCTCTAAAAGCGGGTCGTGGTTTAAAGTGAAATACGATAGTAAAACCGGTTGGGTCAGCTCCAGTTATTTAAAAGGAGTTACAACCGCTAAACCAACACCAACCAACAGCACCCCTACTTCTCCCGTAAAACCGGAGCAGAATGTAAGCTATCAAACAACTGCCAATCTGAAACTAAGAACCGAAGCTTCTACGCAGGGATCTATTTTAACCATTATCCCTAAAGGAGAAAAAGTAACCTATCTATCTAAAAGCAGTTTTTGGTATAAGGTGAAATACGGAAACAAAACCGGCTGGGTCAGCTCTGACTTCCTTAAGCAGACGACCGAAGATACAAAAGAGGAACCCAAAAAAGATGTCATTTACAGCACTACTGCTAATTTAAATTTACGAACAAAAGCTTCAACTGATTCAACTGCTATTACAACTATTCCAAATGGGAGTCAAGTTACGTATCTCTCAAAAAGCGGCACATGGTTTAAAGTTTCCTATAATTCATATACTGGCTGGGTCAGTTCTGATTATCTTAAAAAGGGTGCCTCCACTTCGGACTCGTCTGATCAAATCAGTTCTGATTCCTATATAATGATGGATTTAAGGACTAAATCATCTGTAACAGCGGCTCAAATCAATGCTTATATTGCCAATAACGCAACATCTGCCAACAGTGTTTTATATAATAAAGGTAATATTGTAATTAATGCAGCAAATAAGTATGGTGTGAATGCTTTATATCTTGCCGCACATGCCATTCATGAAAGTAATTTTGGTAAATCCACTATTTCTTTGGCGAAAAATAATCTATTTGGTTACGGAGCTTATGATGCTGCTCCATTCGTCGGTGCTGTTAAGTTCAATACGATCCAATCAAATATTGAATTTATTGCCCAAATGATGAAAGCAACGTATTTAAATGAAGGATATTGGTCCTATAGAGGCGCGTATCTTGGTTATACCGTTAAGGATGCTAATGGAAACAGAATTGACAATCAAAGCAGTGGAATGAATTTCTATTATGCCAGTGATTCCAATTGGGGAAAAGCCATTGCCAAGCATATGTCTGCGATGCTTAATTACAGTATGGAAAGTGCTAAAAATGCAACGCCAAACAAAACTGTTCCGAGCAGACCATCCTATCCTGATGCAAAAGACGTCTTCCCAGCTGGCACCCTTGCCGTTGCACATAAGACAATCACTTTGACACCAGCAGAAGGTACTGGTTCAAATGTATACAAGACAACTTCTAATCTGAATTTACGCTCTAATGCATCAACAAGCGGCTCTATTCTGCTTACGATACCAAAAGGCAAAACCATTACCTATGTTAATACAAGCGGGGATTGGATGAAGGTTCAGTACAACGGGAAAACTGGATGGGTTAGCTCTGAATATGTAACAAAAACAAGCTCCGGATCTTCTGTAAATATTCAGGCTGGTGAAACCTTCAATCTTTTAGAAAAACATAATAATGAAACATTAAAGGTAAAATATAAAGGGAAAGTTTATGATACATCCAGTATAAGCTTAAACAACTATTATCAACATATGTCTGTTAAAAATCTAGCACGCGTGGATGCTACCTCCCTACACGTACGTTCAGCTGCCAATACAGGCAGTGATATAGTCGCTACCCTTTCCAATTATCAATATATCGAGTTAGCTTTGGATGCCAAAAACAATCCTGTTACCAGCAATGGATGGTATAAAGTAAACCTAGCCGGCGGTAAACAAGGTTGGATTTCAGGGCTCTATATCATTCGAGAATTAAATAAATAATAGGTTGATATTTTGGAATATCAATAGATAAACAAATTAATATATACTTACATTTAAACTGATTACAAAAGTCCAGAGATACATACTCTGGGCTTTTCTCTTCCTTTTAAACTTATTTTTTAAGTCAGCGCATCAGGCAAGGTTCGATTTTATTATCCATAGCAGTTAGAACTTTATTAAAGATCGCCATTTCTCCCTGTTTATTTTGCCCTTACTCTTTGTCCAATCTTTCATATAATAATAAAAAGTTCTGTATGCGAGGTGGCATTATGAGAAGAAGAAATAGGCGGAAAAGGAAAGGATTATGTTACCCTGGATACAATTGGTGTGGACCAGGCTGTTCCGGTCCATGGGGGCCTACCAACCAGGTGGATTCATGCTGCAAAAGACATGATGATTGCTATGAAAGGTTTGGACCTACGAAACAGTGTGACGAAATGTTATTAAATTGTCTAGGGGCCCAAATAAATCCCCATACCAAAATGGGCCAAGATGCACATTTGTTTTATCAAATCATGCGGCTTCGATATAATCTCCGATATTGAGATGCATGATTTCTCCTCTTAGGAAAACACAGACTTCCACTTTTACTGAATTTACCGTTTATACTCACCTTACACCTGATTCATCTATCTATGTATGTTTTAGGAACATGATGACGAGGAAGGGGCAACCCTCCTCCTAAATAAATAGATCAAGGGTAAATTGATTGACTCACTAAATGAGCAAAACCAGTTGCGTAACTAATTACGCTCAAAGTACTCAAATCTTATCGCTATGTTTATTTGCCCCTGTATATGGGCAAATATTTACTATACTTAGAAAAGAGGGGAAAATGATGTATTTTGAACTGAATGAAACCCAACACCGCCCTTTCCCTATGCCTAATATGCCTTGGTTACTAACACAAGTATGGAATGATATGCTATTTTTACATTATCAAATCTCCCCCGCTCTTCTGCGTCCATATGTCCCGCAAGAATTAGAACTAGATTTATTCGAGAGAAAATCCTGGATTTCCATCATTCCTTTTAAAGTCACCAAAATGAGAGCACGAGGACTTCCGCATTTTCCTTATCTTCACACATATCTAGAATTGAATGTTCGCACCTATGTTAAATATAAGAATGTCCCAGGCATCTATTTTTTTAGTTTAGAAGCAGACAAGCTGTTAGCCGTCTTAGGTGCGCAAATGGGGTTAGGTTTACCTTATAAAAAGGCTCATATGTCTTTTCAGCAAGAGGGCGATCAATTTTATTTTTCAAGCGAAAGAACTGCTCACAATAAAGCTTACCAGTTTGATGTTCATTATGAACGTCAAAGGATTTTATATGAACCTGAACCAGATTCTTTAGATTTTTGGCTACTGGAACGATATAGTATGTACAGCTTTTGGGGAGATTTCATTATCAGAGGTGATATTCATCATGATCAATGGAAAGTAAGCATGGTTCATGCCGATATTTCAACTAATACCATGACAGCATTTTTACCAGATGGAGCTCGACAACTCGTTCCTTCACATATGCATTATTCAAGGAGAAAACGTTTTTTATTTTTCCCTCCAAAAATTGTGGGAAGCAAACTAAAATCATGATCCAGATTGGACACCAGTTAGTTAATTTTGTCTTTTTAACTTCCTCTCCTTTCTTTTCAGTTCCTGTAAGCATATTAGTTGAATAGTAGAATGAAAAGAGTAAAATAAATAATGTAATCAATATTTACGGGGTATTAGCTTAGTTGGTAGAGCAGTTGACTCTTAATCATCAGGTCGTAGGTTCGAGTCCTACATGCCCCATCCAAAAAGGATCCGCGCAACATCGCCGGATCCTTTTTGCATGCTAAAAATACAAACTTGACTTCATAATAATATTAAAATGTAAAATAGTATTAATCTGTCCGTAATAATGTAATTATATAATGAATTTATACTAGTTTTTCAGAAGGATAGATGCAAATGGACATTAAAGAACCAGTAGAAAAACCAAAAACTATAACGATTCCGCCAGTAATAAAAGACTTTATCGGAAATAAAGCAACATTGGAAGATTTAGAGCAATTAAAGCACTTAGTTGCCAAACGATACGCAGACTTGAAAGTACCCCGTCTTGATTATTGAGAGGGGTTTTTTTATGTGACTATATCCAATAGATAATTAATCATTAACAAGCTCTCATAATGGATTACGTATTATTATCAATACTACCTCCCCTTCTCTACGCTCGTTTCTCATTCTCCACAGTTAAAATTTAAAGCCATACAATACCCATCAACTGAATTTTAGTCGGATTTCCTAAAGTTTTATCTTTCAACATAGCTATATAACACGAAACTAACCCCCCTGACTATCTCACGTTTATTACATGGCTTGTAACAGAGATAATAAAAATTAATCACTCTGAATCTAAAGATTCTTTATAATAATAGTACAATCATGACTTTTTGCTTATGACGATTAGAAACTTCAACAGAAAGATGAATCTAACCACCCTGTACTGATTGCTCTTCGTTTTGTAATATATGGGACAAATAGCAGAAATATAAAGGAGAGTGTCGAATGTCTAAGCCTATTATTAATCGCTTCTTTGTCCCAACCTTTCTTGTTTTCCTGCTCCTCTCAATTTTCATTCCAGAGGAAACACCTAAGGCAGATGGACCTATTACCGTAGAAGAGGCAATTGCCAGCAATACAGGGAACACCACCGTTGAAGGCTATATCGTTGCCCACACCACAGGAAATAACAGCTATGATTTTGACTCCCCCTTCAGCAATGATTTTAATATCGCCCTCGCCGATTCACCGAATGAGACCGATAAAGAAAAGCTGCTTCCCATACAACTCTCGGGAAGCTTCCGAGCACAATTTGGGTTGCAGTCAAACCCGTCAATCATCGGCAGTAAAATTCAAGTTACTGGAAACCTTGAGACTTACTATACCGTGCCAGGATTAAAATCACCCACCTCTATCGTTTTTGCAGAAGAACCTGATACAACTCCTAAAGCCGCTCCTGTCACGAGTTTAATCTCTTCTGGACCAGTTTCATCGGGTACAGCTATTACCTTAACAACAAAAACGGAGAACGCGATCATCTACTATACAACAAACGGAATGGAGCCAACCATAAACAGCCAAGTGTACACGACTCCAATCATCATAACAGAGAATACAACAATTAAAGCAATCAGCATAGCAGATGGCTACAAAGACAGTGATATTGCAACACTAGTCTATTCCATTGCCACTAGCGGTTTAAAGATACATGACATCCAAGGTGCTGGGCATAACTCTCCTTATCAAGATCAATATGTGGCAGATGTTGAAGGTATCGTAACTTATATTGCCGACGCCAACAACTTCTACATGCAATCCTTAACGCCTGATAAAAACCTTGCGACCTCAGAAGGCATACTTGTCTATAAAAAAAACCATGCCGTACAAGTTGGGGATACAATTAAAGCAAGCGGCCAGGTTAAAGAATGGGTGCTTGAAGGATATGCCGAAAAATTAACTACTGATTTACCGGTAACGGAAATCAATGCTTCTAATATAACGATTGTAGATACATCACAGTCGCTACCAAAACCGATTGAGATTAGCCCGCTTAAAGGACAGCCAACACGAATCATCGATAACGACCAGTTCAGTCAGTTTGATCCTTGGCAGGACGGGGTTGATTATTACGAAAGCCTAGAGGGAATGCTTGTAAATATTAAACAGCCGAAGGTCATTGCCCCACAAGATTACGGTGAACTATATGTAGTGTCAAAATATACCCTGCTCAACACATTGGCAAAAGGTTTAAGAATTTCAGCAACCGACTATAACCCAGAGCGTATCATCGTTGATACCGGCGATTCAAGCTTTGTTACCAAGACTGGCGATTCTTTTACTGGAGATATTCACGGTGTTGTCAGTTATGGATTCAGCAATTACCGGATCTTATCCGATAAGGATGATTTACCGGATCTTAAAAATGGTAGCCTGAAACAAGAAGTAACGAAATTTAAGGAACATGCAAAAAAATTGACAGTCGCTTCCTATAACGTGGAGAATTTCTCCCCGAAGGAAAGCGATGAGAAAACTACAAAACTTGCAAAAGCCATTACAGACAATCTAAACCAGCCTGATATCATTGGTCTTACTGAAATTCAGGATAATGATGGTGCCACAAATAGCGGTAATACAGATGCAAGTGCAAGCTATCAAACATTGATTGATAAAATCAAAGAACTGGGCGGTCCCGCTTATTCATTCACAGATATCGCCCCGCTAAATAATCAAGACGGAGGCGCTCCTGGAGCGAATATCCGCGTCGGATTTTTGTATGACTCAGATCGCGTGTCACTGGCCTCTGCTCCCAAAGGAAGTGCCAATGAAGCTGTCGGCTTTGAGGATGGTAAACTTACTTTAAATCCAGGGCGAATTGCCCCCGAAAATCCAGCTTTCGATGATAGCCGTAAGCCTTTAGCTGCCCAATTCACCTTTAATGGGAAGGATGTTATCGTCATCGCTAATCATTTCAATTCAAAAGGCGGTGACCAACCGCTCTTCGGAAAAAATCAACCAGCCATATTGGCTAGTGAAGAACAGCGCATTAGCATTGCAAATGTGGTGAATCAATTCGCAAAAGAAATCCAATCCGAGGACAAGGATACCAATATTATTGTTCTCGGAGACTTAAATGATTTTGAATTTACAGATACACTCAAAACGCTAAAGGGCAGTGAGCTGACGAATATGATTGATTTTATTCCTACAGTTGACCGCTATACGTATGCCTATCAAGGTAATTTACAAACGCTTGACCACATCCTGGTATCAAAATCACTAACATTGCGTACTGCGGTTGATATCGTTCACATCAATGCTGCTTTCATGGAAGAACATGGACGGGCAAGCGATCATGATCCAGTACTAATACAAACCATACTTAAATAAGGTTCACTTGAATCAAGAGAAGGCGTTCCTAAAAGGATCGCCTTCTTTTCATTTGTGTAAGGTAAATTACAGTACGAGTCAAAATAAGATACATAACAATCCATTGTCATAGTTAACCAGAGGGTAAAGGTAAGGAATTGTTTCAAATTTTGACCACTTTATCGAGATACTGTGGTGGCGCTCAAATCCTATCTTTTCTAGCACTTGGAAGGAAGCGACATTCTATGCGCTAACAGTAGTTCAAAGCTGTGGCGCCCAGTAACAATCGCAGTGCCCAAGACCACAGACGCTGTCTCAATCGCATAGTATTTAAGGTAAACACCAAGAAGTAAATAGTTACGATAAATATAGGGTTCTTAAACCGAATTTACTAGTTCAAATAATTCCCCTATGATTCCATTAATTTAGTATATTTGACTTCGAATATATTCAACAAGCTAAAAACAAAGAGTAAAAAGAAAATGCCAGTTCCCCAGTTTAACGGAATGGCACTCATGGCATACGATACAGTTATCACTAAATAAATTATGGCAGATAAGCCAAGACCAATCTTTCTTAATGTATGATTATTAATTACCAATCCAATGACTTTTATGGTGGCAGCAAAGAAAAATACTAACGCAAAAAAGGTTTCACTTCCCAATTTTTCAAGTGTTCCATATAGTTTTGGCAATTGTTCGAACATATCGTTGTTAAACATACACACCAATGCCAGGTAATAACTCAACATGCTGACTAATGCTTCAAAATAAGGTATCCGCTTACGTTTCATGGTTCACCCTCCTTAATATAATTTCTGGATGGCAAACACAACAAAACCAATGACAGCTGATATAGTACCACCTATCACCGCGCCAGTGACCGTTCTTCTTAACCATACTGTATCTCCTTTTATATCTTCAAGAGTCTCCAGTATACCGGCTATCTGCTGACCGTGAATAATTTGGGTATCGTTAATTTTACCTACTCGGTCTTCTTGCTTGTCCATGCGACTATCCTGCTTATCCATTCGATCATCTTGTTTATCAAACCGCTTATCTGTTTGTTGTCGATAATCCTTAAACTCTTCTGCCATGTATTCACCAACTGTCTCTAATCATCCATACCCTTCATCCTTATCGTATGCAAATTTCATCTCCGTTGTGTCATTGTGTCAAGTTTCCAGCTAACCTACTGCCCTTCATTCAACATTGGGCGATTGACAGGGGAGTTCATCACTCTTAGGACCTCTAATAAGAAGTCCTAAAATATATTATTTAATTACTTTTACTCAGATTAGAATGATAACGAAAAAAGCCTAAGTATATAAATATACTCAGACTTCTTTCTGTAAGGTTATTATAAACAAATCTAAAAAGGTGGCACGGTATGGGAATATGTGCAATTTCAATATAGCTCAAAAACAAATAATTGTAAATAATTCCTAAAATAAACGTGTGTTAAATAGACTTCTCCATACCGCACTTGTGACATTCAAGAAGGAAGATACCTTTACCCCCAGAGGATTTGAAGTAAGAACTGCCACAATGATCACACCTTCCAGCAATTTTTTCTGGATAAGTATAATTCTTATCTAAATCGTATTGTTGCTTTCCCCCCACGTCAGTCATCTCAGATGTATTATTCGGCATATCCAAGAGAGGACTGACGATAAACCACTTACATATTACCGTACCGTTGTAATTCGATACCATTTCTAACTTATTTAGTTTCAGATGTATGTTGAGAATTTTTTTATTAACTTTCTTAGATGGTCTTACATAGTTAAGTAAATATCGCAATTTTAACTTGTAGAAAATACACAAAAATTTACTCATTGATATAATTTCCTTTTTGAGTAAGGATAACAGGTGTGTATACTATTGCCAAGAGACTATGTTCCTTGAGCTATTTTAACTACTACATCGTTTGTTCCGAAAGCGATTTACCGATAATCTCTTAACATACCGTTGATATTCGCTGCCCAACCTTATTTTTTTATGAATTTTACATATTTGTTGTAGAAAAATTGTTTTTTGACAAGATGGGCAGCGACAGTGTTCCACCATTTTTAATTTAAATTTTCAATCCATAAGCATAACACCTTTTTATTTTATCAATGTATTTACTCATTATAAAATTCCTCCAAAAATTTAATCTATATAAGATACGTTTAGACAGGTAATTTTATAGTAATAAGACAAACTTTTTACTAAATCAAAACTTTTCGTTCTGAATTCAAACGTACAATTGCTTCCCCAATGATATTCGCAATTGGCCTATCATCACTTCTCATATATCTAAAAAGATTGAAGCAGATCCCATGAATAAATTTGAGGATTTCATGAGGGACATGTTAAATAGATAAAAATTCGTGGACAGTTTGTGGGCAGTTTTAAAATAACTTAGACTTATGTATTTGCCCACAAAAATAAAAAACCCTCAATACCAATGGTATCAAGGGTTTCATTTTGATTAATACATTTGAATGTATTGTTCTCTTTCCCATGGGTGAACTTGGGTGCGGAACATATCCCATTCAATCTCTTTCGCTTCAATAAAGTGTTCAAGAATGTGATCACCAAGACCTTGCATGATGACAGGGTTTTTTTGTAATTCGACTAATGCTTGGTACAAAGTAGCCGGTAGATCTTTTATTCCTTCTTCTTCACGTTCTTCAGCTGACATTACATAGATATTGCGATCAATTGGAGCTGGAGCTTTTTTCTGATTTCTAATTCCGTCAAGACCGGCACTTAGTAATACAGCCATCGCTAGGTATGGATTGGCAGTTGGGTCAACGGAACGAACCTCAACACGTGTGCTTAATCCACGTGAAGCTGGAATACGGATTAAAGGACTGCGGTTACGAGCAGACCAAGCCACATAACAAGGCGCTTCGTATCCAGGTACTAAACGTTTGTATGAGTTAACTGTTGGATTAGTTACGGCTGTGAACGCAGGTGCATGTTCAATGATACCAGCGATGAATTGACGAGCTGTATCGCTCAATTCAATATCTCCCTTTGTATCATAGAATGCGTTTTTCCCATCAGAGAATAAAGATAAGTTCATGTGCATTCCCGAACCATTCACGCCAAACAATGGTTTTGCCATGAAGGTTGCGTGTAAGCCATGTTTACGTGCAATCGTTTTTACAACCAATTTGAATGTTTGGATTTGGTCACATGCTGTGATAGCATCTGCATATTTAAAATCAATCTCATGTTGTCCAGGAGCTACCTCATGGTGAGAAGCTTCAATTTCAAATCCCATTTCTTCAAGTTCAAGAACAATATCACGACGGCAGTTTTCACCTAAGTCTGTAGGAGCAAGGTCAAAATATCCACCTTTATCATTCAACTCTAAAGTTGGTTCCCCTGCTGGATCTAGTTTAAATAAGAAAAATTCCGGTTCAGGTCCCAAATTGAAGTCTGTGAAGCCAAGCTCTTTCATTTCTTCCAACACACGTTTTAAATTAGCACGCGGGTCCCCAGAGAATGGCGTTCCATCTGGATTGTAAATGTCACAGATTAGACGAGCCACTTTTCCTTTTTCAGCAGTCCAAGGGAAGACTACCCATGTATCAAGATCCGGATATAACAACATATCAGATTCTTCAATACGTACGAATCCTTCGATTGATGAACCATCAAACATCATTTTATTTTCTAATGCTTTATCCAGCTGACTTACAGGAATTTCAACATTTTTAATTGTTCCCAGAATGTCAGTAAATTGCAGTCGAATGAACTTAACGTTTTCTTCTTTCGCTAACTTTCTAATGTCCTCAGCAGTGTATTTCCCCATCTTCTTCGTCCTCCTTGAATAATAAAGCTTTTTTATATTTTAATTTTTAATGAAAAAAACGATGCATATCACCAGATTGATTGCTGCCTCTTGTTGTAAAGCGGCCAGCCTTTAAAATTTCATCACGTAGCAATTTTCTTAATTGCGCATTAGTCAATTCTGGTTTTGGTTGTACTTTTGATTGTTCCTCTTTATCTATTGTTTCAGTTGGCTCCAATTCAGATAATCCAAGAATTTTTTTAATCCCAGCCATATTTATGCCTTGATCAAGTAATTCTTTAATTTCCAAAAGACGATCAATATCGTTTAATGAAAACATCCTTCGATTTCCATCTGTTCTGGCAGGATGAACCAATTGGTGCTCTTCATAATAGCGGATTTGACGTGCAGTTAAATCGGTCAGCTGCATGACAATACTTATTGGAAAAAGTGGCATCGTTCTTCTGATGTTACCGCTCACCACTGTATCCCCCTTCAATATCTCTTATTGATATTGTTAGTTTATGCCATGTAAACTTCTTTGTCAATCATATGTAAGGTTTTCTGACATGAAAATTCAAAAGTATGGTCTCTAGCAGCCTACCCAACTCTTTTACCCCACTTACAGACAAATAACCTATTAATTTACCTGTAAATAAATGTAATCCTTAAGACCAACTTCCATACGACTAGTAAAGTTCCATTTCACTCGTTTTTCTTTATAGCGGTAAATCTTTATTCATTCCATTAAAGATTAAATCTGCTCTTTTAAAAGGTTGATATGTTTCAACATAAACGTCTTCTGCTATCATCCAATTATTTTCCCACCTATCACGGGCATCTTCCCCATCTCTATCAAGGCCTCGTGAAAGCCTGACTTTTCGTGAACATTCAACCCATATTGTGAAATCATATTTATTAAATAATTCCTTCCGGATCGAATAAACACCTTCTATAATGACAATTCCTCCAATGGGAACAGTACACCATTCTGTTAAATCATCCACCTCCCAATCATATCGCTGAAAATATCCTTCTTTGTTTTGACTGATCGGAATGAGTACCTGATTTAACAAACGCTTCCAATCAAAGTCTGCGCCAATAGATTTTTTCTTTGGATTTATACGTAATATTTGTGAAGATGGTAAATAAAAATCGTCCATATGTACAATTGTTACATCTGAAAATCTATCTTTTATCTTTTTAGCAAGTGTACTTTTCCCTGCGCCCCCACAGCCATCAATCCCAATTAACAAGGTTGATTGTTTTTGGGGGATTGTGTTAATTAACGCAAGCAATTCTTCAAAATATTGCAACTCTCTATTTTTGGGTTGATCATTCATCTAATCACCACCAGAGATTTCATTATCACTCTGTATCTCTTAATTTACCGGAGTGTTATTAGGTTCAGAACATCTTGAAGAAATTAAATCCATTTTCTACGGAAAAACATTTAAAGCAGATATGTTACTTAATGATCTTTTTCATGAAATAGTCATTTACTTAATGACTACAATAGATGCAGCTGCATCAAAAGATATAAATATCGATAATTTGCCAGAATCAATAAAGGATGAGGTGGGTTACCGAAACAAAGAAGGATTTTTTATGGATATCGTTGCTATAATATATTCATTAGGATTGGTGTATTCTAATGAAAGGAATATGAAGTTTGTACAAAGCTATTATTGATGTGAATTTAAAAAGAGAGTGCTAGATGTAAAAAACAAACCCTATAAGAGGCTCATTAATAACATAACTGTACCCGGTACAATCTTAGAAGAACAAAAAACAGTAAACTAGACTAATCTTGTCAATGGTAGGAAATTCTTTTTTATATTAAGCAAAAAGAAAAGGTTTGTCATTGCGACATCCTTTTTTTCTAACTATGTATATATCTCAATCTAAATTATGTATCGCAATTCATACACATACACAGATCCCAATGTCATTACAACCGACCAAATGACCAAACTAACCCCCATTAAAGTAACTACTCTGATTTTAGAAGAACCAAGCACAAGAGCCATTAAAGCAGCTATATCTGTCCCAAGTATGGAAGGCGACAGTAAAACGAAAACTGGAAGACCGTATTTTTCCCAAATATGTTTGGCTCTCGTTTCCCTTTTTGTCGGTCCCGTTTTTCCTTTCTTTGCTCTGCGTTTGTTACGCCATTCGGCAATTTGTCTAAAGAACATAGCAAATACTATAACCATAATAAAATTTCCTAAAAAAGAAATAACCCCAACAGCTATAGGTGACATCCCCAATGCGACACCTACTGGAATAATATAAAACACATCTAGAAACGGTAATATTGATAGTAAAAATAACGCAATATACTGCCAAATTCCATCTGCCTGCTGAACCCATTCAACCATTTGAACCCCCCCTTGTAATATAGCGAAAATGCATATTTATCAATCGTTTATCGAAAACCCCTTCGTTACGATTCACCTCCTCATTTAACAAATTCGACATTTGGAATAAAATCCCTTTATATAGGAAAATATTCATATATTGTGACGAAGGAATTTATGTGAGAATAAATGATATAGAAGATATAGAGAATAATAAAAAATAGGTAAGTTTACCAACTCTGAGTGGGCAGAAGATTTTTTGAAAGGAAATTTGTATATGAATAACATCCATCATTTTATCGAACAAGAAAATAACACTATATTGTATAACGACATTTTTATGATCCATTCGCGAGAAATCATTTGCTACTATTCAAATTACCGATTTTTCATAAATAAAAAACTCCCTCATTAAAAAACAAGGGAGTCATTTCAGAATTCTATATTAAACCTTTTTCAATCATCTGATCGATGGCTTTGCAGATGGCTATTTTAACATGAGAGTAAGTTAGTCCACCCTGTACAAAGGCAGTATACGGCGGTCTTAACGGACCATCAGCCGTTAATTCAATGCTTGCACCCTGTATAAAGGTCCCAGCTGCCATGATTACATCATCCTCATATCCAGGCATATATGCAGGATATGGAGTCACATGGGAGTTGACTGGTGAAGCGAACTGAATTTGCTGACAGAACAGAACCATTTTTTCTCTGTCATGGAACTGGACTGATTGAATCAAGTCTGTTCTCGGTTCATTCCAGGTAGGTGAAGGATTGAATCCCCATTTCTCAAGCATTGCTGCTGTAAAGATTGCCCCTTTTAAGGATTGCCCAACAACATGCGGGGCCAAAAAGAATCCCTGGTACATCTCCAATAAGCTATACAACGAAGCACCAGCTTCTGCTCCAATTCCCGGTGTCGTTAAACGATACGCACAGCGCTCGACTAAATCAGCTCTGCCGGCAATATATCCACCTGTTTTCGCCAAACCTCCACCAGGATTTTTGATTAAGGAACCTGCCATTAAATCTGCTCCAACTTGAGTAGGTTCCATTTTCTCAACAAATTCTCCATAGCAGTTATCCACAAAAACAATCACATCTTGTTTGATCGCTTTTACATATTGGATCATTTCTTGGATTTCAGATATCGTAAACGATGGTCGATTATCATAGCCTTTTGAGCGCTGAATCCCGATTACTTTTGTATTTGGCTTGATAGCTTTTCCTACTTCTTCAAAATCTACATAGCCATCTTCCTTTAAAGCAACAGATTGATAGGAAATTTGGTATTCCTTTAATGAACCTATGCCACTTCCACGAATACCAACAATTTCTTCAAGCGTGTCATATGGCTTCCCCGTAATATATAAAAGCTCATCACCAGGCCGTAACACACCAAATAAAGAAGTAGAAATAGCGTGTGTTCCTGATATGATTTGCGGACGGACTAGAGCTGCTTCTGCACCAAAAACATGGGCAAACACCTTTTCCAATGTGTCCCTTCCCATATCATCATACCCATATCCTGTTGATGGGTTAAAGTGAGCATCACTCACTTGATTTTCCTGGAAGGCTTTTAATACCTTCGCAGTATTAAAATCTACATTTTCATCTATTTCTAAAAATCTTTCAGAAACCATTTTCTCAGTTTCCTGAACAGTCTCTTTTATTCTCTCACCGTTCTTTAATTGTTCAAACATGTTGTACTTCTACTCCTACTCATAATTTTTAATAATTCCCATGATTGCATGGTCTGCTAATGCCAATCCCTTTAAATGATAGGTTTCATTGCTTTCATGGAACTCATTTGATTTAACAATTGTCTCATCCTTTAAGCGGGCTATGAGCTTCCCTTCACTTGCAGGAATCTTAACGGAATATGGTTCCATAAAGCTTTCAACCAGCTTTTCCATTTCCTGTAGAAGCTGTTGAATCCCTTCATCCTGACGTGCAGATATGTGAATGGATTTTTCCTTGGATGTCGGCACAAATTCTGGATGGGCAGCATCTTTTTTGTTATAAACAATTAATTGAGGTATATCCTCTGCTTCCAAATCTTTTATAATTTTTTGAACCGTCTTCTCATGATTATAGGCATCAGGATGAGAAGAATCCACCACATGTAATATAGCATCAGATTCCGTCACTTCTTCAAGCGTTGACCTGAAAGCCGCAACTAATGACGTTGGTAAATCTTGGATGAAACCAACGGTATCACTGATAAGAACTTTGTATCCTGATGGCAGGAGACATTCTCTTGTCATCGGATCAAGGGTTGCAAACAGCTGATTTTCTTCATAAGAGTCAGCTTCAGCCAAACGGTTAAATAACGTCGACTTTCCGGCATTCGTATAACCTGCGAGCGCAATCTGGAAACGGTTATTTCTTTTTCTGCGGGCTCTGTAACGCTCACGGTGCTTAACAACTGAGTCCAATTGCCTTTTTATCTCATCTAGCCTACGGCGAATATGGCGTCGATCGGATTCCAATTTTGTTTCCCCAGGTCCCCTCGTACCGATTCCACCACCGAGTCTTGATAATTCAGTACCTTGTCCTGCTAATCTTGGCAGCATATATTGTAATTGCGCCAACTCTACCTGCATTTGCCCTTCACGAGAACGCGCACGTTGAGCAAAGATATCCAATATAAGCTGGGTACGGTCAACAATTCTCGTCCCCAGTTCCTTGCCCAAATTTCGTATTTGACTTGGAGACAATTCATCATTAAAGATGACGACATCCGGTTCAAGCTCTTCAACTAATGCAACGAGCTCCTCTACTTTCCCTTTTCCAATATAGGTTGCTGGATGAGGCTTAACTCTTTTTTGAGAGATTCGTACAAGTGCCTGCCCTCCAGCCGTTTCCGTTAAAGATTTAAGCTCCTCCATAGAGGATTCAAATCTGTTATCGTCAATATTTTCGCGTTGACAGCCAACCAATATGGCTCTTTCATATGTATCTTCCATTATGATGTCACTTCCTTCATACTTCGCTATTCTTCTTATCATACCAAAAAAATGGACCGTTCCAAACATTGTATTCAAATGATATGATAAATTAGCTGGATTTTAAAGCATTATTTAAATTTTATGTTAGGAGAATGTTAAAAAAGTATGACATGGGATGTTTTAAGTATTATTGGAACCATCGCTTTTGCGATTAGCGGTGCATTAGTGGCTATGGAAGAGGAATATGACTTATTTGGCCTTTATTTACTGGGCTTTGTAACAGCCTTTGGAGGTGGAGCCATTCGTAATCTTCTTCTCGGCATACCAATTATCAATATTTGGGATCAAAATAACTTATTTTTTATTGCTTTCATTTCCATAAGTGTCGTTTGTTTATTTCAACATTCTCTTTTGAAGCATTGGAACCGGTGGGGGAATTTTTTTGATGCGATTGGTCTCAGTGCTTTCGCTGTTCAGGGTGCTTTATTGGCAACTGAACTGTCTTTACCACTGATTGCGGTCATTTTCGCCGCGATTCTCACAGGTAGCGGTGGCGGAATTGTTCGCGATGTGCTCGCAGGCAGGAAGCCGATATTACTAAGATCTGAAATTTATGCCATCTGGGCAGGGATTGCAGGGCTCTTAATCGGTCTAGGCGTGATGACAACCAACCTTGAATTATACCTTTTGTTTGCAATGATTACATTTTTAAGAATGCTATCCTATCTTTATCAGTGGCAATTACCCGTTGTACAGAAAAATACTGAATAGACGGATAGTAATTAGATTCATACAACATACATATCTACTTTTTTCTTTAAAACCCGTGAAAATTTTACAAAAGAAAGAGAACTCTATCATTTGCTTAGAGTTCCTTTTTTATAGATTACTATCGTCCCATATTCACACATCATTGTCACCCATGTTACTATATCTAATCCTACATAAACGAATAGATAGCCATTTATTCACTTAATTTATTGATTTGGCTTAACAGATCGTCATAAACAGCTATTTCCTCTAGTAAACCAATTTCCGAAAGTAATTCTGAGCTTAATGTACCTGACTCAATCTTTTCCATATATAACTCAATCTTGCTTGCCAGTTCCTCATTATGCTCTACCACTTGATTATGGATATCCTCTAACATAGCTGGCGCTTCAAGTATATTGAATTCTTCTATTTCATTTTGCATGTCTGTTAATAATTCTTCTAATTGAACTTTCGAGTTTAAATCGGTAATAGCTTCTTCTGCTACAGTTGGTAATTCTTTTGCGAACTGATTAACCTCATCCATGTATTCCTTCGCTTCCGTAACATAATCTAAAGAATTTGACACATCCTCTACTGCCGAACAACCCGTTATAAAAATAGTCATAGGTAAAATAAACATGGCTACTAATTTTTTCATTCTATTTCCTCCATTCAATTTCTCAGGATCAG
Organism: Pradoshia sp. TA40_28; assembly: GCF_059694525.1. NCBI lineage: Bacteria > Bacillati > Bacillota > Bacilli > Caryophanales > Bacillaceae > Pradoshia > Pradoshia sp. TA40_28. The sequence continues at coordinate 30,759 of NZ_JCATZO010000002.1, forward strand.
CTACTGATTAAATATAGGTTATCTCAATACCTGTCCCCTAAATGATTTTACGTAAAAATAATTGTACCAATCGATGAAACAGCAACGTTTTTTCTTATCAAACCTTTTTTTAAATAAAGCATTTCTTTGTTTCATCAGATTACCATAATAAAGATAGCCAAAACTACTAATATCTTCTAGTCTAACATACAACCAATTTCATCCCTTGTTCTGAACGAACCGTCTTGACCGTAGTCTGATAGAATTTAGAACAAAATTCGTTCTTCCCATAAACACAATCCCTATTATTCTTCAAAAAACAGAGTGCCCTATAAGCTGGTGTACAACTTATAAGGCACCCTAATTGATTATATTCATACTTACTCAAACGTATCAAAGACCAAATCATCACTTCTGATGGTCATTAAATCTCTTCTCTCATATTGATCCGCCATTAAAAGACGCATCGCTTGAGCCCTGATTGACTTTTCAATCACATTCCTTACGTATCTGCCATTTGAAAATGACTTTAAGTTTATAACATTCGTTATATAATGCAGGTGATCTCGAAGTTTTCTTTCCGCATCTGCACTATATACATATTGCCGTGCTTTCAGCATCTTCTTACTAATATCCATTAACTGATCAACCGAATAATCCGGGAAATCAATCACAATCGGAAAGCGGGAATGTAATCCGGGATTCAATGTTAAAAAATACTCCATTTCCCGTGAATATCCTGCAAGAATAAGAATGAAATCGTGTTGCCGATCCTCCATATGTTTCACTAATGTATCAATCGCTTCCTTGCCAAAATCTTTTTCTCCACCCCGCCCAAGCGAATAGGCTTCATCCACAAACAAAATACCGCCAATTGCTTTTTTAATCAAATCGCGTGTCTTTTGTGCCGTATGACCAATGTATTCTCCCACAAGATCAGCACGCTCCGCTTCAATCAAATGTCCTTTACTCAAGACATTCATCTTTACAAACAGTTCTCCAATTAAACGAGCAACTGTCGTTTTCCCTGTACCCGGGTTGCCTTTAAACATCATATGCAGCGCCTGTTTTTCTGCCTTAAGTCCGGCTACTTCTCGTTGTTTATTTACATATATCCAAGCGTAAATTTCCTTTATAACTCTTTTCATTTCCTCCATGCCTACAAGACTATTTAGTTCAGCCTCTATTTCTTTAAGAGCTATATGATGAGAAGGTATTTCCCTGGGTAGTGGAGAAACATTTGAAAGTGGCTTTTCTTGAACATTTGTTTGCTCATTCTTCAACACAATGTTAATCTGCCCATTATTTCTTACCCGCATTGGCTGTCGCTCCACTCTATCACCTCTTTAAATGAAGCCATCTTCCCCCTTTTTATCAAACACATTCGACAAAGTGAAGGCAAAAGAGACAAGAGCCCTCCTGAAACTACAAATTAAATCGTATTATTTCTACGAAGACATCCTTGCTTGTCATATACTGCGATTGCCCGGAAAATAATTGTATTTCCTCTTTTTAATTATATTCCTGCTTCCCCTATTACAGAATGAAAAAATATCAGTAAATAAAAAACAGACTCCCTTTTTTGGGGAGTCTGCCGTACTTATCCTTAACCTTCAAGGTCAACTTGTACATTTTTTTGAGGAGCAAAAGTTGATATCGCATGTTTATATACCAATTGATGTTTGCCCTCTGTTTCAATTAAGACTGTAAAATTGTCAAACCCTTTTATCAGTCCGCGTAACTGAAAACCATTAAGTAAAAAAATCGTTACATAAACATTTTCCTTGCGTAATTGATTTAATATTTGATCTTGAATATTAATTCCTTGCTTCATCATTTTGGCCTCCTCTTTTCTCTCTATGTTTATCTATTCGCTTTTAAATCGAGCATTCCTGCCACTTCAATTGATATTTCTTCAGAAATTTTATCAAAGTTAGCCAGATCGGTTACATCAAACCAATGCACATCCATCTTATTTCGAAACCAGGTAAATTGTCTTTTTGCAAATCTGCGTGAGTTTCGTTGAATAGCTGATATGACATTTTCTCGTGTCTCAGTTCCCTCAAATAGACCTGCAAACTCTTTGTAACCTATTGCCTGCATCGATTGCGAATCTTTTAACCCTTTTGCATACAGATTTTTGACTTCCTCTTCAAGGCCCAGCTGCATCATGGTATCAACGCGTTTATTTATCCGATTGTATAGAAGGTCACGGTCCATTGTTAATCCAATCAGGGCAACATCATATAATAACGTTCTCTCTGTAGATTGTTCCTGATCACTAAAACGCTTGCCTGAATCATAAAATACTTCTAAAGCACGAATCACCCGTTTTGTATTATTAGGATGTATCTTTTCCGCAGCTATAGGGTCGATTTCAACAAGTGTTTGATATACAGCGTCAGAACCTTCCTTCTCAATTCGTTCTTCAAGTTTATGACGGATGTCTGGGTTTGCCGTGGTTTCAGGAAACTGATAGTCATAGAGAACGGATTGGATATATAACCCTGTACCGCCTACCAATATGGGCAATTTACCCCTATTCGTTATATCAGTAATTAACCGTTTTACTTCATGCTTAAAGTCATAAACATTATATGATTCAGATGGTTCGCGACAATCAATCAAATAATGAGGAATCCCTTCCATTTCATCTGCTGTTATTTTGGCCGTCCCAATATCCATACCTTTAAAGACCTGCGCTGAATCTCCACTAATAATTTCACCATCGAACTTTTTGGCTAAATCGATTGATAGCTTTGTCTTTCCTACTGCTGTTGGTCCAATAATCACGACCAATTTCTGCTTATTCATTTATCCTTCACACTGCCCTATTCATTTTTTCTTATCTTAACATAAATCGGTATTATCTTAACATGAGCAAGTTAACATCTAATAAGTATAGACAGATCAATTACTCTCTATTCATCTCTTTTTCATTCTTTTATTATCTCAGAATAACTTTACCTTTTTTCATGAAATTGAACACGTTTAAAATCATGCAGACAACTGGAGACAACTATACCTCACTTTAAATGTAGCCTTATCACCATAGTTCGAATACACACACAACCATACAATTCTAAAAAGGCAAAAAAGCATCCTTTAAAACTCATATAAATATAGAGAGACAGTGCTACTATTAGAATATCCTAACTTTTGAAGACGTAAACTTAAATTGGAGATAGATGGTAAACGGGCAATCTAGAATAATTGAGGAGATTGATTTGTGATACGACTCATACAGGGGTTAACTGGATTACTTGCGTTAGTCTTAATAGGGTATATATTTTTATTCAGAGTATTGATCTTGATGGAATTGCTTTTTCTCTGTTTATTCCTTTTATTTCTGATAACAGGAATTAGAGAATTTCAGGTCAAAAGGAATTTTCTTGGTTGCATGTATATCGTTGTGTCACTCCTGCTTTTCTTAATTCTAAAGCAGAGATGATACTAAAAAAGATTCCCTCATCCTCTTTAAGATGCTGAAATCTCTTTTTATGTTTAATTTGATTTACATGTTCCATCTTTGTTTTCGTCATCCTGGTACTCAAATCTATAAGATTTAGGCCACCACGCAGCGTTTCCGGATTCCGTTTACCTTCCCGCTCTAATTTTAACCGATATTTCTTTGCCCGACTTTTACTCATTATTCATCCACCTCTATTTTTTACAGGATAGGATTAGTATACACAGTTTTAGGGAAAATGACAGTAAGGTACTGAATTTCCGTTTAGAGGTAACCATAAACATTACTACTAGAATTCGCAGAAATCTTGTTAGTTAATAAAATTTACCTTAAAATGTATACAAGTTAAGGTTAGGAGGAATTAGATATGGACGAACAAAATAATAAAGGTAAACTCAAATATAAAAAATACTTGGACATGGCTAAAACTTATCTCAACAATAAGACAAAATCAAATGAGTTATTAGATGAAGCGACAACTAAATCGAACACAAACAAAAATGCATTAGAAGAAGTATGGGATAATCTTCAGTCTCTGATTGCAATGTTTCGTTCCTGGGTTAAAGGTGACTATAAAGAAATCCCTACCAAAACGATTCTTTCCATTATTGCTGCCATCATTTATTTCGTGTCACCTGTAGATTTTATACCCGATTTTATCGCTGGACTAGGTTTCGCTGATGATGCAGCCATCATCGGGTTTACCATTAAACAAATAACAGAAGAACTTGAGAAATTCAAAGTTTGGCAGGCTAAGCAAGAAAAAACGATTGATATAGAGTAAAATATGGGGTGCCTGAACAGTCATATTGGCTGATTGGCACCTCTTTTTTTCGGCCATTTGATTGATTTCGCTTCGAATTAAGGACTTAGTAAAACTTGAATAAAAGGCTTTACAAACTCATTTTTCCGAGCTTGATTTTTGTATATAAACTACTCTATATCTTAAAATTTAATTTTAACGTCTCGTATAACCGCTCCTTCCCAGCCAAATTATATCCCCATGTCACGAAGTCCACCGGATAACACTTGGCTCCATCAGCCGCTTCGCCAACAACAAAAAAGGGTGGCGGAAAACCAACTCGTTTTCCGCCACCCTTCATTTTCATTATTTACTCTATTACATAACCCGTTTAAACATTTTTTCCAGTTCATAAATGGAATAATGGACGATAATTGGACGTCCATGAGGGCATGTAAATGGATCATTGGTATGCCGTAATTCTTCCAGCAATGCACTTATTTCATCATTGCGCAAATGCCGGTTGGCTTTTATAGATCCTTTACAGCTCATCATGATCGCCGCTTCCTCACGTAATTTCTTTATATCCACCTTTTTCATTGTTAATACTTGGTGGACCATTTCATCAATGATTGTTTCTTCCATACCGTTTGGAAACCAAGTTGGATGGGCACGTACAATATAACTATTTAATCCAAATGGTTCTAAAAACACACCTACTTCTTCCAACTCTTCTTTATGCTCTTCCAATTTCACAAATTCATCTGTTGAATATTCCAATGTCATCGGAACCAACATCTCTTGCAGTTCTTTATTGACTTCTCCCACTTTATGCTTGAAGTACTCGTACTTAATCCTTTCCTGGGCAGCATGCTGATCAATCATATATAGCCCTTGATCATTTTGGGCTAAAATATACGTGCCATGCAGTTGTCCAATCGGATATAAAGGTGGAATTCGACTTTCTTGTCTGTCCTGATTTTCTTGAACCGGCTTTAATTCTTCTTCTTTTCGATCCACGAACGTTCCGATACTTTCGGAACCCGGTTCTGAACTGATAGTTGGTTCAGTCTCTTCTTGTACTTCGATTGATTCTGTAGCATTCTCGTATAGCTTTATAGAACTAGGAGCATCGACTTCCCGCTTTGGTTGTTCAGTCTCCGGTGGTTCATAAATCACCGAAAACCCTTCATTTGCCTTTACAATCGGCGGAACCTGCTTCTGGGGTTCAGGCTCCTTCGTTCTTTCCTCTGTAAATGTAAATTGAGTTTGTTCTATTTTGGCTTTTTCATCACGTTTAACAGGGGAACCCATCGGAATTAAGGTCTCTTTTTTAAACGTATTCCGGATTGTCTCACTGATTAATTCCATTAATTCTTGCTCTTTACTGAAGCGGACCTCCATTTTCGAAGGATGTACATTCACATCCACCAATAATGGGTCCATTTCAATATTGAGCATAGCTATTGGATAACGTCCAATTGGCAATAAGGTGTGATATCCTTCCATAATGGCTTTCGCGATTAAATAGTTTTTAATGAAACGTCCATTGACGAGTATCGTCATATAGTTACGAGAAGCTCTCGTCATTTCCGGGTGGCCGGCATAGCCTTTTATTGAAAAATCAAGTGTAGATGCTTCAAATGGCAGCATTTTTTGGGCGGTTTGGATTCCGTATATCCCGGCAAGTACCTGAAGCGGGTTGCCATTCCCTGACGTCTGCAATAAAGTTCTGTCATTATGAACAAGCTTAAAGGATACATTTGGATGAGACAGAGCTAGTCTATTTACAACATCCGTTATATTTCCAAGTTCTGTATGAACACTTTTTACATATTTTAGCCGGGCAGGCGTATTAAAAAACAGTTCACTAACTGTCATATCTGTCCCTTTACGGCTCGAAAAAGACTCGTGCGTTATGACTTTTCCACCCTCTAGTAAAAGTCGGGTCCCTGGCCCCTCTCCTGTAGAGGTCTTCAGTTCAAATTTGGAAACAGAAGCGATGGAAGGCAGGGCCTCCCCACGGAAGCCTAGCGTACGAATCCTGAATAAATCATTTTCATCTTTGATCTTACTGGTCGCATGCCTGTGAAAAGCATTCAAGGCATCATCGTCTTCCATCCCATCACCATTATCAATAATGCGGATCGATTCCAAACCGGCTTCTGTCACATAAATCTCAATGACCGTACTGTTAGCATCTATAGAGTTTTCTACTAACTCTTTTACAACAGATGCGGGTCTCTCCACTACTTCTCCAGCAGCGATTTTATTGGATAATAGATCATCTAACAGTACAATTTTCCCCATGCTGATTTCTCCCCCCTACTTTAATTTTTTTTGCAATGCATATAAGGTATTTAAAGCTTCTAAAGGATTCATTTCTAATATGGATAAGGATTTTAGCTCTTCCGCTACCTTCCATTCTTTCGATTGTTTGGATGAAGTTGTTGTTTTTTCTTCCTTCACCTCAGTAAAGAAAGACAACTGTGCCAGCTCCGCCGGTCCTTCAGTCTTTGGATCAGCTTCTTTGGAAGAGATGGCTTTAGGTTTCTTGTCCCCTTGTTCCAATACATTTAAAATCTCTTCCGCACGCTTGATAACCGTCTCAGGCATATCAGCAAGCTTAGCAACATGAATACCGTAACTGCGATCAGCAGGGCCATCAACCACTTTATGAAGGAAAATCACATTCCCATTTTGTTCAACTGCACGAACGTGTACATTTTTCAGCTTGTCCAATTGTTTAGATAGGGCTGTCAATTCATGATAGTGTGTGGAGAACAATGTAGCCGCTCCAATATGATGGTGAATATATTCAATAATCGATTGTGCCAATGCCATCCCATCATAGGTGGACGTACCTCGACCAATCTCATCAAATAAAAGCAAACTATTTTCAGTTGCATTTGAAATCGCATGGTTAGCTTCAAGCATTTCTACCATGAACGTACTTTGTCCTGATATCAAATCATCCGCAGCACCGATTCTCGTAAATACCTGGTCAAAAATAGGCAGAATGGCTTCATCAGCAGGTACAAAACAACCAATTTGAGCCATTATGGCTGTAAGTGCAACCTGGCGCATATACGTACTCTTACCAGACATATTCGGACCGGTGATTAATAATATTTCTTTCTTCTTATCTAAAAAGCAATCGTTAGGTACATATTCAATAGCTTTCAATACTTTTTCCACGACTGGGTGTCTGCCATTTTTAATGCTCATTTGACGTGTATGAGAGAATTGTGGTTTTACATAGTGATATCGCTCACTGATGGTAGAGAAGCATTGTAAAACATCCAATTCACTGATTTCCATCGCCAATTTTTGCAGCCGTGGAATATAATCTTTAATCTGGTCACGCAGTTCACAGAATAAATCATATTCAAGGCCCGTACTTTTCTCTTCTGCCTCAAGAATGATAGTTTCTTTTTCCTTTAACTCCGGAGTAATATAGCGTTCTGCATTCGCGAGTGTTTGTTTACGGTCATATCGCTCATCATTCAAAAGATGAAGATTTGCTTTTGTCACTTCCAAATAGTAGCCAAACACACGATTATATCCAATTTTTAATGAACGTATTCCTGTTCTTTCTCTTTCTTTTTGTTCCAGTTGGGCAATCCACGTTTTTCCGTTTTTGGATGCATCGCGATAACGATCTAAATCCTCATTATAGCCTTCACGAATAATACCGCCCTCTTTAATAGAGATCGGTGGATTTTCATGCAGAGCCTGCTCAAGTAAATCGGTCACTTCTTCACATGGATCCATACGGGATGCTATTTCTTTAGCCGTATTATTTGGCAGCCTTCCAATTACATCAATAATAGCCGGCACTTGCTGCAGCGAACGCTTGAGCTGTAATAAATCCCGGGCATTTACATTGCCATAAGATACACGGCCAGTCAAACGCTCCAAATCGTAAACTTCGTGTAAAAGCTCGCGAAGTTCTTCCCGTTCAAAAAATTGATTCATAAATGTATCGACCATGGATAAACGAGCTTCTATTTCAGATTCACTAATTAATGGGCGCTCAATCCACTGCTTTAATCTACGACCTCCCATGGCTGTCTTTGTTTCATCAAGGAGCCATAAAAGAGAGCCTTTTTTTCCTTTAGAACGGATGGTCTCCGTCAACTCTAAATTTCTTTTCGAATAATAATCGATTTTTAAATACTGTTCTGTTTCATATAATTCAACGGGCCGAATATGTTCTATATTTCTCTTTTGGGTACGTTGTATATAATTAAGCAAACGGGCGACTGTATGTTTCAAATCCGTTTTCTGAAGATCTTTTACCAGATGGCTAAACTCTGCTTTAGGTTCGGAATCCATTTCATAAGAGAGAGTGACAACCCCTCTCTCTTTTAATAACACTTCTTTTTCATCCCCGATATCAGACGGAACGACAACTTCTTTAGATCCAATCACTGATACCTCGTTTAACACATCTTTAAAATCAGTGAAATAGGTTACACGATTTTCACCTGTTGTTAAATCGATATGGGCAACTCCAAATGCAGCGTTATTCATATATGAAATAGAAGTCAGGTAGTTATTTTCTTTTTCAGCGAGACTTTTTCCTTCCATAACGGTCCCCGGTGTGATCAATTGTACAACTTCACGTTTAACAACCCCTTTTGCTGCTTTTGGGTCCTCCGTTTGTTCACAGATTGCCACCTTAAAGCCTCGGTCTACTAATGTTTCTATATAGGATTGCGCAGAATGATACGGGACTCCACACATCGGAATCTTTTGATCTCCTCCGCCGTTTTTTGCTGTTAATGTTATCTCAAGTTCTTTTGATGCCTTAATCGCATCGTCAAAGAACATTTCATAAAAATCGCCAAGGCGGAAAAACAAGAATGCATCTTGATAATCTGCCTTTATGCTCAAGTATTGTTGAATCATAGGTGTATAGGTTGCTACTGCCATTTTCCCAAAACCTTTCTTTCAGTCAAATATATAGAAGTATTATATCATAGGAGCCAAGCTGTTCTAACAACAAAAAAACTAGAGAGTTTTCTCTCTAGTTGCTTAAGACCTACTGCCTTTGCTCTGTTTCCTGCCTGATTCATAGGAACTGGACTCTTCACTGGATGATTCGCTGTGATCAAGGAAATCAGGATTGATTTCTGCTAATTCATCATCGTCTACATCTAGTTCCCAGCTTTCCTCTTCACTGCATGCATTTTCCCTTACTGCAACACACACTTTTGTTTCACCGATAATTTCCACTAAAAATTCACGTTCGACATGAACAGAGATTTTTTCACCATCTGGAGTGATTAGGCATTCAATGCAATTGGGCTGCTGCACAACTTTTGCAATAACTTCATTATCATCGTAAACGTTTTGATCCCGATATTTCAACTTGATAATATCTTTATAAGGCACCTTTTCTGTTCTAACCTCTGTTTTTGTATTATTGGAGAATGAATACCAAACATTGATATCATAGTACCCTGCGATTTCAACTTTTTTACCTTGTTTCCTGGCTTCATACGTATGATTAATAATCCAGCAGCCCAGTATACTGGTAGGATCATGATCCGGGCAAACCGTATGATTTGCCTTGGTAAACTTCCGTCCCTTTGCCACTACTGCCTTTGTAATAATTTCTCTATATTGTGACATTCAAGGTTACCCTCCTCAACCATTTTCATTTCATCCTATGCGTGATAAATGTCTAGTGTGCAAATTAATTATCAGTTCAACAAGGATTGCATGCTACAGTTTATGCCCATGCTGAAGAAAGGTGACCTTGATTTAAAAATTGGAGCAAGTTGTGCGCTATTCTTCTATATAAAAAGAAAAAAGAGAATCTTGTCTTATTCTTAAGATTCTCTTTCTTCTCTTATATTGTTTTGTTTGCTGATCTTTTGTACATATATTGCTGCCACTGAAAACGGATAAAACAGCCAACACAGAATCCAAGTATAGCGACAAATGATGCAACCGCGACTAAACCTGTAAATAGATAGGCTGCCACATTCCATCCAAGCAGAAAACTAATTAAACCGCCAGCAAGGCAAATAACGGCGATCCATTGATTAAATTGTTGCTGGGCCCATTCTTCCGGAATATATTCAGAAGGTTTTTTTCGTAAAAACAATTTTCCGGCTTGCATAATTGGATTAAAACCCATTAATAAACCCATAATTCCTGCAATTAAAGGGAGGGCTAAGATCCATTCATTTCCTGTTACCCATGTAGCGACAACACTAAGAAAAATCACCCATTGATTCAAACGAACCAGCGGTCTTGGAACCGTGCGAACAGCCTCCGTCATTATATCAAACCTTTCCCATTTGTTTTATAAGTTATATTTCATCTTACTCGGAATCACCCTCATTTGAAAGGAAAACCATTCCTGAAAACTTATTATTTATATGGATACAACCAACCTTTGGTATCAACTGGAAAATTAGAGAGCATCAAAAATCCAAACAATGCTTAATTTACTAAATACCTTTTGGTCAAAGAGGAAGGATTTTTGAATCCCCACAAAAAGAAAGAATAAAAAAAACGCACTTTAATTCCCTTATTGAGAATGTCCTGAATACCTTTCAAACTATCAAACAAACTCATGCCACCAATGGGATTTACCTTTATCTTCAAACTAGTTTTCTATCAGAAATACAAACGCTATTTATAATAATTTTAAACAAATAAATGTTTTTAATTGATAAAAAGAAAAAAAGTAACTATAATAGGTTTATCTTACGAAAAAGGGTGGTATAACTAATGTCCAAAAAATTAACAACTAGTTGGGGAGCTCCTGTTGGAGATAACCAGAATTCCATTACAGCTGGAAGACGCGGACCAACTTTAATTCAAGATGTTCACTTATTAGAAAAATTAGCTCACTTTAACAGAGAACGTGTACCTGAGCGTGTCGTACATGCAAAAGGTGGCGGAGCACATGGTTATTTCGAAGTTACAAATGATCTAACTGAATATACTAAAGCTGCTTTCCTATCTGAAGTTGGGAAAAAAACTCCATTGTTCACTCGTTTTTCAACAGTAGCAGGTGAACTTGGTTCTGCTGATACTTTGCGTGACCCACGTGGATTCGCAGTTAAAATTTATACCGAAGAAGGCAACTATGACATCGTTGGTAACAACACTCCTGTCTTCTTTATCCGTGATGCGATTAAATTCCCAGATTTTATACATACACAAAAAAGGAATCCGCAAACACATTTGAAAAACCCTGATGCAGTTTGGGATTTCTGGTCTCTTTCACCTGAAGCATTGCACCAAATTACCATCCTAATGTCTGACCGCGGGATCCCTGCTACTTGGCGTCATATGCACGGATTTGGAAGCCACACATTCAAATGGACGAATGCTGAAGGCAAATCCGTATGGGTTAAATATCACTGGAAAACAGAACAAGGAATTAAAAATCTAGCTACTGATTTAGCTGCTGAACTTGCTGGTACAAACCCAGACTACCATATTGAAGATTTATTCAATGCGATTGATGCTGGAGATTACCCTGCTTGGAAATTATGCGTACAAATCATGCCGCTTGAAGATGCCAATACGTATCGTTTCGATCCATTCGATGTAACTAAAGTTTGGTCTCAAAAAGATTATCCTTTAATCGAAGTTGGCCGTATGGTATTAGATAGAAACCCAGAAAACTATTTTGCTGAAGTAGAGCAAGCTACGTTCTCTCCTGGTAATTTTGTTCCTGGTATTGATGTATCACCAGATAAATTATTACAAGGCCGTTTATTCGCCTATGCAGATGCTCACCGTTACCGCGTAGGAGCAAACCATAATCACTTGCCAGTCAACCGTCCTAAAACAGAAGTGAATAACTACCAACGTGACGGACAAATGAACCCAAGTGTTAATGGCGGCTCATCTGTATATTACGAGCCAAACAGCTTTGGAGGACCGAAAGAATCTCCTGAAGATCAACAAGCTACTTTTGAAGTAGAAGGTTATGCTGCAAGCACTGCTTATGATAGAGATGATTTCTACACACAAGCTGGTGACCTATATAGATTGTTAAGCAGCGAAGAACGCGCTAACTTAGTTAACAACATTGTTGGTGCTATGCAAGGGGTATCTATACCTGAAATTATCGAACGTCAAATTCAGCACTTCTACAAAGCTGATCCTGAATACGGAACACTAGTAGCTGCTGGATTAGGCCTAACAGTAACTGAAGAAGTTTAATAGATTTATAGATTTATCATTTTAACTATTGAAATTCTCAATTATATTCTCATATTCTCAATTAAAAAGAGGTACTGCGACATGCAGTACCTCTTTTATATACCTTTTTTCAGGTATTAATTTACTAATTGATATATGGTTATAGAAAGGAAACACCCCTACTGCCTATTCAACTAACTTTCGAAAAAAGGGACGATTATTCAATCAATTCGAGCGTTCATGACTAGCCCCCGCCCTCCTATTAGCATTTTAAGTTATTTAACAATCTTTACCATCTGCCTAATGGCTCCTAAGTGGTATGCGGCATGGGCTAACGCCCCTAAGAGGTTAGTAGTCATTGAAGAATTAAAATTATGCTCCTCAGTAATGTATTTAGTTATCTTCATGTACTCATGATGAAGTCCATTCTTTATTTGCTCCCATTCATCTTTTGTCACCACTCCAATTTTCCAACTCTCATCCCAATCAAGATTCTCCGTCTTACCCTCTAATGATTGGTTATTGGCCCATAAGTGGTAACGTGTATGATCCGTATGGGCGGCAATTGTCACACCTTCCACTAGTACGGACGCTTCCTCAAAGCTTAAAGAATCAATAGTTCCGAACAATCCGCTCCCAGGCTTTGATTCAGTAAACCAACTCCCATTTCCTTTTGGCCCTTCAAATGTTTCACTTAATAAGATCTTAATTCCTTCATTATTCATGTCTTCACCCTTCCTATTCATCATTTCATTATAGTCACTATTCCTATTCTTCAGAATTAAATTAAGAAGTAAATCATTCATGTTCTTATAATTGTCCCTTTGATGGCTAAGCAATAGTTTTTAGCCAGATTAAGACGCGAATGAAATGAAATGGTTCAAACCAGCTAATCAAAAAGAGCGCGATAAAAAATGAACTAAGTGAAACAAATTTTAAAATTCCTTTTTCTTGTTTAAAAAACGCCACAAAACTAAAGACAATCCCAATCAAACAAGAAAAAATCCCCAAAAGAAAGGTCATTTCAATATGATTCTCTAATCTCCCCGCTAAACCGATTAATACCAGTCCCACTAACACGAAGCCCATTGACGATAAACTGAATTTTCTCACCATCACACCTCCAATATAACTTTAACGCCACTAGGTATAATCTGTTTTAGGCCTAACTTGATATATAGAGGGTCGATCCCTTAACCATAAAGGAATCTTATAATGGATAATAACGTAAATGACTGCTAAATAAATAGTTCTAAATAACCATTTATCTGAAAATTACGTCGATTCCCCCAAAAACTATTTATAATCAGATATAAGACCAATCTCTTGGTCATATCAAATAAAAAGGGGCGCGATTTATGAAGTTACGATTGAAGTTTTTCCGTCTATTTGCCGTTGTCACAATGGCTGCCACGCTGGCTGGAACATTAGTTGTTCCGAATGTGGATGCAAAGGCAGCTAACCGGCAGAGTGAAGCTCATTTTATTCAGGAACTAGGTGTTTCGTCTCAAAGTGTTAAGAAACAGGAATCCTTAACCCGAATTGATGCGGCAAATCTGATGGCGCGTGCATTAAAGCTTGATTACCAAATAGCACCAAAGACAGGTTTTACGGATGTGCCAAAATCGTCCCAAAAAGCTGTAAGCTCGCTATTCCATGCTGGAATCCTTGAAGCCAAAAGCAAGAATAAGTTCGGCAGTCACGAGACTTTAACTCGCGGCGAACTTTCAGTTTGGATTGCCAAGGCTTTTGATTTAAAAGGTAGCACAGAAACAGTCTTCACTGATGTACCTAAGAAACACCGAGAAAGAATTGGTTCTATCGTTCTCTATGGCATCGCTGAAAGCATTTCTGCTACAGAATTTGGCTATAGCCAAAAGGTTAGCCTATCTGAATTTATTACCATGCTGCAACTAGCATTAAAAGCTCCTGATTATCAATTACGTGTCCTTCATGTCAACGATACGCACGCCAACATTGAAAATACACCTCGGCAACTAACCGCAATCAATCAACATCGCAATGGAAATACTAATAATCTTCTTCTCCATGCCGGCGATGTGTTCTCTGGCACCCTTTATTTCAATGAATTTAAGGGGCTAGCCGATTTAGAATTGATGAATCTCGCCGAATTCGATGCGTTTACCTTCGGCAACCATGAATTTGACCTTGGGACTGAGACCTTGCTACCATTTGTACAAAATGCCAAATTCCCATTTGTAAGTGCGAATGTTAATTTCAGCAAGGATACCCTCATGAAGAATCTTCAAAATAACGCATATACCGGAAAACCTCATGATGGAAAAATCTATGACGGTATCATCAAGAATATTAATGGTGAGAAAGTCGGCATTTTCGGTTTAACAACAGCTGAGACTACCAGTATTTCAAGTCCCGGTGATGTTAGGTTTGAAGAGTATATCGCTTCAGCAAAAGCATCTGTGAAAGCATTCAAGAAACAAGGGGTTGATAAAATCATTGCCCTTACCCATATTGGCTACAATGATGGCGGCGGTGACAATGATCTCGAGCTGGCCAATCAAGTCGAAGGTATCGACATCATTGTCGGAGGCCATTCACATTCACAGCTGGATCAGCCAGTCGTTGTGGATAAATTCAAAGAGCCAACTATTATCGTCCAAGCAAACGAGTATTCCAAATATCTAGGGGAGCTGGATGTAAGCTTTGATAAAAAAGGAAAAGTCATTGCCTATGAAGGGGAGCTGATAAGCATTGAAGCCAAGAATGCGGATGGTTCTTATGTCTTTACCGAAAACCCGGCAGCAGCTCAAATTCTAGCGAAGTACAAGCCAGTTGTTGACGCAAAGAAAAAGCAAGTTGTCGGCACAACAAGCGTTGACCTAATTGGGGGCAATCCTGCTGCAAGAACTGGCGAAACAAATCTTGGCAACTTGATTGCTGATGGGATGCTTGACAAGGCAAAAGCTATTAACCCAAATACAGTAATTGCCCTCCAAAATGGCGGCGGTATCCGGACAACCTTAAAGGCTGGACCAATCACATTAGCGGACGTGATGACAGTCCTCCCATTCAGTAACGCACTTGCAATCATGGAAATTAGCGGAACTGAATTGAAAACAGCACTTGAACATAGCGTTAGTGCAGCTCCAAGCGCTAGTGGCGGTTACCTGCAGGTTGCAGGCATGCACTTTACCTATGACAGCTCTAAACCAGTAGGCGCACGCGTCCAATCAGTAGAAATACTCCAAGATGGAGAATATACACCACTCTCTGATACAGAAACCTACTTCGCTGCCACGAACATCTTCACCGCTAAAGGCGGAGATGGCTTTTCCGTCTTCGCAGATATTTACGCGGATGGCCGTGTGAGCGAACCAGGCTTCGTTGATTGGGAGATCTTCTCCGATTACATCCAATCCTTCCCTGAACAAACTGTATCACCTAATGTTGAAGGCAGGATTATGGATGTAACTAATTAAAATTAGAGTTCCAGATAAACAGACTAAAGGCATCAGTGTTTGACTGATGCCTTTTTCTATAACTATTACAGCAAATCAGTTAACCTGAAGCTGCAATTCTAAAGAAATGAATTTTACGAAAGAACAGGCCTATTACCTTTCCTTTCTTCTGTTTTACACCCCCTAAAATAGATTTCAACTCTAACTTTTCGAGGTCACTATCTTTCCACTTCTTTTTAAATGAATTTTATTCCATATTGGTAATTAAGACTTCTATTTATCATCTTTAAAACGCGGGGGAAAGCTGGTAAACTAGTCATTTTTCTTCCATCTAGTTTTCATACTATATCCTTTAATTTATTCTCTCCTGGTTCTTTTTCCAACTATTTTATTCATCCTTCAAGGAAATGAGAGTCAATTTACTTTTTATGGTATTATATACAAAAGCATATTCTACTAAAAAGTGGCTCACAGTACGCAGTGCACTATTATCAAAAAATACAGGGAGGAATTTATGGAATTCAGGGGTCCGAGTGTTTATGAAGAAAAAGAGTTTTTTTCAAAATATATGAAAAGAAGAGCTAGAGAAGATAGTCCTAATAATGCTATTGAAACCCCGATTATTTTTGATCTGATAGGCGATTTTCAAAATAATAACCTTTTGGACTTAGGTTGCGGTGAAGCTTCTTTTGGCAAGGAATTATTAGAACGAGGTGCAGCTACTTACACTGGGATTGATGGTTCTGAACAAATGGTGGAAGTTGCAAAAAAGAATCTAGCAGGTGTTAATGGACACGTGTATCATCATACAATGGAGTCTTATCCTTTCGCAGAAGCAAAGTTTGATATTGTGACCTCAAGATTTGCAATACATTATCTATCTGATATTCACACTCTCTTTCAAAACGTCCATTTGTCTTTGGAAGATGGCGGTAAGTTTGTTTTCAGTGTCCAACACCCTATTATTACAGCTTCTTTTCAAAGTAAAGCAACTGGTGATAGACGTGGAAACTGGATTGTAGATGACTATTTTCTTGATGGAGAAAGAAAAGAACCTTGGATTGATCAAGTAGTGGTAAAATATCACCGGACAGTTGAACAATATTTTAGCGCTCTAATCCGTGCTGGATTTTCAGTGACCGATTTACGAGAAGGTCAGCCTGTGCGTGAAAACTTCACCTATGAAAAAGAATATAATAGAAGACTCAGAATTCCAGTTGTATTAGCGTTTTCTTGTACAAAACTATAATGAATTAGTAAACAGGATTACCGGTATACCGTTTTTACTCCGAAGTTTTATACTATAGCTATTCCACATAATACGTGACTTTTACCTCTCTCTCTACAATATTTAATGCGAAATGACTTTAAAAAGACTTACATAAAAAAAAAGCTTCCACTCTACTTTCTGGTGGAAGCTTCTTCTCAGATTCTTGTACTATTCCCTTTTAATTATTCAATTTCAGAAGAATTCCAGTTTAGGAATGTCTTTTGGACAATAGATTGAACCTCTTTGCCGCCTCCATTATTTTGCACATCTTCTATTAATAGAGACATAACAGCTTTTGGATTTTTTTGATCATAGGCTACAAATAGTCCGTTTTCCATGCCTTTTTCATCCTGTGTCTTTTTCAGTTCAGCTGTCCCTGTCTTACCAGCCAATTCTAATTTAGGTGTATTGGCGGCTTTACCGGTACCACTTGTAACAACTTTTCTCAAATCAGTTTGCAATGTCTTAGCTTGTTCCTTCGTTAGAAAAGAATCATGCCAAATAGCTGATTCAGTATCAAGATAAAGACGAGGCTTCATTAATTTCCCATCATTTACAATCGTTCCATAGATGCTGGACAAATGCACTGCACTCATCAATACTTCTCCTTGTCCATAGCCTGTATCTGCTAATAGCTTACTGCTTTCCAAGTTACCGCTATTTGAATATTGTGAGGCCCTAATCGGATATTCGAGCGGGAATTTTTCTTCGCCAATCCCTAATTGCTTAAACCCATTAATTAAATCCTTCTCACCAATTGATAGGGCAGTTTGAGCAAAATAGATATTATCGGATATTTGCAATGCGGTCTGCAAATTAACAGGATGTCCTGGATCGCTTACCCTTGTAATCGAAGCAGTTCCCCATTCTTTCCCCTTGGACCATTTCAATCCTTTGATATCCAATTCTTTATTAGGATCTAGCTTACCAGTGCTTAATCCGATTGCTGCGATAATCGGCTTAATCGTTGAGCCTGGTGAATAGGTTGCAGCAAATCGATTCAGCAGCGGTTGTTTCTTATCCTTTTCCAGCTGACTATACTTCTCTGAGCTGATCCCAAGCACAAAATCATTTGGATTGAATGATGGGGAACTTACAAGCGCCAATACATCACCCGTGTTGGGTTGAACCGCTGCAAAGGTACCCGCGGCTCCCTTCATATTTTGAAAGGCCAGCTTTTGCAATTCAGCATCTATTACCAGTCTGAAGTTTTCCCCATCCTGAGCTTCTGTTTCCGCAATCACCACAGGATCTTCTTCACGATCAATATAAATGGTATACCCATCTTTCGGTCGAAGTTTATCCTCTAATAATTGCTCCAGCCCCCTTTTGCCAATTACACTGTCATTCGAATAGCCCTTATCTTTATTTTTCTCCAGCTCTTCTGCAGTAATGGTTCCGACATAACCTGTTAAATGAGCTGCACTGTCTTTATAAGGATATTCCCGAATCTCCTTCTCTTGGAAACTGACACCATCAAAGGCTTTTATCTTTTCAATTAGTTCTTTTTGGTTATTTTGTATTGTTTTGATTGGTACAAAATAACTCGGTTGTACCCAGCTCTGATTTAGCTGCTTATCAATATAATCATCACTGAGATTCAATAAATTGGTTAACTCAGCTTTTTTAGATTCATCAAAATTCTCCGGAACAATTCCTACAGTTTGGGCAACGCCATTTATAGCAAGTCCATTTCCGTTGCGATCGAGAATTTCTCCCCTTTTGCCAGTGGTATGTTTAATACCGATCTTATCATCCGGTTTTAGTTCTGGGAAAATATATGTTGTATCCCAATCAACATACCAATTTTCTTCCTTATCTTTTGTTTCAAGCTTCATGGTTACTTCTTTTTCAAATTCAATTGGACCTGCAAGCGAATTCATTTTAACCTGAATCGGAAGCGCTATGCTCTTCTGATCCTTCAAATCTTTCTCATCTTTGAAAGTACCTTTTACAGATAAATCCGAAATTTCTAAATCCTTATATACCTTTTCATACCGATTAACATATTGTTCTTTCTTAAACTTATCTTTTGCTGAGACTGTCACATAATCTGAATACATTTTTTCAAATTTTTGTTCGTTCCAAAGCTCTATGTATTCATTTAATCGTTCTTCCGGACTGGAAATGTCATTACAACCACCGAGGAGAACAACCAGTAAAAATATACCTATACTTCCCCATATCGTTTTTTTACTCTTCAATGCTTTGCCCCCTTTCACATACATTCTTATTATACTAAACTAATCAATTGTTTTCACAATGATTTATCCGAGAATCATCTTATGGTACATAAAAAACCTTTTCATTTAACGAAAGATGTCAAATAAAAAGGCTATTATAGACGTTTATCATTTTTGAAGCTTACTCCCAGGATTATATTTATATTTTTTTATCAATTTAATAAAATCAGGCAATGTTTTACATATATGAGTAGGCTTTGTTTGATACGTTATAGGTTGAATCGTACTAAACCATTGAGCTGCAATCGTTGTTACTTTTGCCGCAGACCCTGCCTCGATATCAACTTGGCTATCTCCAACAAATAATGCCTGAGAAGGTTCATTGTGGAGTAACTTTAATGCTTTTTGGATTCCCTCCGGACTGGGTTTATTTTCTTTCACTTCATCTCCGGAAATGGTCACATCAAAATAATCATATAGATTCAAAGTCTCTAATGATAAGGTTAAGGACCTTCTGCTTTTTCCTGTAATAATACCAAGATTAACATCCATATCCTTTAAAACATCCAGCATTTCCTGAATTTCTGTTAAGCATTCAAACTCCCGATTATGCCCTTTTTCGTATTGATCATAAAAATCTTCTATAGCATCCTCTATTTTTCCCTTGTTTCGCAGATGTTTTCTTATAATAAAATCCTCATTTGGACCAAATAATTCAATAATCTCTTCATTCGTTATATTTCTTTGATCATATTTATTAAATACATACCTAAATGCATCAAAACATACAGGTAAAGTATCGGCAATGGTTCCATCAAAGTCAAAAAGAACGGTTTGGAGACTCATAGTGCCACTTCCTCTCTGTATTAACCCTCTTATAGTTTATTACCCATTTAGCATCGTTGTTAATACAAATTTGGATAAAGTAAGGAAAGTTATATATGTAAGCGCTTTAATTTAAGTGGTCACAAATATCATCTCGCTTTATTGATTCATATCCCTTTATTCATTATATTCATAAGCTGTGTATATCTTTCTGACTTCATTAACTGGGATATGAAAAGAATCGCTTGCCATCTTCATTAATCGTTCTTCAACATCTGCCTGATTATAATTTGGAGCTGTACTAAGATGTGCTATCGCTTTCTCTATATACGTATGTACTGTTTTCTGGTCAATCACGCTCTCAATATTTGCTTGGTGGTTATTATTCAAGAATAAATCTGGAGCACCGCAGCCTGATATGACTAATATGGCACTAATTCCAATTAACTGTTTTTTCATATTATGGACCTCCTTTCCACCTATCTACTTCTAGTATAAAAGACTTACAGATGGAAGGGATAGTCTGTTTTCAAAATTGTCATATTTTGATATTTTCTATATATACTTTTTTTGATTTATACTTCTCTAGCTAATGCCCTTTCTGTAGGTTGATGCAAAGGTCTTCGAACCGGCTAGTAATTCTCACCCAGTGAATTATAGTTAAGCAAGAAATATCCCTAAAACGAACGGTCATTGGACCCTCCTTTTTCACACTCCAATCACTTAAACCACAAACTACCAATTACGTAGAAATCTATTTCTAGTAAGGATTAATTATAGAGGAAATTAGCTTCCTATTATTTACAACCCAATTTATTTCCATCTTTTTATATAATGAAATTTGTATCAAAAATTTATAAGGAGAGGAAAGATGAAGAAAAAAATTATAGCCGTTGCACTCACAACCACTTTATTGCTCCCTACAGCCTCTGCTTTTGCAGACTACCAATATACGGTTGTATCTGGGGATACTTTATGGAAAATTGCAGTCAAAACAGAGACAGGGATCAGTGAACTAATTGCTGCGAATACGCAAATCTCAAATATTAACCTCATTTATCCCGGACAAAAGATTACTATTCCTACCCAGGATGATATAAAAGCATACGAGCAAGAAGTCATCAGACTCGTTAATGCTGAAAGAACTAAACAAGGTTTAAAAGAATTACAATATGATTGGGAGCTTGCCAGAGTTGCAAGATACAAGTCAGAAGATATGAAGGATAATAAATACTTTAGCCATACTAGTCCTGTGTATGGTTCACCATTTGATATGATTAAGAACTTTGGCATCAGCTATAAAGCAGCTGCGGAAAATATTGCCAAAGGACAAACGACTCCAGAACAGGTCGTAAAATCGTGGATGAATAGCTCCGGTCACAGAGCGAATATATTGAGTACAAAGTATACTCATATTGGCGTAGGTTATGCTAAAGACGGTCACATTTGGACTCAACAATTTATATCTAAGTAAAAAAAGAAAGCCTCACGGCTTTCTTTTTTTAATCAAATAAGCAACCTTTTTTAGCAGGATTGATTTAATGCTGATCCATTATAATGATTTGTTGATGACTAATTTCCTCACTAATAAGTCTCTAAACTTTGTAAATGAATGATCGCCAGCTCTTTTTCTTACAAAGCTTCTATTGCCTCCGCAACTGCCGTGCACACGATATCTGCTTCTTCCTTAGTTATACACAATGGCGGTGCCAGGGTAAGAACATTATTAAAGCCTGCGACCGTTGCCCCGTTTTTGCCAATCAGCACACCTTTTTCTTTACACCCGGCAATAACTTGATTGACTGCATTTATCTCCAGTGGAGATTTTGTCTCCTTATCCGTAACAAGCTCGATTCCAATAAGGAGCCCCTTTCCGCGGATATTTCCGACAAAAGAGTGATTGCCAATCGACTTTTCAAGACGCTCCTTCATATATTCTCCAAGTATTTTCGAATTTTCATATAATCCTTCTTGTTCCATGATTTCGAGATTTTTTAAAGCAAGTGCACAAGCCGCTGGGTTTCCACCAAAAGTATTTACATGTCGGAAATAATCGTATTCCTCCACGCCCTGGAAGGCTTCATAGATTTCTCTTTTTACTGCTGTCGCTGATAATGGAAGATACCCACTTGTAATTCCTTTTGCCATCGTGACAATATCGGGCTTCACGCCGTAATTCATAAATCCAAACGGTTCACCTGTCCTTCCAAATCCACAAATCACCTCATCGGCAATTAATAAAGCCCCATGTTTATCACAGAGTTCGCGGACACCGGCCATATACCCTTCTGGCGGCATGAGCACTCCTCCACCCGTAATGATTGGCTCCATAATAACCCCGGCGATTGTCTCACTTAATTCCCACGTCATTACCTGGTCCATATCCTTTACCGATTGCAGTTCTTGCGACTGGCTGTCATCTTCTTCCGGGCCTCGGTACGAGTCAGGCGGAGCTACGTGAATAAATCCCGGTGCGAGCGGTTCATACTTATATTTACGCTGGGCTTGTCCTGTTGCCGCAAGTGCACCCATTGAATTGCCGTGGTAGGAGCGATAACGTGAGATGAATTTATAGCGGGAATGCTCCCCCTTTTGGGCATGATATTGCCTCGCTATTTTAAAAGCAGCTTCATTTGCTTCAGACCCACTGTTAGAAAAGAAAACAACATAGTCGCCGCCAAGCATATTATTAAGCTTTTCAGCAAGTTCAATGGCAGGAGGATGGCTTTGGCTCAGTGGGAAATAAGCCAATTTCTTTAATTGTTCATAGGCCGTCTCGGCGAGTTCCTCACGGCCATATCCGATATTGACACACCAAAGGCCTGCCATCGCATCAATCAATCGGTTGCCATTTGCGTCTGTGACCCAGCATCCTTTCGCCTGCTCGGCAATCATGGTTGCGTCCGGATTATATGGTTTCATGGAATGCCATACATACTCCTTATCCTTTGTCAGTAAATCTGTCTCTTCCTTAACCTCTCCCATTGCTATCTGTCTCCCCCTTTCATTAATAATCAAATCTGGACGTAATCATTTTCTTGCGTGTATAGAAATTAACTCCGTCTTTGCCGTTCACATGAAGGTCTCCATAAAAGGAATCCTTCCAACCGGAGAAAGGAAAAAAGGCCATCGTAGCCGGAACTCCGACATTAATTCCAAGCATTCCCGCATCCGCTTCTTCTCGGAACTGCCTAACTGCACGGGCATCTTTCGTATAAATTGTTGCCCCATTGCCATATTTAGACTTTTTGATAAACTCTAGAGCCTCATCTAGTGAATCAGCACGGAGCAGACTTAGGATAGGACCGAACATTTCTTCCTTAGCAACTGTCATTTCAGGCTTCACATGATCAAATATAGTTGGTCCTAGGAAATAGCCTTCCCTTTCCAATTCCGCTTCGCTTCTGCCGTCCCGAATTAAATCTGCCCCCTCTTTCAAGCCTTTTTCAATATAACCTAAAAGTTTCTTCCGTTGCTCTTCTCTAATAACAGGAGTTAATAAGACATCTTCATCCATTCCATTTCCGATCGTCAGCTCATCTGCCTGTCTTTTCAGCTCCTCGGTAAATGCCTGCCCCTCACCAACAATGACAACCGCGCTGCAAGCCATGCAACGCTGACCAGCACTACCGAAGGAAGAGCTGATGATATTCCCGGCTGCCTTTTTCACATCTGCATCGGGCATTACAATATGATGATTTTTTGCACCGGAGAGAGCCTGTACTCTTTTCCCATTCGCTGCAGCACGGCTATACACATATTTCGCGACCGGCTGTGAGCCGACAAAGGAAATTGCTTTTACATCTGGATGATCAAGCAGCCCATTCACAACATCATGTGCACCATGCACAACATTCAGCACACCTTTCGGGGCACCTGCTGCTGTAAATAGTTCTGCCAGCTTATTCGCAAGCAGCGGTGTCCGCTCCGACGGTTTGAGAATAAATGTATTGCCACAAGCAATCGCAAGCGGGAACATCCAGAGAGGAACCATCATCGGAAAATTAAAGGGGGCAATGCCACCGACTACCCCATGCGGATAACGGTACATTTCCGAATCAATATCCTCTGCAATATTCGACAAGGTTTCACCCATCATTAAAGTCGGAGCCCCAGCAGCGTATTCGACACACTCAATTCCTCGCTGAACCTCCCCATATGCTTCTTTGTAGGCCTTTCCATTTTCTTTTACTACAAGCCTTGCAAGCTCTTCATGATGTTCCGTTAAGAGATAGTGATATTTATAAAGAATACGGGCACGCTTAGGAACAGGTACATTCCTCCATTTCTTAAAAGCAACACTTGCTACTTGCACCGCATTATCTACATCTTCAAGAGTAGAAAGGGGAACTCGAGCGAGCACCTCACCTGTTGCCGGATTTGGAACATCCAATGTATCAGCGGCTTTTGCGTCCACCCACTCACCATTTATGTAATTCTTCAATACCTGTGTTTCCTCTTTGATCATCGACATATTTGCTTCCTCCCATTAGTTCGTATTTAAACAAAAGTCTTTCGCCCAGCATGTTCGCATTCATCAGCCGTTCTGCATATCAAGGATTGCTTCGAGAAGAACATTTACCCCTTTTTCGCAATCCTCCCAGGATGTTAGCTCCACTTCAGTATGACTTTTTCCATTCACACTTGGGACAAACACCATCGCAGTAGGAATATAGGAAGCTATGAACTGAGCGTCATGTCCTGCTCCACTAACCATTTCCTTATACGAATAGCCTAATGTCTCCGCTGCTTTTGTGAGCTGTTTGCATAGTTCCTCACTAAAAAACACGGTTTCTCTTCCCCATAGTTTCCTAATCTCTACGCGGCATTCTTTCAGTTGATAGGAGTCCTTAATCTTCCGAATCGTCTCCTCAACCTTCTTGATCACTTTGGGATCTTGATGTCTCGCCTCTAAGGAAAAGACTGCCTTCTCAGGTATGACGGTATGAATATTGGGCCAGACATTCATGCGTCCAACTGTATAGACCAATTCAGCATCCAAATCACTTAATTGGCTGCGTATTTCACTGATAATATCATTGGCAGTGAATAAGGCATCCTCTCTCATCGACATTGGAGTTGTTCCTGCATGATCTGATTCCCCGCTAATCTCCCACTCATAACAAACCATCCCAACGACACACCCAACGATTCCAACGGACAGAGATTCCTGTTCCAAAATCGGACCTTGCTCAATATGAAGCTCTAAAAAGGCCGTTCCCTCTTTTAGTCTGTTTTCCTCATCTCCTGCATAGCCTATCGATTTCAAGGCTTCCTTAAAGGTAATTCCATCCGCATCCTTTTTTTGAAGCATGGTATCTTTGTCAAATTTTCCCGACAGTATACCAGATGACATCATGGAAGGTTCAAAACGAGCTCCCTCCTCATTCGTAAAGTTAACAATGGTAATTGGTACGCGGGGCGTTATTTTATTTTCGATTAGTGTTCTGACCACCTCTAGTCCGGCCGCAACCCCTAAAACCCCGTCAAATCTTCCTCCCTTTTTTACAGAATCAAGATGCGATCCAATCAGGATAGGTGGTTTATCTTCTTTGCCCTTTAAGGTAGCGTATATATTTCCTAGGTCATCATGCTTGACCTCAAGGCCTAGCTCAACACAGCAATCCCGCAAATAATCTCTGGCAGCTCGGTCCTCCTCTGATAAGGCCAATCTTGTCACTCCGTTATTGTCGGTATGGCCAAATTGCGCAAAAGCTTCTAGCGATTCCTTTAAGCGTTTCCCGTTGATTAATAGTTTTTGACTTTCCACTAACCACTCACTCTCCTTTTTATAAATGGCTAAATCTTATTCTTCAAGGAGGCCTGCTGTTCGATCAGCTTGACGGAGAAATATTTTCTCGCATCCGGTGAAGTGACATGAAGAATATGCTTTTCATATGGATCTTGCATGCGCTCCTGACTACTGAATTCTACATAGGCACCATTCAAATTTTCCATGATAGACTTGATGATATAGCCCTGTTCAAGGAAAGTATCTATTCGCTTCTTCTCTTCTAAGTACTGCGTGTAATCTGACATAAGAGATAGCCTCCTTCTAAATTTGCTCAGAAATTGTTTCTGTCTTAAGTAATCCGGCTGTCTCATTCTCGTCAATCTCCCAATCTCTCCCGGCTGTAAGACCTAAATATTTTTCATCACTCGGATCAATCAGCTCTGCCTGAGGATACTTCGCAAACCACCAGTACCTGGCCAGAATATAATAGAGTGCACCTCCAACAATGAAGCCGACAAGCGAAGAATAAGCTGACAACAGATTTGCCGCTGTTCCTCCTACAACCCAGGAGATAAATCCAGCCATATTAACGCCTTTCCAATAATGAAACTGACCGTTCAATTCATAAAGGTCCTTAACATGAACCCTGCGTTTCCGAAGTAAATAATAATCTGCGAATAGGATGCCGACAATGGAACTCAAAATCCCACCGATAATCAATAGAACTGAATTCAAAACATCAAAAAGGCTCCAAGGCTGCGCGATGATTCCGATAATACCCGCAATTACGACACCAACCCAAAATGGCACTTTCGGTCCTCCTACATTCGAGAAAATGGTCGCTGCCGGAATGACATTCGCGGACGTATTAGTCGACCACTGCGCCAATACAATCATCAACAATAGGATGCCGAGCACAATTCCACTTGCCGATTCTTGAAGTGCAACAATTGGATCAGATGTGCCGACTGCTATATACGCGACAGCTCCAATGACAATCATAAGGGTATTGAAAATAGGCATCACAATCAGGCTTCCGAATAATTGCGTCTTATTGCGTTTAAACCAACTTCTCTCGTTCTTAGGCGCTTTAAAAAACCTTGAGAGGGTTGGCATATCAGCAGCAAGCGTCGCCCAAAATCCCATATTGGCCATCACGACAATCATAAAAGCCGTAAAAGCGGAACCCCCTGCAGCCGGACTCTCCACCCATGACCAAATATCCCGCCCAGATGATTCAGCCTTATCAGCAAGGGTGATGTACATCCAGCAAGAGATTAGGATGATAACGGGTGCAGCCAAATCAGCAAACCGTTCAATGGACTTGATGCCCATCGCCGTGTTAACCAGCTGAAAGGCCGTGAACAAAAGAAAACAGAGAATCCAATTATCAAAACCAAACAGGAGATTTAACACGGAATTAATAGCTGTTGAGCCAAAATACGTATTGATTCCAAACCAGCAAGAGGCGGTAACTCCCCGTACAATGGATGGGATATGCGTTCCAATTGTCCCAAAAGGTGCTCTCATATAAACCGGAAAAGATAGACCATGTTCCACGCCGATGTCTCCAATGATTGTCATTAATATCCCAATAGCAATAGAACCGATAATCGTGGCCAGAATGACCATACCCAAAGGTAGGTTAACAATACCGCCTCCGCCTATAGCAAAGGCGGCGAGTACAATAGCCATCCCTACCCAAATAACAGCAAAACCGAACGGTCCTATTTTTCGATCTTCATACTTAATGGGAAGTAAATCGGGAGACTTCAAATAATTAGTCTTCTTTTCCATTCCGGCACACATCCTTATTATTATTTAGACAATATAGCTGTCTCCCTTGCCGTCAATGTTTCTTGATACTTAGCCCGCTTAATGTATTGGCCGGCTCCCGGTTTACCGACAAACTGTTTATCCTTAATGACGAATTCTCCTCTTGATAACACAGAGACAGGCTCACCTTTCACCTTCATTCCTTCAAATGGGTTGTAATCAACAGCCATGTGATGGGTTTCAGCAGATATAACCCGCTCCACATTCGGATCAAAGAGAACCACATCTGCATCTGCCCCAATGGCGATTGTCCCTTTTTTCGGATATAAGCCAAACAGCTTGGCTGCACGTGTGGAAACCAAATCAACAAATTGATTCAAGGTAATGCGGCCTTTATCAACTCCTTCTGAGTAAAGAATACTGACCCTATCTTCAATAAGCGGCCCGCCATTCGGTATTTTAGAAAAATCATTCTTGCCAATATTCTTTTGGCCGTTAAAATCAAAGGAACATTGGTCTGATCCGATTGTCTGCAATTGTCCTGTTTTCAGGGCATTCCAGAGCACATCCTGATTCCATTTCTCCCTTAGTGGAGGCGACCATACATATTTGGCCCCTTCAAAATCAGCTTTCTCCAGATAGCTTTGGTCAAGCACTAAATATTGCGGGCATGTTTCACCCCATATATTGATCCCGTTCGCTCTCGCCTCGGCAATCTTCTGCGCTGCTTCCGCACAGGAGACATGGACGACATATAATTGTGAATCTGCTAATCCCGTCAAAGTAGCGGCCCTTCCTGTTGCTTCTCCCTCTACTTCTGGCGGTCTAGTAAGCGCATGATAAATCGGATCGGTATTCCCTTCAGCGAGAGCCTTTTTCACGAGATAATCAATGACATCTCCATTTTCGGCGTGAACCATGACAAGTGCGCCAAGCTCCTTGCCGGCTATCAGCGTTTTAAAGAGCGTTTCATCATCCGCTTGGAATTGATTTTTATATGCCATAAAGACCTTAAAGGAGGTAATCCCTTCCTCCTTTGAAATCACCGGCAGCTCAGTCAGAACACGATCGGTCATTTCAACGATTTGAAGATGGAATCCATAATCAATAACTGCTTTATCTTCTGATTTTTCATGCCATGTTTTTACAGCATCCTTTAACGGTACTCCTTTAGAAGTTAGACAAAAATCGATGATTGTGGTCGTTCCTCCGAAAGCCGCCGCCTTCGTTCCACTTTCAAAATCATCCTTTGTGACCGTGCCTCCAAATGGCATGTCTAAGTGGGTGTGTGGGTCAATGCCTCCCGGAAAGATATAAGAACCCTTTGCATCAATAATCTCTGCATCACTCTCACCCAAATTCTTGCCAATTTGGGTGATGATCCCTTCATTGATTTCAATATCAGCTTCATACGTATCCGTCGCCGTTACAATAACGCCATTTTTAATAATCTTTTTCATCCTTATCTCCCCTTAGAATAGTATCTTACTTACTCCCTATTTCCCCATCACGCTTCCCTGAAGAGCTGCCTGCCGTTCATTCCAGGTCATCGGTGGCAAAGTGTTTGGTAACTCCAACATATCAATGGCACCTTCAGCCGGGCATACGATGGAACAAAGATTGCACCCTACACAGTCTTCCTCCCTTACCTGTACATAGCTCGCACCATTCGCATCCTTTAATAGATCAATGCACTGGTGAGAAGTGTCTTCACAGGCAATATGACATTTATTGCAATGTATACAATTTTCCTGATTAATACGGGCAACAACCTTATAATTAAGATCAAGATTTCCCCAGTCGGAATACTTGTTAACAGACTTCCCGACAAGCTCCATAACTGATCCAATCCCTTTGTCATCAAGATAGTTAGATAAGCCTTCGATCATGTCCTCAACAATGCTGAACCCATGATGCATCGCAGCTGTACATACTTGTACCCCTGTCGCTCCCATCAACATGAATTCAACAGCATCTTGCCATGTCGAGATCCCGCCAATCCCGGAGATAGGAACCATTATATGCGGATTGCGGGCACATTCACCTACCATATTCAGCGCGATTGGTTTAACAGCCGGTCCGCAATAACCACCATGAGCACCCTTTCCAGCCACATGTGGAATCGTATCCCAGGTATCAATATCGACCCCAGCCAGGCTATTAATGGTATTAATCATGCTGATAGCATCTGCTCCTCCATTGACTGCTGCTTCTGCTGTAGCGGTGATATCCGTAATATTAGGAGTCAATTTTACAATGACAGGTGTCTTAGCTACTTCCTTTGCCCAATAAGTTTGACGTTCGACAAGCTCTGGCACCTGCCCTGAGGCAGCGCCCATCCCCCTTTCAGCCATTCCATGAGGGCATCCGAAATTCAGTTCTAGACCATCTACTCCAACTTCCTCAACACGCTTCACTATCTCATGCCATTTCTCCTGCTTTGGCTCCACCATGAGTGAGGCAATAATGGCATGATTCGGAAAGCGCTTCTTCGTTTCGTAAATTTCCTTTAGGTTGACTTCAAGCGGGCGGTCCGTAATGAGCTCAATATTATTGAATCCAGCTACACGCTGTCCGTTAAAATGAACAGCGGCAAACCGTGACGATACATTTAAGATTGGGTCGCCAAGTGTTTTCCAAACGGCTCCTCCCCAACCAGCCTCAAACGCTCTTTGTACCTGATAGCCGGAATTGGTCGGCGGCGCAGAAGCCAGCCAGAATGGATTTGGTGATTTAATCCCCCCAAGATTTATCTTTAAATCTGCCATATCAAAAACCTCCCCTGTCTTTGCATGCTTTTCTTCCTTATAAAATCTGCGCTTCCTCCTCCATTGACGGTGACAATAAATGATGGATTCGATAAGCTGCTTCCTTTCCTTGCTGGGCAGCCGATACAACCATCGCTTCTCCCTGACCATAGCCGAAAATGCAATCCCCACAGGCAGAAACCTTCTCATTCGAAGTTTGATAAGTTTTAGGATCAACGATGGCTACGCCACCTTCGTGATGGATCCCGAATTGTTCGATTAGGCTGGTATGTCTTGTTTGACCAATGGCTTTAATGACAGCATCAGTTTCAAGAATAAATTCGGTCCCCTGGACAGGAACTGGTCGTGAACGGCCATCCCCGTCCGCTTTGTCGAG
The DNA here is from genome assembly GCF_059694525.1 of Pradoshia sp. TA40_28. Lineage (NCBI taxonomy): Bacteria > Bacillati > Bacillota > Bacilli > Caryophanales > Bacillaceae > Pradoshia > Pradoshia sp. TA40_28. The sequence continues at coordinate 61,499 of NZ_JCATZO010000002.1, forward strand.
CTTCATCTTGATGCATTTAATTCCAGTCACTTTTCCCTCTTCATTGCCAATAATCTCAATTGGTGCTGTCAGCCACCTGAATTCAACACCTTCTTGCTTGGCAAATTCATATTCAAACTCATAAGCTGTCATTTCTTCTTCTGTCCGTCTATATGCTATTTTGACGTTTTCTGCCCCAAGCCGAACGGAACAAGTAGCAGCATCAATCGCTGTATTACCAGCCCCGATAACAATGGCCTTTTTGCCCACCAGATGAGTTTTTCCCGGATGAACTTTCGTTTCTTTTACAAACTCGATAGCGTCATAGACTCCATCTAGCTCTTCTCCCTTAATACCAAGGTTTGGGACATGCGACATTCCCGCAGCTAAAAGCGTATAATCATAGCTTGCAAGAATCTCCTCAGCTTGAATGTCAACACCCACTCGCTGCCCTGTCCGGATTTCAACCCCTAGTCCGCTTACTTGTTCGACTTCCCAAAAGGAAACGGCTTGCGGTAGCCTGAATGAGACGATTCCATACGTATTTAATCCTCCTGCATTATCTTGTGCTTCAAAGACAACTACCTTATAGCCAAGTAAGGCTAGTTCCCTGGCAGCCGATAATCCGGCAGGTCCTCCGCCGACGATTGCAACCGATTTACCATTAGATTTGCCTGCCTTGAACAATAGCTGTTCATTCCTCATCGCCCAATCCGTCGCATATCGCTGAAGATTGCCAATCATAATCGGTTTTGTGGAATGGTTAAGAACGCATGCCCCCTCACATAATTCTTCCGTAGGACAAACCCGTGCACAGCTTGCACCCATAGGATTTGCTGTCATGATCGTTTTAGCCGAACCTTTTAAATTATTTGTCGCAATTTTTTTAATGAATGATGGGATATTGATTCCTGTCGGACATGCCTGAATACATGGTGCATCATAACAATACAGACAGCGGTTCGACTCCTCATTCGCTTCCTGCTTTGTCAGACCCTTAAAGACTTCTTGAAAATTTTTCTGAATATTAACTTCTGTCATACTCATGTAAAAAACCTCCTTCTTAAAATGGCTTCTTTAGCATCCTTTGCGGGAATCTCTCTTACATCATCTCTAGATTGGGCTCGACCCTGAGCCGCTCACTGGCAGATACACCCTTCAACCTGACTATAATAGAGATGATAACTTCAGGTTTTGCAGCCTATCTAAAAAAGAGAATGTGAAAGAAACCTTCCGTAAATGCATGTAAAAGGTTCTTACGTATGTAATGCGGTTAAAACGAATGTTGCTGAAATTGAAAGGTAGCTGAAATTCTTGGTGATTCAGCCTATCATGTGCGGATGGTTGTCCATAATACGAGAGTAATTTTGATCAAGTCTGCTTTGCAGCGATGATTTCGTGAAGTATCTTTGGAGTAAAGAGAGGGAATATTCAATCATTTTGAAATAGCGTCATTTATATGCTAAAAGATATGACGCAATCTATTGGTTATGATTCATAATTATAGCGTAAAATAGATAGAACAGGAAACGTCTTCCGTTAAATTAAGGCTAACTACCTATCGTTTTTACAAAATTCTGATTTTTTAGACAAAAAATTGTTAGAAAAGCTTACATGTATAATAAGAAGGATTGAAATAAAAAGAATAATTGATTAAGTATAGTAGGCAAGTAATGCCAAACCATCTTTTTAAAATAATTTTTTTCCATAGTTGACGTACCATCTAGCTGAAATTGCTGATGAAAGATTATTTCAATTTAATCAGGATTATTTAATCGAATAGATTGCCTGCTCAGCTCCAATCTATTAATCGTTCGTTCTAATTTCATACCTACTCTTTCTCAGAGTCTTTCGGAAGCGGTATTTGCCATTTGTGTTTCAGCAATTACTTTAGGAAGATTTAATTCCTTTAAAGCGAATGAATAATTAACTAAAACTAGAACTTCCGTATTTGAACGGAAATCCCAGCTCTCTCTTATAAAGATAATGTTAACTTTAATGTACCCTCTTCCAACTCATATGACTTAATTTTACCAACAGGCACTTTTTGGACGATATCCCATGAGTTGAAATCCATTTTAACCGTATGATCTGAGTATCCTGAAAAAGGCGGGCTATTAAAAATCATACTATCAGCAATAGTTATATCCGCCGGGTTCATGCTCTCAATTTCAAATACAATCACTCTTTTTTCCATATGAACAGGCTCTTGTTTTTGGGGCATTTATCGCAATCGAAGCAATGGTGTTTCAAGCTCCCGCAATCCCTGCCATTTCTCAACATTTTCAGATTCCTACCCACTTATCAGGCTTAATCATTCTCTCATTTTATATTGCCTCTACTGCCCTTTATCCGATTGCTGGAAGAGTTTCAGACCAGCTTGGGAGAAAACGGGTATTGCTATTTGGAATGACGGTATTCACTATTTCAGAGGTAGCTGCCGCTCTAAGTCCCAACTTCTCATTCTTTCTTGTTGCCCGTGTATTCCAAGGCTTTGCGGTTGCCTGTATCCTCCCTATAGCTATCGCTTATATCGGCATCATTTTTCCTCCTGAAAAAAGGGGTTTTGCATCCGGCATCTTCACGGCTGTTCAAGGAATCGCATCCACCACGGGCGCTGTTATTGCAGGATTTTTGGTGAAAATTTATGGCTGGACCATCATTTATTGGATCAGCGCCGCCCTGGCTTTGCTGGGTTTGTTTGTAGTGAAATTCTTTGTACCAGAATCAAAAGGAACCGGAAAGGTCAAATTGAATTTCATTGGCACCTTGCTGATCATCATATGTACAGGATGTTTATTGTCTGTTTCCACAATGGTCTCAAACTTTGGAATCGGCTCCATTTATACGCTTAGCGTATTGGCATGCGGCGTAGGAGCAGCCGTCATTCTCTGGTTTATGGAAAACAGGAATGCCCAGCCGATCCTTGAGCTCTCCTTATTGAAAAAAAGGCTTTTCGCTCAAATCATTCTTATAAATCTAATCATTCAGGCCGCCTACCAAGCCTTCATATACGCAATGAACTTTTTCATATCAACCAGGCCTGGCGGCGATGTGAGTGAATCTGGATTGTTCTATATGTTCATATACGCGGCATCGGTGTGCGGATCCTTGCTATTCGGAAAGTTGATTGATAAATTCAATAACAAGAAACTGCTCAATTTTGTCCTAAGCTTACCGATTGTAACATTGGTCCTATTTTCCTTCATCACAGTCTCCACATCCTTCTCGAATGTTTCGTTGCTTGCGATGTTATTCGGTTTCGGGCTTGGTTCAGCAACGCCCATATTCATAAAAAATGCCCTAAGTGTAATGCCACAAGAAAAATATGGATCCGGCTCAGGATTATTCTCATTCATCCGAGATTTCGGTGCTCCATTAGGTTCTGTAACAGGGATTGTTCTATTTTCCTATTTGACTAGCATCTTTACGAATTCTTCCTTGCAGACACAAGCAGAACAAGCCGGAGTGGATCCGGCATTAATGGGCGCTGTTGAACAAGCAGGCATTTCAGGCGGGGAAAAAGTGGATGAATCGCTGACAACTGAACTCACATCGCTCGGCGTTACCTTTGATGACTTAATGGCTAAAGCTTCCTCAGACGGATTGACATTCGCTATTCAAAACATGGCCTATATCCTCATTGCCATATTTGCTGTCGCGCTCATACTGTCCTTTTTCCTGCCAACTAAAAACAAAGAGGCCAAAAAAGAAAAAGTTGAAGTTCCTATAGAGAAGCCTCTGACAACAGACTTAACCTAATGCCAGAGATAAAGTACGATTTCAGCGGAGCAAGAAGGATTCTTCGCTGGAGGCAGTATTAGAGATACCCTCTTCCGACATAACACCAAAAAGTTAACGAGGCGAATCTTTAGAACATAAAAAGCCCTGAAATGTTTTAATTTCAAGGTTGATTCATAGTAAATAATTTAGTTGTTAGCAACCAACACAAAAACCTCATAATCTACTGTACAAAAACGGAATGCATTTTTGCACTCCGTTTTATTTTTTAGGATATACCTATTTCCCATACGTCGCTCATGAAATCTCCTGCTTCGTTTTATCCGTAATTTTAATTCTTTTTTACAGCGTATGATTTACTGACAAATGGGATTTCCTGTATGCCATTCACCTGATTGACATAAACAGCCATCACAAAGCAAATATTAGCGAGCAAACCTAAGAATTGAAACAAGATATCCGGTACTTCACGTTCTTCACTGACTTTATGCAGGGCCCGGTATGATTTTTTCGCCTCACTTCTCGCCATATGAAGTGCACAGGCAGCGCTGTTTCCTTGTGGTAATACAAATTTCTTGACCTTTTCCCCTGTTTGATCGACATAAAAATCATATCTTCCACTTAGCCATTGTAAGTCAGCTTCTTCTATTGCCAATTTTCCACGGACAGAGCCATTCACATGATAGCATAATGGTTGAATGATTCGTAAATCTTCTAGAGCTACTTGCTCTTTATCAGTCAATAATGGGAAAACTGCCCCAATGCTAGTTGTTAAACTATCAGTGCGAATCTCATAGTCAACTAAACAACTTTTTTCTCTCATGAATGGATAGCTGGAATAGCGCCAATCTTTTTTCACGCTTACTTCCCCCTTATTTCAACGTATAGGACTTCGTATGAAATGGTATTTCCTCAACACCATTCCCCTTGTTTACATAGAAAGCCATTGCGCTGGCCAGATTAGATAATAATCTATCCTTATAACTCTTCTCATGCATATATGTATAGCAAATATAACGTAAATCCTTTGTCGTCATCCTTCTCCGTCACTCCCAATCAACCATTTATATCAATCGCATAAGGGATAATCTGTCTTTTTCCGAACTGATCATCATTGTAGGTATAGGTATGCGTTTGAAAAACACGCATTAAATTTTGTACCGTAATGACTTCTTCCGGTTTACCTCTCGCAACAAGTTCCCCATTTCCCATCAGCACAAGGTGGTCGCAGTATCGAGTGGCTAAATTAATATCATGGATGGCTGCGAGAACAGTTTTTCCTTCCTTGACAAGTTCTCTGATGACTTCGGCAATCTGTACTTGATGATAAATATCCAAATCTGAAGTCGGTTCATCCAATAAGATGACTTCTGATTGCTGGGCAATCGCTTTGGCCAAAAAAACAAGCTGTCGTTCCCCTCCTGACAAGGATGTGATATAACGGTCTCTCAGATGGTATATGCCTGTTTGTTTCATCGCTTTCTCTACCTGTTGCTCATCATCTTTTTGTGAGAATTGCCATTTCTTCCGATGCGGATGTCTGCCCATCAGCACAACCTGACTGACAGTGAATTCATAATCGAGAACCGTACTTTGTGGCATATAGGTAATAGCTTTGGCTACATCCAGGGCAGTCATTTCTGAGATAGATTGATTCTTATAAAATATGGTTCCTGCATTTGGCTTTAATAAACCTGCCATTAAGCGCAGCAATGTAGATTTCCCGGTACCATTCGGACCAATTAAGCCAATAAACTGGCTTTTTTCCAATGAGATATTCATTGATTTCAAAATCATCCTTTTTCCCCGGCTAAAGCTGAGATTCTCCGCCTTCAAATTTGCTGCCATCTCAAGATTCTCCTTTCTTTTTATTCTTAAGTATTAAATAAAGGAAAAAAGGCGCACCTACAAAAGCGGTAATAATACCGATTTGAATCTCAGCAGGCCGAATGGCCAAACGAGAGACTAAATCAGCGAGTATCAAAAAGCTGGATCCTCCCAAGGCGCTTGCCAAAATCAAATTTCTGTGCGAAGGCCCAATGATCATCCGGGTCATATGAGGAACAATCAGACCGACAAAGCCAATCGCTCCTGTTAATGAGACACTCATACCAGTCACTAATGAAGCGGTAATCAAAAGCAAATTACGGGTACGCTGTACGGATATCCCCATATTTTGCGCTTGATCTTCTCCGAGGAGAAAAATATCCAAGTGATTGGCATAATATAAAAAGACGCAAAGAGCTACTAAAACAGGACCAATCAATAGTTGTACATGGCTCCAATCACGACCGTTCAGGTTTCCCATCATCCACTGGACAATTTGCTGCATCACTCCCGCATTAGAAAAAGAGAGGAGCAGGGAGGTACAAGCTGACAAGAATGAACTAATGGCAATGCCCGTTAACAGCAATGTCAGCATCGAAGTTTTACCATGATTGGTCGCAATCCTGTAGACCGCAAAAAGCGTTACGGCGGATAAAATAAAACCCATTAACGGTACAAATAGAGAATGAATAGCCGCTAAACCAAAATAGATAGCCACTACGCCGCCGAAGACTCCGCCTGAGGAAACACCAATGATGCCCGGGTCAGCCATTGGGTTGCGAAACACACTTTGCATGACAACACCCGAGATCGCCAAGCCTGCTCCAACTAATCCAGCCACGACGACACGCGCTAAGCGAATCTGTACAAGAATCGTCTCATACATCGGATTATACTCAAATTGAACGAATGGGAGCAGTGAGAACAGCACTTTCATTGTTTCTGAAAATGGAACAATCACACCACCATACATCGTCGCTAGAAGTAATGACACAATCAACGTACAAACCAGGCAGCAAAAAACAAGTGCCTGCTTAGATTGCTTACTGACCATCATTTTTTACCATATAAAACTTGGTAAATATCTTCTGCACCTTCTATGATAAAGTGAGATGCTGTTGATAAATTGGCGCTATCAATTACATACACCTCATCATTCTTAAATGCCTTAATTTTTTTTAGGGCCGGATCCTTTTTCCATTCCTCAACAAAGGTTGCTTTTGAACCGTCATACTGCCAATCACTCGTAATGATGATGTCCGGGTTTAGCTCCACTAACTTTTCTTTTGATAGATTAGGATAATCGGGATACTCTTCACCCGTTATACCTGCTTCTGTGATGGCATTAATTCCACCAGCTAAGGTAATCATTTCTCCAATAGTGGTATTTTCTGTAACAGATGAATTTTGTTGTGTCCAGTAAACCACGCGTTTTTTCTCCGCCTCGGCCTCTCCTTTCTTTTTCAGAGCAGCCATCCGCTCCTCTACATCAGCTATGATGTCAGCGGCCTTTTTCTCTTCTCCTACAATCGCCCCTACTTCCTTAAGACCTGCTAAAACGCCTGAAAAGGATGAATCATCTTTTATTTGATAGGTTGTTATATCCGCAGACTCCAATTGATTGAGTACCTCCGGGTCAACATAGGATGGGATCAACACTAAATCAGGTTCTAACGATAGGACCAATTCGGAAGTGACCGTTTCAATTTTCGTATCAATTCCTTTTGTTAAATCAGCAACATTTGAAATACCAGGGTCTGTTGATAATTTAGTAACGGCTGCAACCTGATCCTGTCCAACTAAAGGAAGCAAGTATTCATCAATCGCCAATGTTGTTGAAACAATATTTGTTGGCTTTTCTTTTATCGTAACCTCTTCCCCGCGGCCGTCTGTAAACGTTTTGGGATAAACCCCTGTTTCTTGGTTTTCTTTTAGTTTTGTCTCTTGCTTCTGATTGTCTACTGTCTCATTACCGCAAGCAACTAGTGCAGGAACGGATAAGAACAAGAGAAGCATAAAGCTTGCCATCTTTTTCATCTCACTATCTCCCTTTATAAAAAATTATTTATATTTAGCGTGTTTACGCTGAAATATTGAAACAAAAAAAGCCTGTTTTCCTAAATAAGGAAAACAGGCTTGATTGATGTACAGACTAAAAAAACCCTGTCAAAAATCACGCAAAGATACAGTATCTCTGCGTTCGCCAATCCTTTTCCCTCCGAAAAGTAAGCATACACAATCATAAGCAGGTTTCCTGACTCTGAGCTTCCTCTTACTCTCACACCTTCCCTCGTTAGAGGTGGTCACGTGATTTCATCAGCTCTTACAGTAGCGGGGGCTGCTCCAGATTCACACTGGATTCCCTTTTACCTCACCAAAGTGAGCACTTATGTTTGTTCTGAAATTTCATATAACTAAATAGTATCATGGTAAAGATCAAAACGGAAGATATTATCGAATGAAAAGGATGCTAATTCAAATTAAAAAATAAAATTTAATAGCCAGTGCAGTAAAATTTCATTTTGCAGAAATGATCAAATGACAGATTCTACCAAAAAGAAACTTTCACTGTTCTCAATTCAATCAATGAGCCTACCCGGATTCCATGATTTTACTCAAACAAGTATAAAGTTATCCTAAATAAGGATTTCCCTTTTGACCAACCCAAATGTCAGACTGCTCTAGTAATGCACCGATTCGAAGTAACCAATCCTCTTTCCCCTTAGGTGCCATTAGTTGTACCCCTAGCGGCAGTCCTTTAGCAGTTAAATGTATAGGTAAACTGATAGCCGGCTGGCCAATAATGTTCGCAAGCTGCGTGAATGGAGTATAGGTTAAACTCGGTTTAAACATCTCATAGACCAATGCTAATTGTTCAGATGAATGTAATTCATCTACTTTTAATAATTGTGAGCTCTGTTCAGGTGTATGGGTCAATTCTCCAACCCTTGGTGCTGGGTGAGCTGTTGCCGGTGTGAGATATAAATCAAATTCCTCATTGAACTTTGCCATTTTCGCAGCGGCTGTATCCCATTCAGCTATACTGCGTGTAAATTGAACGGCTGATACATTTTGTCCAGCCGTTTTGAGAACCCAAGTGACGATTTCTATATCATTTACCGTAATAGGACGACCAATAGCTTCTTCAATTGAAAGAATATCAGCTGCCATCTCCCCGCTATTCATAATATAGTAATTTTCCATTAGACGGATTCCATCTACGCCGTTCTCACGTTCTTCAACGCTAAACCCTGCCTGCTCGAGCCATTTCACTGTCTTATGTACCGCTTTTACTGCCTCTTCACTGACTTGTGTACCTACCGGAGATTTAGTAGAGAAAGCTATTTTAAACGATTTTTTCAGCGGTTTCGAAAGTTCTTCTAAATAACTTCCATTAAATAATGGTACCTGAAAGGCCGTATCCGGCTGAATGATTTGCAATGCATCCAGCATTGCTGCGCTATCACGGATGGTTTTTGTTAAGGCAAAATCACCTGCCGCTCCATGCCATTGACGCCCTACCCCCGGACCAACCGGAGTCCTGCCCCTTGTTGTTTTTAATCCAACTAAACCAGTAAAGGATGCCGGAATACGAATGGAGCCCCCTCCATCACTGGCTCCGCTGATCGGTACCATGCCTGAGGCTGTGCTGGCAGAAGCCCCACCGCTTGACCCGCCAGGTGAATAATCTAAATTCCATGGATTACGTGTAGGTCCATAAACAACAGGCTCTGTAATATTCTTTACGCCAAATTCCGGTGTACTCGTTTGTCCAATAATCACAAACCCTGCCTCACGAATTTTCCTCACATAATTAGAGTCACGTTTTGCGATCCGATTTAAAAGCAGTTTTGAACCAGCGGTAATCGGTTCATCTTTAATGGCTTGAGACAAATCCTTTAATAAAATAGGGACCCCTGCAAAAGGGCCCTGAATGGATTCTGACTTTTCTGCCTCTATTAATGCCTTTTCCATTCTTGTTCTAACAACGGCATTTAAATTAGGGTTAAGTGCATTAATTTGCTCGAATGCATCCTCTATTATTTCTTTAGAGGATAGATGTTTTTCTTTTATAAGCTTAGCCAACCCAAGACCATCATAGTTGGCATAATTTCTTAAATTCATGTAATGTGACACTCCTAATTTCTGAACTATTATTTAATTTACTATTCTTTTTCACTTAGACCAATAGCTGACTTCGTATTTTTATTTGATTATTATCCAATTATTTAGTCTATGTACCAGAAACATCATTGTCAGTTCGTGATTCACTGCATCTGAATTGAATGAATTAGTCATTTATCTACCCCAAGAATTCACACTCATTACTTTCAGAGCTTATAAGTAACAATTAATTCGTACAGACGCTGCAGTCCATCTTCCCCCTCAAAACGGTTCATTTTATCCATTATCATCTGTCTGTTCTTGAATACAGTTTCGACTGTTTTTGATAAAATACTTTCCGTTAGCTCATCCTCTTCAATGACATGAGCAATTCCCTGTTTCTTAAATGATTCAGCATTCATAATCTGATCTCCCCTGCTGGCTTGTTTTGATAATGGGATTAGAATCATCGGTATTTTTAAACTTAAAAATTCAAATATAGAATTTGACCCAGCTCTTGAGATCACTATATTGGTCATAGCTAATAGATCAGCTAATCCTTGATTTATATATTCAAATTGCGCATATCCATTTAACTGAATCGTAGGATCAACTTTCCCTTGTCCGCATAAATGAATGATATTAAAGGTTTTAAGTAATGTATTTAAATTTGAACGAACAGCCTGATTGATTATTTCAGAACCCTGACTGCCTCCCATAATCAACAAACCTGGCTTCCTCACTTTAAACTGGCACAGTTTCATTCCAGTATTTGCGTTGCCCCTACGTAATTCCCCTCTTACGATAGGTCCTAAGAAAAAAGCTTTTTCTGCGGGAATATGATTTTTAGCCTCCGGAAAGGTATAACAAATCTTTTGAACAAATGGCAAGGATAGTTTATTTGCCAACCCTGGTGTAATATCTGATTCATGCGAAATAATCGGTATTTTGCGACTTGCACCAGCAAGTATAACCGGAACAGAAACAAATCCACCTTTTGAAAAGATAATCGATGGCTGTATTTGCTTGATTATTCTTCTTGACTGCATGATACCTTTCACGATATTAAATGGATCTTTGACATTCTTTACATCTATATATCTGCGAAGTTTACCCGTTGAAATAGACAAATAGGTTACATCCTTAAATTCTTTAATTAAGGAAACTTCAATTCCATTCTTAGATCCTATGTAATAAATCTCCCAACCTCGTTCCAACAAATAAGGGATTAAGGCCAAATTGACAGCAACATGCCCCGTTGATCCCCCACCCGTTAATACAATTTTATTTTTCATATTTTAACCTCCGACCAACCGTGAGATTTTCCGATAGTCCATATGATAGGTCCTAAACCTATGCCTATAAGATTTAATCAGGAATGGGTTACATTCCATACTCTCTGTAAATCCACACGCCCTTCATCTATAGTCAAACGATAAACATCAGGTGTTGTAAGTTTCATCCAAGCATGATAATCAAAGGATTCATCAAATTTATTTAAAATTAACGTTAATAAATTCCCGTGTGTAACGATCAATGTATTGGTGTATTGGCTGGCTACTATCTCTTCTATCACGGCAAATCCTCTTTTTCCAGCCTCATTACTTGATTCTCCACCAGCTAATTTCATATCTCTTTCCAAAAATGATTGGTACAATCTTTCTCTCCAATCAGGCAAATCATGTTCACATAACACTCGTTCTATTAATCGATCATCATATTCCATATATAGATTCTTTGCTTCAGCAATTGCTTTACATGATTCGACTGTTCTTTTGTATGGACTGCACAAAATCCGATCTAAGGAAATGGTGTTAAAAAAATCGGCCAGCTCTATTGCCTGCCGTATTCCTTTATCCGTTAATAAACAGTCTGATGCCTGACCAGAAGCCTCGCAATGCCGGACTAGATAAATACTCTTCATATTATCCCCCCCTATACACTAATATCCATAATTTGGTTTATTTTATCATATTAGATATTCAAGCGTTTACTTCCATGATTTATTCCAACCTTTTTTTGTTGAATGTCACTAAAAAAATACGTACCATTTAATCTGAGGATGTAAATCGTTTAAACGGAACTCCACTGATATGTTTAAGCAATTGTCTTAAACAACAAAGACAGTTCAATCAGAAAAAGTATCCTGTCATTTTACAATCATTTAAATCGTATTTTTACTGAAATATATTAGCTTAGGAGGATAGATGATGAAACAATATCATATATTGGTCTCGGGACTAGTTCAGGGTGTTGGTTTTCGCTATTTTACTTTATATACAGCAAATAACTATGATATAAAAGGCTGGGTGCGTAATGTATCAAATGGTGATGTAGAGATCGTTGCGCAGGGTAGTGAAGAAGCATTAGGTCATTTCCTAGGTAAAATCAGGATAGGTCCGAAATTCAGTAAAGTAAATCATCTAGAAATCAGTACACAATTAGTTCAAGATTTTAAAACATTTACTATTAAATAAACCTTTTCCAATAAACAGAAAACTTACTTTTATTACATTAAACTTTCTGTTTTGTTACAATTAGGAAACATATCTAGTAATTTTTTGTCGAATCTACTACACTAAGTTAGTACTTTACAAATTTACTAATTTTAGTGGGGGTCAACATGAAGAACAAAGTTTTATCTATTACTGCTACCGCTGTCTTGGCGTCTTCTATATTTGCTGGTGCTGCTTCTGCTGCTACCGTTACAGTTTCCAAAGGGGATTCTTTATGGAAATTAGCAACTAAATATAATACTACTGTGTCTGCGATAAAAAAAGAAAATAACCTAACGTCTGATACTATCTACATAGGCCAAAAACTTAATATAGGTGAAAATACAACAAGCTCTACTACTAGCACAAAGAAACATACCGTTAAATCTGGAGATTCTTTGTGGAAAATTGCCAACACCTATAATACAACTATTGCAAATTTAAAATCTTGGAATAGTTTAAAAAGCGATACAATCTATGTTGGGCAAGTATTAATTGTTAGCAAATCATCTACTTCAACTTCAACTGGTACTACTTCAGGTTCTACAATTACCAAATCCGAAGCTGAACGTATGGTTGCTACTGCAAAGAGCCTAATCGGAACTCCTTATTTATGGGGTGGTACGACACCTGCAGGTTTTGATTGCAGCGGCTTCGTCTACTATATTGTAAAACAAGAACGTCCAAGCTTTACACGTACAAACACAGCTACCTACTATTCTACTATGAAGAAAGTCAGCACACCTTCTGTAGGCGACTTCGTCTTCTTTGAAACATATACTTCAGGAGCATCTCATATGGGTATCTATATTGGAAACAATAAATTTATTCATGCAGGCTCAAGCGGTGTTGTACAAGCTGATATGACATCATCTTATTGGAAACCAAAATACTTAGGTGCAAGAAGCCTCTAAGTTCATATTATAAAAACGGTAAGCGAAAGTTTCGCTTACCGTTTTTTTGTTTTATGTCTTTATTTTAATCATACCTACCTTTAGCTAAATTTATGCAATTTGAGGTTCTATCGTATAGTGAACTTTCATTCGGACATCATATTCTTAAATCTGTTATGTAAGGAGATTGTCGTGTGGCTAATGTATTTCCAAATAAACCATTACATATACTTTTTTCTTCAATCCCCGGCCAAACTGAGCAAGAATACTGGGAACAGCAAAATAACGGCTTATCCTGTCATAAAGGAATATCATGCCAAGAGGATGGCAGCTTTCTGATTATTGAACAAAGACAGTGGATTGAACAAGAAACCTTTGGCTATACCGTCTCTAAAGAAGAAGCTTTAAAGGAAATTCTCTTGTCAGACAACCTTGATTTGTTAGACCACCCGAAATTTTTTGACTTAAAACTACTTTATGAAAACAGGCGGAATACTCCATAAGCTACGGAGTATTCCTTTACAGGTGTTATTTTTCCACCCAGTTACCATCGTCATTTTTTTCATATTTATTTTTCACTGCACTCCAAGCTACTTTAAAAGCTGTTTCTTCTTCATTATATTCGTCTCTTGCTGAATTAAAAGCTTCCTTAAATATTTCCTGAGCATGATGCGGTAAAGAATCTTTTACAGAGTCAGGCAGTTCACTTACAGATTTATAGGGCATAAGATAACCTCCACTAGTAAAGTTGATCCTTTTCTATTCCCTTCATTTCCTTGTCTTTAAACAAAAAACGTCTCATCCGAAGGGAATCTCCCTCCAAATGAGACGTTAATATAAGTAAACTTATTCACCAAGGTCTACGTTATGATAAACCTGCTGAACATCTTCCAAATCTTCAATTGCATCAATCATTTTTTCAAATTGTGCTTGAGCTTCTGCATCCAAGGTGACATCATTTTGAGCAAGCATTGTAAGTTCAGCAACTGTGAATTCTGTAATACCTACATTTTTTAAGGCTTCCTGAACAGCATGGAATTGATGTGGTTCTGCATAGATGATAACTGCCTCATCTTCTTCCAGAATATCACGAACATCAATGTCTGCTTCCATTAGCAATTCAAGCACTTCATCAGATGTCTTTCCTTCAATACCAAAAACAGCTGTAGCATCAAACATATAAGCAACAGATCCGCTGACACCCATATTTCCGCCATTCTTACCAAACGCTGCACGGACTTCTGATGCTGTACGGTTTACATTATTTGTTAACGCATCAACAATCACCATAGATCCGTTTGGTCCAAATCCTTCATAACGAAGTTCATCGTAGTTTTCCTCAGATCCACCCTTAGCTTTCTCAATTGCACGATCAATGATTGCTTTTGGTACGCTGTATGTTTTTGCACGTTCAAGTACCATTTTTAATGCTTGGTTGGATTCAGGATTAGGCTCACCCTGTTTTGCAGCTACGTATATTTCACGTCCAAATTTGGCATAAATACGACTAGTATTGGCATCTCTAGAAGCCTTTTTTTCTTTAATATTATTCCATTTACGTCCCATTATGAACACTCTCTTTCCACTATATCTACTTAAAAATAGTAATATGAATAAGCCGTTACTTCAATACCTTTCGAAACATTTCATGGTTATACCAAAAAATCTATATATAAAAGAAGCAACTTTACTACTATACCTCTATATTATACATTTAATGGTCATTATAAAGAAAGATGGATGTTTCTAAAATTTATGTATCCGATAAATATTGAAATGATGATCACTCTCCAAAGCAATCATTGGATTTATTGACTATACCTGATGTTACCACTTCTGAAAGATTGCCAATCAAAATTACATTTCCTGGCAATAAGCAAAACCCTTTATAAGTTCTCTGCAAATATTAATTTTGGACGCTTCTTAAATTCCTTCCCGCTAACTCTCTTATGTAATTTTCCTCTTATATTAAAGATCTTTATGGCAATACTGTTGTTTGTATACGGGTTTACATTATCTTTCCTGAAGTTCCAGTTTCCTTTTCCACTACCATAGGTTCCACTCCCCCCTCCTTGCCAGAAATATTTAGACCATTAGAACACTTAGAACTCTACCTTTATCATATAGGATCAATCGCAAATTAATTAAACTCGAAGTATTTCATAATTTAAGTATTTTTTGTTCACAAAATGTACACAATCTGTTACGATAATTGTAACAAATTAAAACATTTACAATTCCTACAGAGGATGGGGTTATTTTGAAATTTAAAACGTATGGTTTATTTATTCTTTCTATAATTTTTGCAGCTATAGGACATTTTAAAGTATCTAGCAGTGTACAGCCTAATGGAGTTGAAGTATACTACAACACTTCCGTTCTGGAGAGTATTTCGAATGGTGTTTTATTAGGTGGCTTTGTTTTCTTTATTGGTATTGGTTTATTAGGCTATTCTGTCTATAACTTTGTAAAAGAACAATCTTAAATGTATGGCTCTCATGATAACCTGAGAGCTTTTTTTATGTTCAATTTTAAAATCCTCCTTCTTTTATTTATTTGATTACAGACTTCGCCTTTTTCTCGCATCTAATAACCTCGGTCCTTTACAGTTCACCCTTATATCGTGCATTTAATTGGCATGACTCGTCCCTATCTTTATCCCTTCCCAGCATTCTCTGTTTTTAGATAGGAAAAACTCTCGAAATGAACAGAAAAACAGGGACTCTGAAGAAATTCAACTTGTTTTGATAGCTTTTGTCATCCTGCAGGAAAAGTGTATTGTCAGTGAAGAATACATGTATAACAGAGATACAAATATACCCAAATGACAAAGGGAAGGGATTGTTAATAATGAAAGAAAATCAAATTTTACGAGCATATTCTATTAAAGAAGTTTCACGGAGAATTAATGTACCAGCCGGAACGATCCGTCAATGGGAAAAGGATTTAAACGGTGTATTAATCATTCCGCGTTCTAAACAGGGTGCCCGTTTTTATACTGAAGTTGAAATTGCCATTTTAAAAAGAATTAAAGAAATGCGAGATAAGAATCTCAGTAAAGAAATTATTAAAGATATGCTTCAAAAGCACATAAATCAGGAAAAACAACCAGTTTCGGAACCCCCTTCTGAAACTCTCGAAACTTCCTTGGCAGTTGTTGAAAAACCTGCTGAACCGAAAATGGAAGACTTTCTTGTTGCCATGGATGATTATAAGGATCGCTTAATGAAAGAAATGTCCTCCGAATTGCGTAATAATCGTCACATCATGATTGAAGAAGTAAAAAAGGAAATCTCACAAGGATCCATTGATACGATTAAAGGCCTTTCAAAAACGATTCAAAGGTCCAATTTGAAAACAGATGGGGAGTTACGAAAGCTATCTCTTAATGTTTCAAAAGCATCGGAACGAACTTCTGAAACCTTCGGAGCACTAACTACCAGTATTGCGAGATCTTCGGAAGGAGCTTTCGATTCATTCTCCAAAAGGATTTCCGAAGCCGCTGCAGATGGGTATCGTGAATTGCTCGCAGATCTTTCTGCGTCCGTAACCGAAGCGCAGCAAGAAATCAAGAGCGTATCTGAGGCCATCTATCAGGATCGCGAGCAATACTTCGAAACAATGAATCATGAATTGGATCAATATCGAAATGACATCCGCCAAAGGGAAGAAGCTTTTCAGCAATTGGTTACGAGCTTCCGTGATGCTGCTCCAACAAAAGAATTAGAAAAACCTAAAACAGTAAAGTTCAAGGATCCTAAAAAGAACAAAACAAAGGATAAGGAAAAGGAAAAAGCAAAAGGAAAAGCAACAAAAAATAAAACAGAAAAACTGGCATTGAAGGAAAATGAAGTGAATCAGGCAGAAAAAAAATGGTGGAGTTTCCGACGCAAGAAATAAAAACATGATGGGGTGACAAAATGAACACAAATGAAGTAGCTAAAACCTTAGGCGTATCATCCAGTACTGTAAAACGATGGGTTAAACAGCTGTCTATTGATCCAGCCAGAAATTCGAAGGGACATTTTATATTTACGAAAGAGGAATTCAGCCAATTGGAACAATATCATACGCAAGACCAATTCCATTCCATTCAAACAATGCCTGTCCCTAATAATGAAGAATTCGAAAAACTGAAATTACAAGTGAATGAGCTAGAACTAAAACTGTATAAAAAGGCTGATGGTGTGGCGTCAATCCAATTGCTTCAACATCGAAATGAACTGGAGGAGTTGCTGACGATAGTGAATGAACTAACATCACGTATCGACCATCTTGAAACACAATTGAGTAAAACAAAAAAACCGCCTGCAGTAACCAGACCACTGGCATTAGACAACCTTCAAACAACGCGTAAAAGAAAGCGAAAAATAACGAAGATGATGTTTGGGTTTTAAAGCGATTCTATCGTTTGAAAATAACGGAACTAGGTCCAGTAAGTTCCGTTATTTTTATTTATTCTTCTATATGTATGACGTAATTGTTTGAAGGATACATAAAAGATTTTAACTATTCCATTCTGGACGAGTAATGGAAAAAACATTGGCATCATGAGACTGATTTCTTTGATATAAATATCCTCGCAGCGTTCCTTCTAACGTAAAACCGATTTTCAACAACAACTGATTGGATGATGTATTTGCAGGATACGTAATTGCTCCTATACGATATAAATCAAGTGAACGAAAGGAAAACTCCATGACTGCTGAAACAGCTTCTGTAGCATAACCTACCCTCCAATAATCAGGGTGAATTTCATATCCGACCTCAGCACGCTTGTTTTTTAAACTTAGATTATTTAAGCCAACCGTCCCGATGAATTCACCGGACTCTTTTAATGTAATGCCCCACCTTATTGATTGATTTAGCTTTAGCCCTTTTTCCATCGACTTCATTATCAGGATAGCTTCTTCCATTTTGGTTAGAGGATCCATGCCATAATACTCCATTACTTCATGTTTAGACATAATGGAATAATAGGAATTTAAATGAGATTTATTTAATTTCACCAATTTCAACCGATTAGTCTCTAATTCTACAAAATCCACTTTACTCCCCCCTGTTCCTAATCTCTTCAAATCTCTAAGTGCAGGACCATTTGTTCTCCCTTTATCCCCATTCTTCTGCCACCCTGATCTTGAAAACCACTGACTTTATATAAAGTTTGAGCGGGAATATTCTTCATATTCACAACTAGAATTACTTCGTCCATTGTACTAAAATGATTCTTTATAAAATTAGATAAAAGGGATAGTGCTTGTTTAGCATATCCCTTTTTTTGAAACTTGTAATTGATTGAGAAACTGGTTAATAGCAGTGCCTTATCATTAGCTGTTAGTTCAGCTACTCTTTTACCCCTATGTAAACAGAAGAATCCGACTGCCTGTCCATCATATAGAATTAAAACTGGAAACGGACCGTGGTCAGAAGAATTTTGATTTAATACTTCAACCGGATAAGATGTAAATTGATATTGTTCAGGTGGAAGCTTATAGTCTTTCAAGCTATCCAAATATTTATCAGAATACATTGACAGTTCAATTTCAGAATGGCTCATTCCTCATCCCCCACATTTAAATTCATTACAAATAATTGGAATATAATTGGAACATTATTTAATACTAACCATATTATTAAAAAAAACACAATTTTTTAATAGCATAATATTCTTTTGACGAACATATTTATTTAAGTATATGATTATGAAATAGGTAGTTATAATTTTGAGTTTTCTATATATAAAGGTACACTATGGTTAAGTAATTACGAAATAGAGAGGTATTCACGTATGGATCAAACTGTTTTATTCGCCTTTTCATTAACGCTCTTGGCTGGATTAGCAACAGGAATTGGAAGTTTAATTGCTTTATTAACTTCCCGTACCAATAAGATGTTTTTATCCGTCTCACTGGGATTTTCTGCTGGAGTCATGATTTATGTTTCAATGGTTGAAATCTTTGTAAAAGCAAAAGATTCTCTTGTAAGTGCTATTGGCTATGAAAAGGGTTATACAATGACTGTGGTTGGATTTTTTGGCGGTATCTTACTTATCGCATTAATTGACCGTTTTATCCCGAAACAAGGAAATCCCCACGAGCCCAAAAAAGTGGAGGACATGAATAAGCCCCTTAATGAAATACAGAGTGATCAGCTTATGAAGATGGGTGTCTTTACCGCTTTGGCGATTGGAATTCACAATTTCCCCGAGGGTATTGCCACGTTTACATCAGCGATACAGGATCCCGGCTTGGGCATTGCCATTGCAGTAGCTATTGCCATTCACAATATTCCAGAAGGCATTGCTGTGGCTGTACCGATTTATTTTGCGACAGGAGATAAACGAAAAGCCTTTAAACTATCCTTTTTATCCGGATTGGCAGAACCAGTTGGTGCTTTGGTAGCCTACTTATTGTTAATGCCATTTTTAAATGACCTGATGTTCGGGATTATCTTTGCAGCAGTGGCAGGAATTATGGTGTTCATATCGTTGGATGAATTATTGCCTGCTGCTAAAAAATACGATGAAGGACATCATGCTATATATGGCTTGATAGCCGGAATGGCCTTAATGGCAATCAGCTTATTATTATTTATTTAACTAAATAAAAGCAGGCTCTCTATAGTGAAGAGCCTGCTTTTTATTTATATATTAAAGATAATTTTTGATCGCCTGTTGGAGACTGCCCATTGTAGTAGCTTTATTCTCAAAATTAATGCCCATATGAATAATTTGCTGTACAATTTCCGGTCGAAGTCCAGTAATGACAGATTCACACCCCATCATGGATGTTCCTTCGATTAATTTCATTAATTGCTCGATAACATGTGGGTCCATTTCAGCTATACCCGACAAATCAATAATTAATGTTTGGATATGATGATCTCCAACTTTCTGTAAAACCTTCTTTTCAATAATATGAGATCGACTATCATCCCATAAACCAATCAGCGGCAAGATACAAATAGTTGATGTGATTGGTATAATCGGAACAGATAAATTTTCAACGATTTTAGACTGTCTCTCGATCAATAAATCTTTATAATTAGAATAACTAATAAAAAAGGTATTCAGAAAGCTATCAACTTGATCGTTAATTTGTTTTTCAAAATTAAAGAAATCTTCAAGATCAAAAGATTCGTTAGTTTCTTGAATAAATTGATAAATAAACTTCCACAAGGTCCTTCTTATTGCCTGTATCCATTCTAATTTGAAATTCAAAGAAATAGAATGAGTAGCCCAGGCTATACCCTCTTGTTTTGCAAAATCAATGACTTCCTTCTTTTGATTATCAATGAAATATATAACTAGTTTCTGGGCATTGTTCAACAAATCAATATTGCCAATTAATAAAATTTCCTCAATTTTACTCCTGACATTGACCGCTTCAGATAATAGCATTTCGCTGAAAGATTGACGATTCTGCTCAATATAAGTCTTAATTAAGGCCGCTTTATCCAAGGTGTTATCCATTCTATTTCCTCCTATATATCGTAATCCCGCTACATAGATTTTAACAAACGCATCTACAACCGTAAAATTTTAAACCCTCGTTTTAGATTAATATTTATATCATTGATATGTTAAATATACTGGTTTAAGCTTACCGAATGTCATGAGATTAGGATATTCTGATCAAACAGGAGATCAATAAACCCATACATAATACCTATTTTAATATAAAAAGGTCTAGAATAATCCCTATAGATTCATTCTAGTCTGAGAATATTTTTAAAACGGACTGTAACTAAAAATCAACTACTTTTTTAAAAATAATTTCATATACTTATAAGGAATAAACAAATTACGGAGGTCCACAATGTTAAGTTTGAAGTCCTTATACGGGGTTACTGCCCTTAATTTATTTATCCTTTTGCCATTATTAACAGAAAACCTGCTTCAGGATTGGTCCTTTTCATTTTCCAAACTCGCATGTATCCTCTGCCCTATTATAACGGTGTTGATTCTTATAAAGATCATTCAATTAGATTTATTAAAAACCTATCATGGGTTGGTTAACTTTATGATTCAACTGCTTATTGGAGTTATTTCGCTTATTGTTTCATTTAATCAGTTTGGGTAAGTACTCTTTTTTATGTCAGTTACCTAGTAAATTCATTATATATATACTTTGAATTTTAAACCGTACTATTAGCTGCTGAATGACTTCTTTTTTTGATCGCATTAACGCCCATCACAACAGCAATCATTTCACCTATTTCAATATCTTCGGATTCTTGGGATAATTCATAAGCCGGATTGGATAGGATGAGACTTTCTTTTTTAAATTGGCCTACTCGTTTTCCGTTTTCATGGAGAATTTCATATCTTTCGGAGAAGGTTTCTGAATCTATGCGGAAAATTCCTCTATTATGAGCTGTATATTCATACTTTTTAGCAAAAAAACTAAATCTGGCACGTAGAAAACCAAGTTCATCTCCTTCTTGGTTCGTAATAATCCACCTATTGCTAAAAAGCGGAAATTTGCCACTTATCAGTATATTACCTTTCAAGTCTAATACGTCAATAGTCGAAGTGAAAGCACTTTTCAAATCTAATTTACCCACAATATGCTCATCTTCTGTATAAATATTTTTTTGGCCTGATGAAAAAAAACCGTCTGAAAAATAAAGATTTTTATAATCCATTTTGCCACTCCCTTGACATTTCATGATTCCCCTCTTCATACATTTCTACATTCAGAAGCGTATTCCTGCTTATAAATATTAATTGCCTTTGCAGTTTGTCTACCATTATAATAAACACAAAACATCCATTTATTGGATATAAAAATAAATCTTACGATTTCTCCGTAATCATTAAAGCTAGATACGATTTTTCCTTTTAGAATTTATATTCGACTGGAAGGAAACTATTTAAAAGGAGTGGATAGTATGGAGTGGAATTTATTTGGTGGATTAGCGATTGCTATTTTTCTTATCCGCTGGGACCAAGATCAAATTAAACTAATTCATTTAGTGAAAGAGATTATATTAATTGGTATCTTTGTGTTAATCCTTTCCTTTTTCCTGGATGCGGGAAACTATACTTTTTCGCTTTTTAGCCTCCTTCCTGATAAATTAGAAATTTGGGTTGGCGCTCTGCTATTTATTTCCTTTATCGGTGCATTGACTCACCGAGGATGGCGTACCATTCACGCACATCAGGCAAATCATCGTCATTATTGAAAAGATTCGAAATAACTGACCGTACACAAATACATAACAAAAAGGACTGTGACGCTGCATGGTTATTCAGTGTCACAGTCCTTTTTAGCTAGATTATCATTCTTTTATTCATCTATTTGTTACTTATCTTTGATTCCGTCCGTAAATGAATTCCGAATTAACTAACCATGCCATCATTCAAACATGGATTGATTACAAGGAACTCCCTTACAGAAACAAGGTATATCAAATCTACATATTTATAACATCATTTAATGACACTTTATTAACTAATTCAGTTAAATAATCCGGAGCTGTTAAATATAATAGCCCATTCCCCTCTAATTTCGCAGAGTTCCCAAGCGGGATGGTCCTTTTTATTAATTGCGCATATAACTCTGGCTCACTTAATTTACGTTCAAAGCTGGCATTGGTCATGACTTTAATGAGAGCTAACGCGCCCGCCACATGAGGTGTAGCCATAGAGGTACCACTTAAGCTTGCATATTTACCATCTAAGTAGGTAGAAAGAATTTTTTCACCAGGGGCAACTAAGTCGATTTCTTTATTAGAATTGGAGAATTCAGAGGAACGATGATCGAGATCGATTGCCCCAACACTTATGACTTCATTATATGCACCTGGATATCCAAACTCATCTGTTTGATGATTTCCATCTCCCTCATTGCCGGCGGCACAAACAACTAAAATATTATTCTTAACAGCATTTTGAATGGCTTCATGCAATTCCGGTACATCTTCCGATCCTCCAAGCGACATAGAAATGACATCTACCTTTTGCTCGATTGCATAAAGAATTCCATTAATAATCCATTCATATTGTCCGGAACCGTCTTTATCAAGCACTTTCAAAATAAGCAGTTTGGCAGCTGGAGCAACTCCTACAACGCCACTATCATTTTGTATAGCTGCAATTGTTCCCGCCACATGTGTACCGTGTCCATTATAATCCTGAAACTTGTTTGGATCGCTGTCATCATCAGTCGTAAAATTACGACCTCCACTAATTTGTTTCGCCAAATCAGGATGGTTCAAGTCACACCCAGTATCCAATATGGCAACAGTCACACCTTCACCCATTGTTACATTCCAAATTTCAGGGGCTTCAATCATTTCAATCCCCTTTGGCACCTCATTTACCGCATCAAGTTGTTCATCAATATGATAAGGTATAATTCGCACTACTCTCTTCATCTTATCTCCTCCATCAGGATAAATTTGAAGCCGGCACCAGTTGTTACCCATATATTAACAATTAATTGGATAATAATATAGTTACATTTGCACTGATTTTCGTTTTTTTGTTAAAAAGATTTTCGGCGATTCGTATTTAGACTTGTAATAAACTTCCCGCTTCCTGATCTAATAAAAAAGTTGTTTTACGGTGTAAAGCTTTCTTCTGAGTATGTAAGTGGATATTCTCTTTTAATGTTTTCCTAATTAATTGGGCATTGTGCAAGCCATTTGCTAACACAATGACTTCTCGAGCTCCCAAGATATGTTTATATCCTACTAAATAAGCTGCAGGAAGCTTTTCTGCAGCAGATTGCTGATAAGAGTCCTTACTTCCTATACGACGAACATGCGAATAACAAGAAAAAGAACTACTGGGCGCATTAAACTCTATTTGAGAATCAACTCCAATTCCCAGCAGGACTAGGTCCAAACCGCCATAATTGATGATATCATTATCAATTCTCCTACATTCCTTACAGGGTTTCTTAGATTTCCCATTAAAAAGGACTACTTGAGTAGATTTCACATTGACTTTTGAAAAAAACTCATTATATATAAATTGGTTGCAGCTGCCTTCTTCATAAGAACTCCTTCCCATCCATTCATACATAACGGCAAAACGGCATTTTGAAAAATCAACCAACCCAAGCCGGTATCGATCTGCCAATATCTCCAATACACGTTTAAGACTGTTTTCAGCTGGGAGTCCTATAAAAAGATGCGGATTTTCTTTGACTTCCTGCGTGATGATTTCTGCAGCTGACGTTGACATTTCCTCATAGTCTTTAAAAATTGCATAGTTCATACTATCACAATACTCCTTCCAATATGATCATTCATAGAACTCGTAAAACTATCTTTCCAATTGGTCATTCAACGACGGATCCTTATATGTGAAATTCGTGAGAAAATTAGATGCGGAGTGAACGATAGATTTTTGTGTTGTACCGAGGAGACAATATAATTGTTGTCAGAAGTATAGTTTGATCGATAGATAGAAATGAGTGTTAAACTACCTTTCCCATAATACAATGCTTACTCATTGCGAGGCAAGAAAGTTGTCTGAAATTTTTGTTAAATCATTCAAAAGAAAGTCTTTTTAAGTGAATAAAGAAGAAAAAGTGTTAATTCAAACAGAAAAGACACGTTTAAAAGAATACTAAATTTACTTTTAGATTTTTATATTCTTTTTTTCGACAGTAACTTTCTCTTTCTTCTCAACTGAGCTAAAGCTATGTAAAGCCATACCAATCATAACGATTACTATTCCAATCCAAGCTGGAACAGATGGGGATACAATTGATAAGAAAATCATTTCTCCAGCCAATGCAAACAGTATTTCCATCGATTGGGTTGCCTCTACTGCTGCCAGCTTTTGCATATCCCCATTAACCAAATCTGTTGATTTAAAAAACAAGACTGTAGCAATCACTCCTGATGAGATGGCAACGATAAATGTTTGGATAGTTTGCACAGAGTTAGGAGGTCCGGTCGTAAACATGGCCAGTATGGCGATGACAATCCAAATGGGCAAGCTGGCAAAAGTCATTCCGAGTACTCGTTGATAGGCATCTAATCGACCTCTTGTTATTTCCATCATCTTACGATTCCCTAATGGATAAGCAAATGCCGCCATTATGATCGGTATGAATCCCAATAAGAAATCTTTCCATGTTAAATATTTGAGATTCTCATCCTGTATTAATAGTATGCCCAGTAAGATCATACAGGAGAAAAATAATTGCTTCTTAGGTATGACGCCTTGTTTTAAAGAGACCCCATTGGTCGATTCAAAAAATAAAGGGCTTAATAAAGTCCCCGCCACTATTGTAAATTGCCAAGTACCTGCTATTAACCAACCTGATGAATAGGCGGCCGCAAAACATAAAGGCAAATAAAACATACCAAATCCAACAAAGCTCCAAATAAACCATGCTTTTAGGTTTTCTCGCATAATGACAAACAAATGCCGTAAATTCTTCCGAAACAGAACAATGATTAGTAAAAATGGAATCATGTAAAAATAACGTAAGGAAGCACTCCAAAGCCAACTTCCTCCTGCAAGTTCCATGGACCTATTTAAAATAAAGGTAACTGCAAAGAAAAAAGACGCCAATATACCTAATGATATCGCTTTCAGAAACGTCACCTCCCAGTTCAAATAAATACCTTCACTTTCATCTCTATGGCTTATTTCCTACTAATAAAACTCCATATGAGCATTCTCATCTTTATAATAAGATAAACGATCCTGGAGATTCCCGGTATGAAATTCAAATTTATGACCATCCGGATCCGTAAAATAGACTGAACGTTTATCTTTTTTCTCCCTTATTCTACCTGGGAGAATATTTACTTCTAACCGTTTTAAATGGTTAACAGATTCATTAAAATCTTCTTCCTTTACAGTAAATGCTATGTGCGTATAAGAATGTTTAATATCATCCCGTAATATATTCCGTTCCTCATTCAAAGCAATCCATAGTCCACCTAAATCAAAGTAAGCTGTTGTTCTTCCTTTTACTAGTAATTTAGCTCTAAATACTTCTTTATAAAATGCAACAGAACGTTCAAGTTCAGAGACAGAAAATAACAAATGATTGATTCCTTTTATATTCATCACAGATTCACCCTTTGTTTTCTGTTTATTATACTCGGACAATAAGAATAATTTCCATATTATAGATAAAATCATATTTAAGTAGCTTATAAAATATATTTTTACATTAATGATATACATATAAAGGAAAATTTTATAGAATGATTTATTAGGTGTTAATTTTTAACAAAGAGGAGTCAGGATGTATTGATAAATACAGATAAAATACAGAATCAATCTCTTTTTTCCATCTCATGGCCACTATTTATTGAACTTTCTTTACATATCGCGATGGGGTTACTGGCTACATTAATGTTGGGAAACTATTCTGACCTTGCTGCTGCCGGTGTTGGTGTTGCCAACCAATTAATGAATATTTTTATATTAGTTTTTAACGTTTCTTCAATTGGGGCCATGATTTTAATCGGTCAGAGGATTGGAGCACAACGTTTCGATCAAGCAAGGCAAATATCACGGTCTGCTTTTGGCATTAATTTTTGGTTTGGCATTCTTGTATCTCTTTTGGTGGTTATTTTCGGTAAGAGCCTGTTAGGTCTTTTTGATATCAGTGGAGAAGTTTTTGAATATGCTCTGCTTTTCTTAAGGATTGTTGGTTTTTCCTTATTTCTTGAATCTATATCACTTGTTTTAAGCGCTATTCTCAGAAGCCACGGTAGAACAAAGGAACCAATGTATGTTTCACTTCTCATGAATATCATCAGTACAATTGGATATGTCATTAGTATATACGGGATATTTAATTTCCCGATAACCGGTGTAACTGGAGTTTCATGGACAATGATTATTGCGCGTTGTTTTGCCGTATTAGCTCTCTTTTTAATTGTCATTAAAGAGCTGGCTTTACGGTTTCAGGTTACTGACTTATTTCATATAAACACTGAAGATATGAAAAATTTGTTCCATATAGGCATACCATCTGCAGGAGAAAATTTATCCTATCATTTTTCCCAGCTAGTCGTAACTGCTATCGTTGCTACCCTTGGAGATGCTTCATTAGTTGCGCGTGTCTATTTAACGAACATAACGATGCTCTGTTATTTATTCAGTGTGGCGATTGGTGAAGGAACACAGCTTTTAGTAGCAAGATACATAGGGGGCGGTTTATTTGATGAGGCCTTAAAGAGAGGAATAAAAACAGTGAAAATTGCCGTATTTGCCTCCACTGCTGTTTCACTGACTTTCGCGCTCACAGGGAATACCTTACTCGAGTTATTCACCTCAGATGTAGCCATCTTAGCGATTTCTTTACCTGTTCTATGGGGCATCGTATTGGTTGAACCTGGCAGAGCCGTTAATATAGTTTTAATGAGTTCATTGAAATCAGCGGGTGATGTTCGTTTCCCAGTTGTTATCGGTATATTATCGATGTGGACATTCACTGTCGGCTTCGGTTATCTCTTTGGCATTACATTTGGTCTTGGTTTACTCGGAATCTGGATTGCTCAGGGGATAGACGAGTGGTTTCGTGCAATCTTTGCTGTCAAACGCTGGCTTAGTCGCCCATGGGAGAAAAGATTTGCTCACAAGACAAAAAAGCAAGACCCCATCCACATTTCTTAATAGACTAAAAGCCTCTAAATCCATAAGGATTAGAGGCTTTTAGTGTTTATATAACCAGCGTATTCCAGCGTATTCTTATTGGATTCTGTCCCAGTGGCGATGGCTACCAATGGCTTCAATAAATTGATCTACAGATGTCTCTATTAAATCATCTGAAGAAGACGTGATAATGCCTGCAGCTCCATTGGATGTGCGGATAAATGGAGCAACTAAATCTGCTGCTTCTTTCGGAGCACCAATTGCTTTATAGTGATTAAAAGTATCCATGATAAATTCATTCACTTTATTTAATTTTTTAAGCGCATCTACGCTTTGTTGACCTGACGCAAGATAAATAGCATCATAGAGTACTGAATCTGTTGTCAAGAATGTTTGATCCACCTTTAGCTCAGCTCCATTGGCACTTTTTATTTTACCTTGATTTTCAGAGACAATTTCTACTGTTAAACCGGCTTCATCAAATGCCACCAATGCCTGTTTTAAATCCATTCCATCAAAACCATTATGAACAAGTACAGCAATTTTCCTTGTCGCAACACCTTTGACTGTATTCAGTTGACTGATTGCTGCTGAAGAATCCGTCACTTTTGATTCTTCAATCTCTGCGGGTACTTCAAGACCTAATCCTACGGCAATTTGTTCAGCCAGATCATGATCAACATTTGCATACATATTGACAACCTGCTGTTGAATATCCTTATTTAGGCATTTACCAAGTTCAAACCGGAATGCCTCTACAATATGTTGTTTTTCTACCGAAGACATGCTGTTCCAAAATAATTTAGCCTGACTATAGTGATCATTAAAACTATCACTTCTCTTTTGAACCTTATATCCATCTACTTTTTCCTGATAATGTTTAAATCCGCCATCTTCAGGTGAGGCAGGCGATGGAGAGTTATTAGCCAATCCATTTTTATGGTAACTTACCTGACCTTGATCGATGCGCATCTGATGGAATCCGTCACGCTGGTGATTGTGTACAGGTGAAATTGGGCGGTTGATTGGTATTTGCTGAAAATTCGGACCACCCAACCTGAGTAGTTGTGTATCTGTATAAGAGAATAAACGTCCCTGTAATAATGGATCATTGGTAAAATCAATTCCAGGAACCACATGACCAATATGAAAGGCTGCCTGTTCTGTCTCAGCAAACACATTATCTACATTTTTATTCAGCGTCATTTTCCCTATTTTTTGGACTGGAACCAGCTCTTCTGGCCAAATTTTTGTAGGATCCAGTATATCGAAATCAAACTTAAATTCATCTTCTTCCTTAATTACCTGAATACCAAATTCATATTCAGGGTAATTCCCCATTTCAATCGCTTCGTATAAATCACGGCGATGAAAATCAGGATCTTTCCCTGCAATTTTTTGAGCTTCATCCCATACAAGAGAATGTACCCCAAGCACTGGTTTCCAATGGAATTTAACAAAATGTGCCTCACCTTGTTCATTCACAAGTCTAAATGTATGCACACCAAATCCTTCCATCATACGATAACTTCGAGGAATCCCTCTGTCTGAGTTTGTCCACATGACCATATGAGCGGACTCAGGATTGTTTACAATAAAATCATAAAACGTATCATGGGCTGTTGCTGCCTGTGGCATCTCGTTATGTGGCTCAGGTTTAAAGGAATGAACTAAATCCGGGAACTTAATCGCATCCTGAATGAAAAATACAGGAATATTATTTCCAACAAGATCAAAGTTACCTTCTTCTGTATAAAACTTTGTTGCAAACCCACGGGCATCGCGGACGGTGTCAGCAGAACCTTTGGAGCCTGCTACAGTAGAAAAACGGACAAATACAGGTGTTTTTTTCGTTGGATCCTGTAGAAAGCTAGCTTTAGTCAGCTTTGTCATCGGTTCATACACCTGGAAATAACCATGTACGCCAAAGCCTCGTGCATGAACGATTCTTTCTGGTATTCTTTCATGGTCAAAGTGCGTCATTTTTTCCCGAAAATGAAAATCTTCCATCAAAGTCGGTCCACGATCACCAGCCTTTAAAGAATGTTCATCTTCGGAAACACGCACACCATGATTGGTCGTCAATTTTTTATTGCTATTATCGACTCTAAAATCGTCTAATTGCTTATTCTTATCGTTTTGATTATTTTGATCAGTCATCCCTTTTACCTCATCTCTTAATTAGATAGTTATTTCCTATGTATCTCTCAGGTGATTATCCCTTTTCATGTCTTATAAATTACCACTCCTCCATCCTTTTTAAACCATATACTGGTAAGCGGAAATCTACGTACTTGACAGAAATCAAAGAAAATTAACTAGTGTAAAGAAGTTTATTTAAGATTGTTGTTTATACAAAAAAAGAGAGTCGCCAGAGATGGTTGATAAAAAATAGAGAGAGAATAGATCATTGGTGATAGAGTGGAGTATTTGAGGGGCTGAAAACCAATAAGGAAATGTCGGATCAGGAATTGGTGGAAAATGAAGTCGATTAGGTAAATAACTAAAAAATAGGTAGAAGGAATACAAGATACTACCTTCGCCTGCATTCCCCATTTACTATCTTTTTAGTTGTCTATTTATCCAATTCGCACAACAGATAAAGCCGGGAATTCGTAGGTATCATTTGCACTTACAACGCTTGCGCTGAGAATCCGCAAAGTGATGACATCATTAGCGGAAAGGGTTCTTTGTATCGTTTTTGATAGGTTAAATCGTATGGTTAAACCGATCGTCAGTGTTCCCGCCATCCCACTGGTTGCGATACTTTGATTCTCCTCGGTCCCATTAACAAAAATCGAGATGGAAGCCAATTCATTTGAAATCAATGTCCCTAATGCCAGATTGGCACTCAAACTATAAGTGATTAAATAAACACCAGTAACTGCTACTGTGATCGTATCATTAGCTACATTTGTAGTCATTAATAAACTGGGACCAGTTTGGTTAAAATCTACTATTGTACCAGGTGTTATGGTAATGGTTCCGCTGGGGCGATATAAAGATCCGTAACCTAATGCAGAACCCGCTGTTCCAGTAGCCCCTGTCGCTCCTGTTGGGCCGAGACGATTCCTTGTATGCCTGTTGCTCCAGTTGGCCCCGTTGGGCCGATGATTCCCTGTATACCTGTTGCTCCAGTTGGCCCCGTTGGGCCGATGGTTCCTTGTATACCTGTCCCTCCGGTAGTTCCAGTCGGACCAATGGGTCCTTGGATTCCTGTATCTCCAGTGGGTCCAGTCGGACCAATAGGTCCTTGGATTCCTGTATCTCCAGTGGGTCCAGTTGGGCCCAAAGGCCCTTCTATTTTCACAGGTCCAATTGGACCATTATAAAAAGGCGAAGAGACCGCCTGTATGAAGGATTGCATATTGATTAATTCTCTTTGAAACCCTATCGGTGTTAAAAATTTGTTACTTGATGGATTATTATCAAATGGGTTATTCGCCATATGTACCAACCTTTTCAAAAAAGAGTATTAATGTAAATTATGCATTCTTTATGAATTGCATACCAATTAATAAGGCTTGTCATCCAACAATGACAAGCCTAAAGGTCATTTTTTTATCAGCTCACTGAGCATTAAGGGCAATGATTGAATAGAATTGTTCAGCATTTCGAGTTTCCCTTCAATTCGATATAAAAGATAAATGGTTACCACGACCGGAAAACCCACATCTTTAATTAACAAAATTAAATCCTCCACGAAAACAGACCTCCTACTCTATTTTTTTAAAAAGGCTAATCCAGATTATTTGGATTAGCCCCAAGTCTATTACACAAATGAATATTCGGTTTTTGCTGTTTCAACCAACTGTGCTTCTTTTTTGCTAATGTAAAAACCTGTTTTTGTTAAAAATACTTTCGATTCAATAATACTATCCATAGCCTGTTTAACCGCTTCTTGATCAACCGGCATAATTGGATTATCGATGGATAGTTTAGCTGTTTTACCTTCTTCTGTTAGAAAATAAAGTTCAAGTACATTTTCCATTTGTAAATCCCCCTTTCTATTAAATTTTTCTGTTGCAGATTACTAGATTTCCCAAGTATCCAAACGTTTAACTCCTACAACATTATGCTTTTGAAGTGATATAATCGCATCTGCACATTTTTTTAGCGAAACACCATCCACACTATTATTGATATTGGATAGTGTTCTTTTCTGGATAATGTCTTCTCCTTTCGCATTTGTTCCAACGACAAATTCAATTTGCAGTTTTGTTAACTCTAAATATTGATTTTCCATGTTCTCACCTCCTTTTCACTTCTTATATATAAATCTAGGAGGTAAAAAGGAGCATTAAAAACAATTATTTTTTAAAGATATATTTACAAGCTTTTTCCTTGGCTACTCAATAATTATAGTCTGGCTTAAGTTAATCCTATTGGAAACCAATTCTCTGACAAGGTCTACTATTTAAATCCTTCTGTATGCCTGACATACCCTTTTTAAGGACGACCTTACTACTTTTCCATTCATCTATTAAACTGACGCCAACCGTCTATATTACCACCTTCTACCAGACAAAATAATTCCGAATAATGATACAATTGAGAAAAATAATCTTTGTAACCTAATCGTTATCTAATTAATAGGGCTTACGATTTAAAGGTTACATAGACCTACTCCATCTCATTCGTTTCGGATAACCATAGTGGTTACAGACAAATTATACTGTTATGTCATCCTAAGGAACTCGGATAAAAATTCAATGAAGGAGGACAGAGAAAAGATGAACAATATAATCGAAATAAATCATTTGAGTAAACACTTCGGCAAGATTAAAGCCGTACAGGATTTGAGCTTTCATGTAAAGAAAGGCGAATTGTTCGCCTTTTTAGGGCTAAATGGTGCTGGCAAAAGCACGACCATTTCCATTATGTGTGGACAGCTTGAAAAAGACGCAGGCATAGTCATGATTGATGGGGCTGACCTGGACCAAAATGTTGATAAAATCAAACGAGATTTAGGTGTGGTTTTCCAAAATTCCGTATTGGATAAGGACCTATCCGTCAAGGAAAACCTTGAAAGCCGAGCGGCACTATACGGTATTACCGGCCATTCCTTTAAAACTCGACTTTCTGAATTGGCCAACCTTCTGGAATTTAGCGATCTCCTAAAACGTAGCGTCGGCAAACTCTCCGGCGGACAGCGGCGACGAATTGACATTGCTCGTGCTCTACTGCATGAACCTAAAATTCTCGTCCTTGACGAGCCAACCACTGGCCTTGACCCACAGACGAGAAAGATTCTTTGGAATGTAATGACAAAACTGCGAAAAGAACAGAATATGACAATTTTTCTTACTACACATTATATGGAAGAAGCTGCAGATGCCGATTACGTCATTATTCTCGATAATGGGAAGATAACTGCCGAGGGAACACCACATCAGCTTAAAAATACATATACTGAAGATTATATTACCTTCTACGGTGTGAACGAGCAGCAAATCAAAGGTCTGGGACAACCCTATGAGTCTATAAATAATGCTTTCCGCGTCAACGTACCCAATACAGCGCTGGCAACCGAACTCATTCTTAAACATCCTGAAATCTTCATTGATTATGAGATAACCAAAGGTAAGATGGACGATGTTTTCCTTGCCGTAACAGGCAAAACATTACTTGGGGGTGCAGAATAATGCGTGCCTTGAACGCTCTTGTCAAACGTAATAGCAAGATATTTTTCAAGGATAAAGGGATGTTCTTCACCTCACTTATCACACCACTAATTCTGTTAGTGCTTTATATGACCTTCCTTGCCAATGTCTACCATGACAGTTTCCTAGCGGCAGTCCCTAAAGGATTTAAAATATCTGAAGAATTGCTAAATGGACTGGTGGGCGGTCAGCTTTTTTCTTCTCTTTTAGCTGTATCCTGCGTTACCGTGGCCTTCTGTTCGAATATGTTGATGGTGCAGGATAAAGTGACAGGTGCAAGGAATGATTTAACCATTACACCGGTAAAACCATCTAAATTAGCGTTAGGTTACTATATTTCCACCGCACTAACTACACTCTTAATATCTATGGTTGCTGCGTGTGCCTGCTTCATCTATCTATCCAGAGTAGGATGGTATTTATCGGTATCAGATATTCTATTGATTTTTCTGGATATCTTTCTGCTTGTGATATTTGGTACTGCCCTTTCTTCTATTATCAATTTCTTTCTGTCTACTCAAGGACAGATGTCTGCAGTTGGAACCATCATTAGTGCAGGCTACGGCTTTATCTGTGGAGCATATATGCCTATTTCTCAATTCAGCGACGGCCTTCAAAAGGTCATTTCCTTTTTACCGGGTACATATGGCACATCACTTTTACGCAACCATTCCCTCGATAGTGTGTTTCGGGAGATGGAATCTCAGGGCTTCCCTGCTGAAGTCGTGGAGGTATTCAAAGATACTGTTGATTGTAATTTATACTTCTTTGGAGATAAAGTGGAGCTTTTGACTATGTACTCCATTCTTATTGGAAGTACAGCTGTGCTGATTGCCATTTATATACTGATGAATCTGAGAATAAGACGAAAAAGAAAATAGCTATATAAAAGGAGAGCAACAGAACTAAAATCCATTGCTCTCCTTTTTAATGATTTATGATAAATCCATTTAAATTGTGAATTGGCTCTGATATAATCCGTAATAAAAACCTTTATTTCGAATCAGCTCTTGATGATTTCCATATTCGACAATTAATCCTTCGTTTATCACATATATACAATCAGCATTCTCTATGGTTTTTAATCGATGGGCAATCACAAAGGTTGTACGGCCTTTTGTTAAATTCTTCAGCCCATTTTGGATAGCTATTTCTGTCCGCGTATCAATACTTGAAGTGGCTTCATCTAATATTAAAATATCTGAATCTGCTAAAACGGCTCTCGCAATCGAGATTAGCTGCCTTTGCCCCTGACTTAAATTGATTCCCCCCGAAGTAATGACTGTATGATATTGATTTGGTAAATGTTTAATAAACTGATGAGCAGCTGCAACTTTGGAAGCTCGAATGACCTCTTCGTCCGTAGCATCCAGCTTCCCATATCGAATATTCTCCATAATAGTTCCAGAAAACAAATACGTTTCCTGAAGGACAATCCCTATCCTTTTTCTTAAATCCTCTATTAGATAATCTTCTATTAATCTCCCATCAATTCGTATTTCACCGCTCAATCGGTCATAAAATCTGGATAAAAGATTAATAATAGTCGTTTTTCCTGAACCGGTTGGACCTACTAGCGCTATTGTTTGTCCACTTTTTGCTTGCAAGGATATCCCCTTAATAATTTCCTTCTCCTTCTCATATCCAAATCGTACATCTTTAAATTGGATGTTTCCTTTGAAGGATGTGGCTGGAGAAGCTCCATCCTTATTCTTTAAATCTGGTATTTCATCCATAATCTCAAATACACGTTCTGCGCCTGCAATAGCGGACTGAATCGTGTTCATTAGATTGGATAACTGATTAATCGGCCTGAAAAACAATCTAGAATACGTGACAAAAGCAGCAATCACACCTACTGTTGTCAGTCCATTAACCGATAATATGGCCCCGGTTCCAATAATCAAACTAAGCCCCAAGTTATTGATAAAGTTATTGACCGGTCCTAGAAACCCGCCATATGTATCAGCAAGTATGGCGGATTCACGCAATTCTTCATTGATCTTTTTAAAATCTTTGATCGTTTCCTTTTCTTGACTAAAAAGAGTAATAACTTCTTTACCGCTTATCGCTTCTTCTACATACCCATTGAGATTCCCTAAATCGTTCTGCCTTTTCGTATAATTACGACTGCTTACTTGAATAATTTTTTTAGACGTCAGGATCATAAGCGGGATCACGAGAAATGAAACAATTGCCAGCAACCAGTTTAAAGAAAACATAGCGATTGAGACACCAATAATGGTCAATAACGAAGAGAAGATCTGGACGACGCTTTGACTTAAAGCACTATTTAAGTTGTCAATATCATTTGTTACACGGCTCATTAGATCCCCCGATGACCGTTTATCAAAGAAGCGTAGACTTAATGTATGCAATGTAGAGAATAATTCCTGGCGAATGGTCCGAATCGTTTTTAATGAAATATGAATCATCAAGTTTTGCTGCAACCATGTGAAAACTGCACCAGCTATATAGATAATGGCTAAAAGTGTAGCCATTCGAATAGAGCCATCCACATCTTTTACAAGAATAAACTCATCAATCGTGATTCCAATATAATAAGGACCCAGTAAACTGAGTACAGTCGAAAAGAGCACACAAATGATTGTTGCAAACAGGCTGAATTTCCGCCTTTTTAGATAAGACCATATTCTAAGAATGGTTTCCTTTTGATGTTTCGCTTTGCTTTTAGGTCCAAATGAATGTCTGTGCCCCGGTCTCATATTCAATTCTTTTTGATGTTTTGTTTGCTGGCTCATCAATGGCTCACCTCCTGTACACCCTGTATACCACATAATTCATGATAAAGTTCATTCGTATGATACAACTCATTATGGCTGCCAAGACCAGTTACTTTTCCATCTTCCAACACCAGAATCTGATCTGCATGTTTTATAGACGAAAGCTTAGAAGAAATGATAATTTTTGTTGTATCAGGATACTCATTCATTAATACTTTTCGAATTCTGCTTTCTGATATTGCATCCACTGCAGAAGTTGAATCATCCAATATCAAGATAGATGGCTTTCGAATAAACGCACGTGCAATCGACAGTCTTTGCCTTTGCCCACCTGATAGGTTAGTTGCTCCCTGTGTTAGTTCATAGGTATAGTTGGAATCCAATTGGTTTACAAACTGAAGAGCTTCGGCGTTTTGTAACGCTTCTGTCATGTCATCCATTGTGGCTTTTGGTTTGCCTTGACTTAAATTATGTTTAATTGGACCGGAAAATAATAATGCTTTCTGTGGGACAAATCCGATGGATTGACGCAGCTTCAGAATATCAATCTTCCTACTATCTATTCCATTTATCAGAATTTCTCCTTCATCTACGTCATAAAGTCTCGGCAATAATTTAACTAATGTTGTCTTACCACTACCTGTAGCGCCAATTATTCCAAGTGTTTGCCCGCTTGGTACATAAAATGAAACATTAGAAAGGACCCTCTCTCCATTTTTGCTATAACTAAAGCTGACATTTTTGAATTCCAGATTTACTTTATCCGGTACTGAAACAAGCGGCTGTTCAGATTGTTTAATGTCTTGTTCTGTATGTAATACATCTACAATTCGCCCAGCAGATGGAAAAGCTCGTGTAATTTGCATGAGAACATTACTGCTTGTCATTAAAGAGTTCATAATAATCGTTAAATAATTAATAAAAGCTACAATGACACCCACATTCACGCTTCCATTATCAACCTTGACAGCGCCCATCCAAATAGCGGCAACAATCCCCATATTAACGATAAACAACAAAATTGGCATTAACCCCATAATGACTTGATCTGCACGGATATTTACTGCCGTTAACTCTTTATTTACTTTTTGAAATTGTTTCATCTCATAATCCTGGGTGCCAAACGCTTTGATTACCCGGATTCCTGCAAGGTTTTCCTGTAATTTCGTATTTACGCGGTCAATTGCCTTCTGGACTAGTTGAAATAGTTTCCCAGCCTTTAACGTAAATAAAACAATCAAAATGGTCAGTAGAGGCACCACTACCAATAGAATAGGAAATAGCTCTCTTGCTGTGAAAAAGACAATAATAATACTGCCAAAAAACATAATAGGTCCGCGTACAAAGATTCGTAATGTCATCATGACAGCTTGTTGTACAGCTGTAATATCATTTGTCATAATCGTGATCAGTTTACCGGTTCCGAATTTATCCGTGTTTCCACTGGAAAAATGATCAATTTTCTCAAAGACATCCCTGCGGAGATCAGTTGAAAAATGAATTGCCGACCGTGTACTGAAGATTGTACTGCCCATTCCTCCAATTAGCCCGATCATTGCTGATATCAACATAAGCACACTCATACTTATCACATATCGGTTGTCACTAGTAGCTATTCCTTTATCGATTATATGTTGCATGATAGTTGGTTGAAGCAAATCCATGGTTACTTCCACAATCATACATAAGGGGCCAAGCAATACGATTAATTTGTATGACTTCAAATAGTTTACTAATGTTAAAAATGAATTCATATACATACCTACCTTCACTTTTGCTGTCAAACTATCTGTACCTTTCTATATCTTGTAATAGATAGATTGTTTAATAGGCTATTTTTGGTTTAGATTTTCTCTTGAAGCATCCACTTGCCTCACATTATTTACCCATAAATAAACACCCCAAAAGTCAGAATTAGAATCCTGCATTTGGAGTGCAAAACATAATAGGTAACAGTTCTTTTAAACTTTCGGGTGAAAGCAGGCCACTATTTAATAAAATATTAGCGGCCATTTTCAGCTTGCTGAAATAGCTGGAACTCTGCGATAAAGATCCAACCGTATCCTAGTTTCGAATTATTATCCTTACTTATTCATTTTCTTCTTAATTTTCTTTTTTCTAACCCGAATTGTTCTCATCTTTTTGAGGCGAAATTTAGGTGTTTTCCCTTTAATGTATCTCGCAATTATAAAGATAATATAAATAGCAATAGCCACGTAGAAAAATTCAGGGACGCTCTTAAATCCTGATTTTGCAATAAGATAGAACATGTACAATAGGAATAAAGTTATAATGACCGTATAATAGTTAAGTTTTACCTTTTTGAAGCTAGGAATTTTAATCGTACTGACCATTAAGATTGCCAAACTAAAGAAAATAATGATAAATATGCTGACATGAATCCAGTTTTCCAATAACACTAAAAAGGCAACAAGTCCCCCGGCAAATGTTATGGGGATTCCTTTAAAATGCTTTAGAGATTCCTCTGTAGGCGTTATATTAAATCTTGCAAGTCGGAAGCATCCAAAAAGAGGGAATAACCCAGCAATCATTAGTCCAACTTGATCAAAATCAATTAAATATGTATAAGAAGCTAAAAAGGCTGGAGCTACACCAAAGGATACGATATCAGCTAATGAATCGAGCTGCTTACCCATATCATCAGCTACCCCTAAAATTCTTGCCATCCTCCCATCCAATGCATCAAGCATCAATGCAATGAAAATAAGTATAGTCGCATTTCGAACATCACCGCTGATAATATAAGAAATGGAAAGATACCCACAGTATAGGTTACCTAAAGTCATTAAATTTGGTATTTGTTTCTTCATTCTTCACATCCTCAATTTGAATACGTACTTTACCTTAAATCTTTTCCATTTAAAACAAAGGTTACTTTATCTTAAACTATTATTTAAATTTTATCAAAAGCATCCATATAATGTTAAGTTTACTCGGATAGTCAACAGCATTTTTTTGTCGAGCTGACGTTCTAGTTATGGGTTACCCCGCTTAAAAAAGTAAAGCGGGATTGACATAACTTTCTTCAGTATGTAGAACTTATTATATTAAACAAATGGCATAGGATCGGATTCATCAACTATTCGTTTAATAATACGAGCTGGATTACCACCTGCCACTACATCATCGGGAATATCTTTCGTTACTACAGCTCCAGAGGCTACCACTACGTTATTACCAATTGTCACCCCTGGATTAATAACCGCCCTTCCCCCAATCCATACATTATCCCCTATTGTAACCGGTTTCCCGAATTCTTTACCGGAATTACGTTCATCGGGGTTGAGAGGATGTGTGGCAGTATAAATATGCACACCTGGTGCAAGCATGCAATTTTGACCAATTCGAACTTCACAAATGTCTAAAATAACACAATCAAAATTAGCGTAAAAGTTTTCACCCACATGAATATTGTATCCATAATCACATCGAATAGTCGGTTCTATATAGCATTCGTTACCGGTGGAACCCAGCAATTCTTTTAATAAAGCGGTTCTTTCTGCAAAATCCGTTTCAATCGTCTGATTATATAATCTTGTAAGCCTTCTTGCTCGAAGACGATCATTTACAAGTTCCTCGTCTTGTGGTCTATATAGTTCTCCATTAATCATTTTTTGTTTTTCAGTTGCCATTATTCATCCCACCCATAATGCATAATTTATCCTATATTTTCCTCAATTTCACCGAGGAAATAGAATGATTAGAATCCTTCTCTAGAATAATATTCGCCCTATTTTTTGTCGGAGCAATATTTAAATCTAAGTTCACTTTATTTATGGTATTCCAAATCGTTGTTGCAATATGGTCCGCTTCTTCATCCGTCAAATTAGTATAGCGGTGAAAATAAGATTCTGGTTTGGCAAATGCGGTTTTACGCAATGTTTTAAAACGTTCAACATACCAATCAAAAATATCCTTCTCATTGGCATCGACATAAATAGAAATATCAAAGAAGTCAGATACGTAAACACTCGAATTGTGAGCATCTTGTTTAGGTGTCTGAAGGACATTGATTCCTTCTACAATTACAATATCCGGCTGCTTAATGACCGTATATTGGTTTGGCAAAATATCATAATACAGATGAGAATAAATTGGCGCTTTCACTTTTGGATGGCCTGCTTTAATTCTGGATAGAACTTTAATTAGCTCCTTTGTATTATAACTTTCAGGAAATCCTTTTTTATCCATAATCCCTTTTTCCTCAAGCACAGCATTAGGATATAGAAAGCCATCAGTTGTAATGAGTTCCACCTGCGGCGTATTCGGCCAACGAGATAGTAGAGCCTGAATAATACGGGCAGTTGTACTTTTCCCAACAGCTACACTACCTGCTACTCCGATTACATACGGCACTTTTCTTGTTGTATTTCCGAAGAAAGTGTCTGTGACAGTGTGCAGCATTTGTGATGAATTAACGTATAAATTTAGTAAACGGGTTAACGGCAAATAAATCGTCGTAATTTCCTCGACAGAAAGTTTTTCATTAACACCTTGCAGTTCTTCTATTTCTGACTGAGTTAGAGTCATTGGTGTATTAAATCGTAGGTTAGCCCAGTCTTTTTTTGAAAAATATCGATATGGCGAAAAATTTGGCATGGTATCTCCCTTTTTATCTCTTTCTCACTCAACAGTATAAACTTTGCCAAAGTGTTTTTCCACTGCCACAATTATTTTTCCTGAATTTCAATAATTGACCAAATTCCAAGTTGGATGGTATGATTTTCATAAATTAACGAAAATCAGAAGGTGATTTCATAATGGCCCATATACATATTATTCACGAGAATGATGATTGGACGAGGCATTTAATCAATAGATTGGAGGAATTAAATCTTCCATATAAAACCTGGCATTTAGCAGAAGGCATAGTCAATTTAACAGAAACACCGCCTGAAGGAATTTTTTACAATCGTATGAGCGCTTCTTCTCATACAAGGGGTCACCGTTACGCCCCAGAATTGGCAAGCGGCGTAATCAACTGGCTCGAACGTCATAAACGGAAAGTATTCAATGGCTCAAAAGCTTTAAGTATGGAAGTCAGCAAAATTAATCAATATACGGCCCTTCAAGCGGCCGGTATCAAAACCCCAGCTACAATCGCAGCTGTTGGTCGGGACCATATCATTGAAGCTGCTAAAAAATTAGCAAAAACGCCTTTTATCACTAAACATAACCGGGCTGGTAAAGGGCTTGGTGTTCAGTTATTTCAATCGGTAGAAGCTCTCGAGGAATATGTATACGGCCCTCTTTTTGAAGAGCCTGTCGACGGAATTACACTTATCCAGGAATATATCCTATCCCCGGATTCTTCTATCACCAGATGTGAATTTGTCGGAGGAAAATTTTTATATGCTGTCCGTGTGGATACGTCAAAAGGTTTCGAATTGTGTCCTGCGGATGCTTGCCAAATAGAAGACTTATTCTGTCCGGTCGGAGAACAAGCAGAGACTAAGCCGCAATTTGAGATTATCAAAGAGTTTAATGAACCGATCATTTCAGACTATGAGAAATTTCTGGCATCAGCAGGTATTGATATTGCCGGAATTGAATTTATCCGAGATCAAGACGGAACGATCTACACATATGATATCAATACAAATACTAATTATAATTCCGATGCAGAAACGGATGCTAACCAATTTGGCATGCTCGAGCTGGCCAAATTTTTGGGAGCGGAATTAAAAAAGGCATACGGATCTTAACTAAAGCGAATTATAAACTTGGATCATAAGTGCTATCACCTGAAAAGAGGCATAAAAGAAAAGCACTTCCAATTGCTATTAACAAATGGAAGTGTCTTTCTGTGTGAATATAATGAGAACAGAACCATCTAAGCAATATTTCAAATGAACTTTTGACAACAGAACAAATGGGGATAGAAAATTTGGTGGAATTAACCTACGGGGTCTCTTGCTTGTGTAAAACCAGAAGCCAAGAAAACCTGCAGTATTGTAGTTGCCAAAGGTAAATCCCCATTTTTTTCAGCCACTAAAGCACAAGTTAATGCACCATACAACAATAACGCTGCAAAAAGATATACGTCTACCTTTCCATGTAATAAACGTCTGATTATTTTACTTGAATCCATTATTGAAACGATTATCACTAAAAATATCGTTATTCCAACATACTTTAAAACACTAAATTCTGTTAATACATTTGTTGCGGACCAATGATAGGCATAGTAAATTCCGCCTACTAATATAGCTATACTTATTAATCCCCAAGTGATTGATTTAGGATAGGAATCTATTACGTTATAGTCTGTATCATTATTCTTAATCAACCATAGAGGAAGTAAGACTACTAAATAGATCCCCGCTGATACCCAGTTTACCCCATAACTTAATAGTAGATAGGCAAATTCTGGCATTTCATTCCTATCCGCTTCCGTTAGCCAAGACTCTATTAGCCCTTCTGTATAAAACAGATAGAAACAGACAATTCCAAATAATAGAATTACAAAGGTCAATATCTGTTTTTTATATAAGTGTATATATTTTACAGCCTTCGCCTGAATAGTGGTTATATGATCCAGTTTGTTTAACTGATTTAACCATGATGGATTGATATTTAAGCACAAGCTTGTAAAGACTATCCACATGAATACTATTTCAAAATAGACGATTACATTTGTTATATTCAAATTAGAAGTTAAACAAATCTCTAAATAATGCATAGATATAAGAAACAAAATAACATAGGAAACAAGATATATACCAATCATTACTATTGGTCTATAAGTAATCTCTCTTTCTAAATTTCTAATTCTTTCTTTCGATTTTGCGCTAGTTGAATTTTCGTAGTGCTCCAACGCTTTTTTATAATTTTTAGAAGTACCTTTCCCTTTATAATAACAGTCGCCCAAGTCTAAATGAGCTTGATCGTAAAAATCATTTGTTGGTGGCAATTTAAAAACAAAGTTCTTTAAATGCTTAAATCCAGCTTGATCATTTTTCTCACAAACTTCCCCATTGAAACACATCTGACTCATCCGATACATCGAATTTTTATTATTTCCTTTGTGAGAGTTGTTATATTTTATGGCATCCTCATGGCATTTAAAAGCCCTGCTGGGATCCCGAGGAACGGTATCAGTGCCTGTATAATATAATTCGGCTAATTCATACAGTGCATAGCCCGGGTCAATACTATTAGATTCTTTAAAATGTTCAAATGCCTTATCTAACTCTTTATTATTTAAGGCTTCACGGCCACAATGATACTCATAATCCTTCACTGAAAGAACATTTTGTAAAGTTATTTGGCTGTCCTTTTTATGACCAGTATTTGCCACATAATAATCCGTTACAGGTGAGATGCCTTTAATGCCAAAATACTTGTGGTTTTTTAATAAAAACAAAACAAACTCGTTTTCATCTATTCCTTCTTCTTTTGCTTTCTTCAACAAAATATCTTTAAAATATAGTGTCGTAATATCCTTATCTTTCATGCTCAATAATAACTGGATAAACATCGAATATTTTAGAATC
The DNA here is from genome assembly GCF_059694525.1 of Pradoshia sp. TA40_28. Lineage (NCBI taxonomy): Bacteria > Bacillati > Bacillota > Bacilli > Caryophanales > Bacillaceae > Pradoshia > Pradoshia sp. TA40_28. The sequence goes on from NZ_JCATZO010000002.1 coordinate 105,043, forward strand.
TGTTTGTATTCTTCATATTTATTTGTAAACTCTTCTGTCAAAAATACATCTTTTTCAAATTTTTTCAAGATATCCTTTATATCTATATATTTTTTATAACTACTATCATTTGGGTGCTCATCGAATGTTTTTTGTAAATCATCTAATTTTTGCTTAATTTTATTTTGGACTGTTTCATAGTTGGCTTTTTCATCAAATCCAAAAGCAATGAATAAACTCGTTTCTCCTAACTGTTTCATTTCATTTTCATAAGCAGCAAGCTTATTAAGCAGATTCATTGATATGTCTACATCTGGTCCTTCTTTAGCTTTAATTACCTCTTTGACTATTTTTTTAATTTCCGATTCAGCAAGATATTGATGATATTTTTTCTTTAAAACTTCAAGATCAATATCCTCTGCATTAGATTCAATCAATCTAGTTTTTAGTTCCGATTGCTTCTCTTCTTTAATTTTCAAGTAATACCGTTGTCGTTCTATCGGATTTTTTAAAATATCAAATTCATGCGCTTTTAATCTCTGTAAATTTTCAGAGGCATCATCACTTACTTTACCTAAATGTTTTAGTTTCAATTGTTTCCACTTATTTTCCATATCAAGAAAAGCTTTATTTATTTGCTCTTCATACTCAAGTGTAGGATTTAAGATCAGCGATTCATTCACTTCAAGTTTAAATAACTCAAAATAATTTTTATTCGACATAAAAATCACCACATTCCAAGGTTGATTATTGTCCTTCTTTAGTTGAATGATTGGTGTTTATTACGTTCAATAGCTTGTTTAGTTTCCTCAGAAGATAAAGAGTTTGAAACGTCAAAAGTACCATTATATATGCTATTTGTTTCCTTATGAAAGGCACTAACTTCCAATAACCCTGCACTATTCATACGTAGTGTGATTTCAATAGGTGTTCCCTTCGGCATACTATTTGGGAATTCAAGAATTCCAGAACCTATCTTATTGCCATCTTCAAGTTCGGTCTTATCACTAACCGCAAATGACTCATATACGTCAATATCGACTCCCATTTGTCCTTCATCCATCGTAGAGAACATCAGTGTTTGTTTTTGCGGAAGTTCATCATTTCTTTTTATAAAATTAAAGATTACTAGTTTATCTCTGGATGAGTTTTCATAGGCTGCAGTACCATATGTTCTTGGGGATACATTTGTAAAAATCATGCCACGCGATTCTTGCTTTTGAACCATATGTCTTGGCAGTCGATCTTCATATTGTTTCAGTACGCTCTCATTTCCCTCCTGGATTGCTTCTTTAACAAAATCATAGTCTTGCTCGCCAACTGATTTTTTCACTAATTGCCAGTCTTCTTCACTGAATTCCACAAACTCATTGCTTGCACAAATAGCCGCTCCTTTTGCAACTGCCTCATCTAAGTCTGCTTCTTTTGGTTCAATACCATATTTACTTTGGATTAATTTAGATACTTGAGGCATTTTAGATGAACCTCCGACTAGTAAAATGTCGGTGATTTCTTCATGAACGTATTGATCTATTTCTTCATTCGTTATGGCTTCAATATCTTTTTTATATTTTTTCGCTGCAGCAATTTTTATACACTTATCTGTATAGCTAATACTTCTTTCTAATAGATCTTTTGTTTTCTCATCAAATTCGTTACGTGTCATCGTAAAGTTTAATCTTCCTGAATCACCAATAATCATTACCGGTGCTGATTCTCTATTGCTCAGAGTAATTTTAGTTTGTTCTGCCTTTAAAAATAACTCCTGTAAAATATCCAGGTTTTCTCTAGGATCTTCGTCCTTTTCGTCTAAATATTTTTCTGCAAAATATTGAACAAGCGCGTCATCCCAATCTTTCCCGCCTAATGTATGGCTACCATCTGTACAAATAACATGAGGGATGCCATTGTTCACTTCAATAATGGTAACGTCAAATGTACCTCCACCTAAATCATAAACCATTACAGTTTGGTCTTTGCCGTTATTCACATGAGCATAATTTAAAGCCGCTGCTGTAGGCTCTGGGATAATATTTAATACATTTAACCCTGCGATTTTACCTGCAGCCTTTGTAGCCTCTCTTTCAGCCATACCAAAATAGGCAGGACAGGTAATAACCACATCTTTAACATCTGGATCAGCATCACTTAACTTTCCTAATGCTCTCAGCTCTGCATTAGCATCCTTAACTATTTTCGTAAGAATCTTTGCTGATATTTCTTGCGGGGACATACTAATTCCATGTATCGTTCTCATAATCGGTTGCTTTGTATCTTCATCTATTTTCCCCATATCACGTTTAATAAAGGCAACGGTATGATCCGGTTCAGATACCAAACTTTGTTTAGCTATATCTCCTACGACAATATTATCCTGTGATTCAAAATACACAACTGATGGTGTTGTAGCTTTGCCTTCTGCATTTTTTAATACAACTGGGTTCTCATGTTCGTCTATATACGCAACACATGAAAAAGTTGTACCTAAGTCAATTCCAAGTCCTTTGATCATATTTACTCGCTCCTTTACATTAATTTCTTTACTAATTTCAAAGAGTTGAATACTATACTTGCAAATAAGATATATTAATATAATTTCTCGTTTTCTAATGAATTAAACCAGAAAAATATTATTTTATTTAGTTACGAAACGAACTAACCAGCTGTTCAAATCAGGTTGATTAATTTCTAACCATTTCAAAAGAAATATATAAAAAAGCAAAGGCTATCACACCTTTGCATTTGTTTTCTATCTCTTTCTTTGAAAAGAAGCTGGCAAGTTAGAATTGCTATTGTCCATTATAATGTCATAAAATTATATTCTTCTTTAAAGCAATGATTGTTTTTCTTGCTTAGAACTTAATTCATTCGTTAACGTTTTCCCTTGTCTCAAGCATTTGAAATTGTTTATTTCAGGGGAAGACCTTATAATAGAATGATTATCTTTAGTGAAGGAGACTGAATCATGATTGAATTTTACAGCTGGCCCTTATTAAAAAATCACTTAATACAGGAGTACAATTTTCAGGAACACGGACTGGAAGAAGCATTTAGCGCATTTGAACGCAAGGTCCTCCTGAAGCACGGACTGACGAACAGGACCAATCCTGCTACCCATTCTTTTAATTGGCTAACAGAAGATGGAATCGATGTGACACTTAACTTTGCCTTTATCTATGATGAAGAGGAAGAAGAAAAAAAGTATGCCATAGTTATGTATTAATAAGTAAAGAAGAATAACCAGCTCATTAATTTTATTTAGCTTATATCCTGCTTTTATAGGATTTTAACCCATGATACATACTATTTTAGAATTCGGAGTGTAATTTTCATGAATCATAATCATTATTTTCATCAATAGTTTCGAGTCTCTTTAACCATTTCACAATGATACCATCCTCAAAGAAGCCTAGCAGTGTGCCTTCAGAGAATCGATCTGCTCGAATGGTACCCATAATTAATGCAAGGATACATTCGGAATCAAGAGAAGCCAGATCAGCATCTCGCATAGAGTCACCACCCCATGCGAGACCATTTTCCTCCAAAATAAAACGGTACTCCGTTAATCTGTACTCAGGATGGCTTGCGGAGAACTGATAGAACTCTTGAACAAATGAATTTACGAGCTCATTGAACATGACATAGGGCATATGAAATGTATTTGTCTCTTTGACATCGTCCCCCTTATCAATAATCCATTCACCATAGGAATCCGTATTACATAATTTCCCGATGTATTTCGTTAACACTTTAAACTTACCAGGTGCATATGCACTTTTAATAAAACTAGACCATTCATCATAAATCGCTAGCAGCTCACTATCTAAATAAGATAATGCCTTTTCTTTAAAAGCTTTAGGGACTCCATAATAAGCTTCCGCTATAGCTCCGGTAATGGCTGCAATTGTATCACTATCACCCCCGATGGAAATGGCGGTACGAATAGCATCTTCAAATGAAGAAGATTCTAAAAATGCTACAATGGCTTGCGGTACAGTACTTTGGCACGTCTCATTAAATCTATATGTGCTTTTAATTTCATCAATTGTGAAATCTAGCGGATAGTAATATTCGTTCATCTTCTCTCGAATTTCATTTTTAATAAATCCCCGTTTCGCCATAAATATAGCGACTGCGGTAGCTTCTGCCCCTTTTATTCCCTCTTCATGATTATGCGTTATCCCTGTAACAATCTCGGATAGCTCCCTTGCTTCGCTCTCCGTTCTGGCTAAAAAACCTACAGGACTTATCCGCATGGCTGCCCCGTTCCCAAAACTGTTATACGGTTCAGGATTCTCGCTGAATATCCACTTAGAAAACATCCCACCAAAGCCACAATTCGGATATTTGCGTCCCATATGTTGCATATAGGTAATCGACATGCTCTCCAGCACCTCTTTACATTCATCAACACTTCCATCAATAGAACGTTGAATAGCCCTTTCAGCCTCCATAAGAGCCTTAGCAATCGCAAGAGTCATAATACTGTCATCTGTTACTCGGCAATCTTCAGTGAAGAACTCAAAATCCTTGCTACGATAATTATTAAATTCAAAACGTGATCCAACAATGTCACCTATAATGGCACCAATCATTAATCATCCCTCTTTCTACACTAATCTACACGTTTGTAAGGTAAAAATCGCTAATTCAGACAAATTAACAGGGCACTTTATTTGGTTTTGTTGACTATATTAAATAAGATTATCTAAACGCTTTAACGGTAAGTACGTGCTCACTCTTTAGTAATTGATTATATATTAGTCTTTATCACTATTTTAATATAATACATACCGATTTATATTACTCGAAAAATTCGTTTTTCTTTTACCCTTTGTCACCTGATACTTAAATGGTATACAGGAAAGCCCTAATCTCCACTTGAGATTAGGGCTTTTTCATACATAATTTCATATTTAAACTATTCCATACACTCCGTATATAGGCTTGTATGAGGCCATACATGCGTGTTAGTGGATGAATATATGCTCGTTCCATATCAGTGAAATCGAGCTTTTTTCTTATTCGCCTTTAACTTATCTTTCGGATAACGCCTTATTACGCATTATTGCGCCATTAGGTTTGGGTAATTCTTCTTCTGTTATCCGGTTCATTTTACAAAAATGGTTAAAAAATTGTTGTGCCAGCTCGCGTTCTTCGGGATCAATTTTCAAGGAAATGATATCAAGTAAAATTTGAGCCATCCATGAATTATCAAAATAACGGTATTTCCCTGTATTCCATGTCATTTTTTCCGGAGATTTTTCATTTATATAATATTCCCAAAATAACAGCTGATCTGATTCTTGTTCTGTAAGTTGAATTCTGTATTTTGAATGAGCAGGAATATATCCATCTTCACAAAGCTTACCGACAAAACCTTCTTTGACCATGTAAACACCTAAGATTCGTCTGTCTTTTTCAGGCTTATCTGGATCAGATGAAGTTAACAAGACAGCGCTATTTTGATGCAAGCGGATTGGCTTGTTTGGCTTCCCTTTGTTTGTACCACTTTTTATAACACCTGAAAAAACCTTCCAGTCTGAAAAAGAACTAGTCTGTTCTTCTGTATCACACCAAAAAACCATTTGAGATTGTGGATGAAGTTTATGATGTTTCATAAGTTTCTCATGTTCTAAGTGAAGTTCCTGTTTTTTGCGTTGTAACTTTTTTTCCTCTTCCTTTTTTGATTCTTCTTCTTTTCGTTCCTCTTCCTTTTTTTGAAGAATTTTTTCAAGTGACTTAGCATCACTTTCATCATGTAGTTTCAAGTGTTCTCCAAATACATCAGGGAAAACAAACCTTTTATTTTCAGATTCGAAATGTATTTCAATACTAGACTCATCCTGCTTTACTATACTACCTTCACCAAAACGTTTGTGTGTAACTTTCTTATTGATTAGGTTCATTATTCAAGTCCTCCTTGTAATAAAAGCTCGCTTACTATAAATAGAATGGTAATCATTTTATCCAACAACTTACTTTAAAGCTCATAAAACTGTTTGAATTAAAAAAGGATAAAAAAAAAGACGTATTCAAATTTTATCATCAAAAAATAAGTCCAACGGAATTAGAAATACAAGTTAAAAAAAACAATTATAAGACTATTATAACATTTTTTGATAAATTCACAAATTTATTATTGACAAAATATTTTCCGGTAAGGTAGAATGAAATTTTATTATCTGGCATGATCTTTAAATAAGTCTAAAAAAAGGTTTCCTAAGAGTCTCAGCGCTTTTAGGAAACCTTTATAAATACCACAAGATTAGCGGTGATCAGAGGATAGGATAGTTTCATATCTAATCTTGAAAACAGATCAATTCTCAAAAAAGGTTATAGGTTAAACGTTTCTTAAGCTTGTGATCCGCTTCCTTTTAAGCTAACAAGGTTATTGTTTATCCTTTTCTAGAACGTATAGCTTTTGCTACACTTTCAAAATAGTTCTTAGAATGCGGTACAAACTGATCTTTAGTAATTGTGTCCGTAAACCAAGCTTTATTTCCACTTGAATCATACTTATATCCCTCTATCTCCAATTGATCTCTCTTTCCACTATAAAACGCTATAAACTGATTTAATGGAGCTTTAGCCAATCCGGAAACTTCTTCTTGTTGCAGGTTAAAGGTCTCTATCGAATCTTTCATTTCATAAAGAAAAACATGACTTAATTCATGATCTATAATTGTCTCGGTTTCAATTACATTAGAAATCATCCCGAGACTAGTCAGTTGATGATAGGAAATATTTAAGCCTAGCTCCTCATTCACTTCCCTTACACCATCAGCAACCGACTCATCAGAGAGAATGTGCCCTGCGGCTGTGATGTCGTACAAATTAGCAAAATCCTTTTTCAAATGACTTCTAAGTTGGATATACATATATTCTTCATGATTTTCCATCCCAACAATATAACATTGAAATGTTTGATGCCAATATCCTTTTTTATGAACTTCTTCGCGTGTGGCTACCCCAACCGATCTACCTGATTCATTAAAAATAGTTAGCATTTCAGTTTCCATTATCCACACTCACTACTTTCCATAAAGTATATTTCCATTTCCATTATATACCTTGTTATTCTATGTAGTCTAGATGAAAAAGGAAATATTTTCATATTCATCACATGATGTTTTCTTTGACCTTTGTTTAATAAGACAGAAACAGGGAAAAGTGCTATATATCATATAATAAGGAGTGGATAAGATGGAACCATTATATACTGCAACCGTCACAGCCACTGGCGGCCGTGAAGGACATGTTAAATCTGAAGATGGAGTTATTAATTTAGATGTGAGACAACCTAAAGCACTCGGAGGAAGCGGAGAACAGGCTGCTAACCCAGAATTACTATTCGCAGCGGGCTATGCAGCATGTTTTGACAGTGCATTAAACCTTGTTTTACGAAAAGATAGAAAGAAAGTAGACACAACAGTTACTTCAAATGTAACAATCGGTAAGGATGCAGAAGATGGTGGATTTAAACTCGCTGTTCGCTTAGATGTATCTATCCCTGAATTGGATAAAGAAGAGGCTAAACAATATGCTGAAAAAGCCCATCAGGTTTGCCCTTACTCTAAAGCAACACGAGGAAATATTGATGTAACCATTATTACGGTATAATTCCGATAAAAATAAGACATGATCTAAATTCTATTTGCATATAGATGGAAATAACGGCTGGATACCCAGCCGTTATTTTTTTCAATTCTACTTAAATGGATCAGTCTACATTCTTGTAATGATGAGACGAAATCCATTCGATTAATTGGTTTTTTGGATAATAGGTAGTACCGTTTAATACAAGCTTGGGAATATCCTGATGTTCAGTCAATAAAGCCTTTATTTCCAGCTTATTTAAGTTTAGAAGAAATTCCAAGTCACTCTCTTTTAAAAACATATTATAATCAATTGCCTTTTTGGGCTGACGAAAAAGCGTTAACCCTTTACCTATGAAATAACCCATTAAAGCTAATCCGATTCCAATACAAACTAGCCCAGTACTTATTCCTGTACCAGCAAATTCTATTTCCAACTTTCTCCCCCTCTCTTTTGATACAAATATTACACTACCTAGTTCGACAGTTTTTACTGCACATATGTTATTCGATTAAGGCCATCTTTAATCCTTCAAAAAACTTATTCCAACGATTAAGATCACAGTTGGTATTGTTTAGTCTATAAGTAACATCTTTTTTCGACCCCCTTAATACCAAAAACTTCTATTTTATTTATAGCATTCCTTTAATGGTATGGTATAGTTTGTATAACCAAATTACTTCATACTTGAAGTTCTTAAACGGAGAATTGCCATGATTGGATTATTAATTGAATACGATTATCAAGTCATTCAGCAAACATTATTAATAGCTTTCTTATTTTCGGTCGTCTTTCCGTTAGCTGCCTTATTTATTGTGCATCAGCAAAATAAAGTTCTTCTGAATAATCACTATGAAGAAGAAACAAATCAACTGATTTTAACAAGTGATAAGGAACAGCCAATTATAGATAAACGTGATATACAACGCTTTTTCACCTTATTTAGAATCAAGGTAAACCCTGGAGAAAAAGATAATAACCATTTCCTTCCCATCGTATAAATAAACACACGAAATGGAGGAAATGGATTGAACAGATTATTAGGTATTTTATTTGCAGGATTATTATTGAGTGGATGTTCAGCTAATACGAGCGGGGACGAGGGTTTCTTCCAACATTTTATTGTGTCTCCTCTCTTATCCTTATTAGAGTTTAATGCAGAATTATTTAACGGAAACTATGGCCTCAGCATTATATTGGCTACTCTGCTGATTAAATTATTGCTTATGCCTTTAGTTGTTAAACAATATAAAACACAGGCGGACATGAAAAGTAAAATGGAAGTTATCAAACCTGAGATGCAAGACATTCAGGAAAAATTAAAACAAACAAATGATCCAGCAAAGAAAGCAGAAATTCAGCAGGAAATGTTACAGCTTTATCAGAAGCACGGCGTAAATCCGATGAATATCGGATGCTTACCGATGTTGATTCAAATGCCGATTTTAATGGGATTCTATTATGCCATTAAAGATTCAGATGTGATCGAAAGCCATAATTTTCTTTGGTTTAGTCTAGGCGAGGTTAACCTAATCATGGCGCTAATTGCAGGATTGATTTCCTATCTCCAATTTAGAGTAAGCTTAAAGCAAATGCAGCCTGAACAGCAAAAACAGATGAAACTTATGGGGTTACTCTCTCCGATGATGATCCTGTTTATCTCTTTTTCAGCGCCGGCTGCTCTTCCGCTCTACTGGTCAACAAGCGGAATCTTCCTCATCATTCAGACAATCGTCTTTCAGAGAATGTATACAAAGGATGACGCAAAAGAACTTTCGCCCCTTCAAACTGAACCTTCTCTGAAGAAAAGCTAGTTACTACTTAAAACTCACCCCATAAAAATCAGATACCACTCTGACTTTTATGGGGATTTTTTGATTGTTGTATAAACACAAAAAAACAGTGTGATTGCCGTCCTAATCACACTGTTAACCTCCTTATTTACTCCCTATCATTCTTAGTCCATATTAATCCAAACACTCTTCACTTCTGTGTAGTTTTCTAAAGCATAGCTGCCCATTTCGCGACCGATACCGGATTGTTTATATCCTCCAAATGGAGAAGCCGCATCAAATGTATTATACGTATTCACCCATACGGTTCCTGCTTGTAATTTATGAGCAATTTGGTGGGCTTTTTTCAAATCCTGCGTCCAAACTCCGGCTGCCAATCCATAGTGGCTGTCATTTGCTTTTTGGACGAGATCATCGATATCATCGAATGGCATGGCCGCAACAACAGGCCCAAATATTTCTTCTTTCGCGATCGTCATACTATGATTCACATCTGCAAATATAGTCGGAGATACAAAATATCCTTTATCAAATGGAAGATCCCCTCCAAGTAAGACTTCTGCTCCCTCTTCAACACCTTTGTCAATATATCCTTTAACTCGGGATTGCTGCTGGGAGGAAATCAGCGGTCCCATCGTTGTATCTTCTTCTAGACCATTTCCCTGTTTAATATCCTTGGCACAGGATATCAAATCAGCTACTACATTATCATACATTTTCTTCTGAACATATAAACGGCTTCCTGCACAGCAAACCTGTCCCTGATTGAACATAATTCCCATCAGTGCGCCCGGAACCGCTTTTTCTAAGTCCGCATCTGGAAGAATGATATTTGGTGATTTTCCTCCAAGTTCCAATGTCACGCGCTTCAGAGTGTCAGCAGCTGATTTCATGATCTGTTTACCCACTTTGGTGGATCCAGTAAAAGCAATTTTATCGACCAGTGGGTGATCAACTAATGGTTGGCCAGCAGTTTGACCAAACCCAGGCACAATATTGACCACTCCATCTGGGAAGCCCGCTTCATTAATGAGTTCTGCCAAATATAAGACAGAAAGCGGTGTGTTTTCTGCTGGTTTTAATACAATCGTACACCCGGTTGCAAGCGCTGCACCTAGTTTCCAGGCAGCCATTAATAATGGGAAATTCCAAGGGATAATCTGGCCTACCACTCCTACCGGTTCATGCCTTGTATAGTTGAAGAAGTTACCCGCTACTGGGATGGTTTGTCCCATAATTTTGGTTGACCAGCCCGCAAAGTAGCGAAAATGTTCAATAGCTAACGGAATATCAGCATTGGATGTCTCACGGAATGGCTTCCCGTTATCCAATGTTTCCAACTGAGCCAATTCCAGCTTGTTCTCTTCCATTAAATCTGCCAACTTGTATATTAAACGACTGCGCTCTGCAGCATTCATCGTTCTCCAAGGACCTTGATCAAATGCATTACGCGCTGCTTTAACAGCTAAATCGATATCTTCAGATTGAGCTTCTGAAATCACAGCCAAAACTTCATCTGTAGCTGGATTCATTGTTTCAAACGTTTTACCTGAAACTGAGTCTACGAAACGACCATTTACATATAACTGTTTTGTGCCTTTTAGAAACTCTGCTAATTTCGGACTAACATTGGGACTTAAGGTAGTGGTCATTTAATTCCCTCCATCTATTTTATCGTGTGAACGATTTCAGTATATTCCATCTATTTCTTGTTTTCAAATTATTACCAGCTAAAAATCGTATGAATCGTTCGTTCCTTTTTGACATGATTTTAATTTACAAACCAACTATTTGTTGAATAAAAGCAAAGCTTGTCCCAAAATGCTGTTCCTTCCAATTCTTTGTCTATAAGTGATAAATATTTTTAATCTAATTACAATCACATTACTGTAAGAGTTAATAAATTTACCAGAATAGACAAGAGAATGTTGAAGACTATTAAAGGTAGTAGTTTATTCAGGATTGTTCTATTAAAAGAAAAGCCTTAGTTAATTAAAATTTTATTATTGTTTAAATATTATTTTACTATCGTCTATTTTTACCGTTCCTCTCCCTTTTTCTTTAGTAAGCTGTATTTCTTACCGCTTGCTATATGAAGGATTCCATCCCATCGATTCCCAGTTTCCTTTTATTTGGATATTAGTTACTATTTGTATGGACAAGGAAATGCACTGGTCCATAAATGCAGGTAGTCGTTAGTAGCAATTAATTTTCCTTCAATCATTCATATACTCGTATATTTTTTGATAAGTTTATTCCTTTCGGAGGGGATACGCTTTAAAGGAATGGGGAGTGTGGCGATGTTATTCTATAGAGAGTATAAAAATGAATCCTCCAATAAATGGGTCGTCTGTATTCATGGCATAGGTGGAAGTTCTACTATATTTGCGAATCAGATTAAGGTATTAAAAAAACACTTTAATTTGCTGTTAATTGACTTAAGAGGACATGGAAAAACAAGAATAGAGCAAACAGAAGAGAAATATAACTTTGAATTACTTTGCAATGATATTATCAAGGTTCTTGACTATAAAAATATAAAAAAAGCAAAGTTTATAGGCGTATCAATGGGAACCTTATTAATTAAGAAAATGTATAAAATAGCACCGGAAAGAATAGAGAAATCCATTTTAGCTGGAGCTATAACAACATACAATAAACGAATAAAGTTCTGGTTAAGAATTGGCCTGCTCATTAAAAATTTTGTTCCATATATGTGGTTATATTCTTTTTTCGCTTGGGTGCTCATGCCAAATAAAAATCACAAATTCTCCAGGATTATGTTTATCCGAGAAGCTAAAAAAATGAATCAAAAGGAATTTCTCAGATGGTTTGATTTAGTGGATCAAATAGAAGAAATACATGGTGAGTTAATAAAAGAGCCTGTCGATATTCCAACACTATATGTAATGGGTAAAGAAGATTATATGTTTCTAGACACCGTTAAAAACGACATTAAAAATGAACATTTTTCCGATTTAAAGATAATTGAGAGCAGCGGCCACGTTTGTAATGTGGATCAATATGCAAAATTCAATCAAATAGCGGTAGATTTTTTAAGCTGATTAAAAAGCAATATAAAGAATAGTTAGTACATTGTATACAAAAGGAATTCAGATTGGCTTTATACAAGTCATCATCTGAATTCCTTTTGTATTTTTCATGGAGAATTGACCGATTATCCTCTATTATTTAAAATCATGTTTGGCCTTTCCCAAGTCCAAATGACCATCTTCTTCAAATTTATGCTTCCACTTTACGAACCAAGTGGTTTTCGGTACTAGTTGTTCTAAGGTAATCATTTCTATCTGTTCTCGATTCTTTTGTAAATGTTGGGTTAACATCCTAATTATCACCTTAGTAAATAATAACTACGTATTATACAAAAACTACAGAAATTTATATCTTATAACAAGAAACTCCATATAACACAGTATCCTATTTTCTGTAGAATGGGAAAGAATCCTGAGGGAAGAACAAGGTACCCTAGATCCCACAGCGCAGAGCGCGAGGAGGCTTGATACTTGCCCGCGGAAAACGAGCCTATTCTGCAGAAAATAGCTTTTTTAAACCAAATAAGAGAGACAGCGAAACAAAGATACGGCAGAGTCCCCCTAAAATAAGGAGATTGTCTAAAGTTTGAGGGCTATTTACTAGTAAGAATAGTTCCTTTTGTTCTATAAACAACTTATTAGGGTAATAGTTTCTTTTATCAATAAAAAGGGAAATATATCCAATGTGTAGAATAACTTTATCAGGGTTGCATACATACTTGAATCAAGGAGGAACCAAATTGAATCAGTCATTAATGGAGGATTTCAACTTATTTTTTCGTGAATTTCAATCCATTTGGAATAGCTGTAACACTGAATTGATGATATCTAAGTTATCACCTGATCTCGCTGTTCGATGGTCAAATACTGAAGGTATCGTATCGGATTGGGGATATAAAGAAGCTTGCTTGGGATGGGCGGAAGCTTTCGATCACTATTGCGGACATAATCCAAAATGGAATTTCACAACCATGCATATCACACCCGCTTCCAAAGATGAAGTTATTATTATGTTTTGGGTTACATTTGAAATGGATGGAGAAAAGCAAGATGTTGTTAAGCTATTTGTGCAACGCTTTAAAAAATATGAGGATGGATGGAAATTGCTGCATGAGTACTGCGAAAGTTTACAACCAGAGGCGGCCATTTTGTAAAATTCAACAAAAACGAACTGTTTACGTATAAACAGCTCGTTCTCTTCATTATGACTCGATTTCGATAAATTGCTCGATTTTATTCATTAAAATTAATAAAGCAGCACGTGTTTCAAATTCTTCCCTTGTTTTCGGTAAATCCATTTGTTCGAACTTATCTCTTAGTTCCTGTAATTTTACTAACAAACGATCACGATCTTCCATATTTTTCCCTATATCATCTACAAATTCAGCAACCATTTCATTTTGTTCAAAGGTTGTCGGCAATTGAATGATTAAGGGGACCATTCGCTCAACGATTTGGAATTGTTGATGAGCTTTTGTGAAATAGTGCAAATAATAGGAGTCTCTTTTAAAAAAGGAATTTTCTTCACTTCTTTTGGCTAAACTCATACCTTCTTCGATTAATTTCTTTGTTTTAATGATATACTCATCATTCCATACACGTTCTGTTTTTCGAATAAACCTTCCTAGCTGCAGGAAAATCACTTTAAAATTCCCTTCTAGCTCCTTTAAAATTCTCTTGATTTCACCTTCCACACTAGGCATATATAAATTGAACAAAAGGGCTACCAGAATCCCAATCGAAACGATACAAATTTGGTTTAAGATTAGCTCTAACGTAATATTCTGTGATATGTATAATTGCATAACGATGACAAACCCAGGAACAATACCATCCTGTAGACCTAGCTTAGCCATGACTGGTATGTAAATAAACAACAATACCCCTACCCCGACAGCTGTATAAGCACACCCTTCAAATATCAGGACGGCTAATAATATTCCTAGGATACACGCAGCAAATCTCTGCCAGGCAATTTGTATGCTTCTGCGTTTTGTACTTTGAACGCTTAATAAGGTGATAACTGCGGCGGTTGCCGTATTTTCCAAAGATAAAACTTGAGCAATCACCAAGGCAATCATAGCACCTATAGCCGTCTTAACTGTGCGACTTCCAATCGTAAACATAGTTGATTTCGTCCTTTCTTTCCTTCCATCCCATTATATAAGAATGCGCAAAATAAATAAATCCACTCCAAGATGGAAAATAAATCGAGAGAAATTTTGAACAACTTTTTGTTGATTAATTAAACTTTCGCTATAATAAGGATACAGAAGGAGATGAAATTGATGAATAAAGAATTAGTTGAACGATTTCTTACATATGTAAAAATTGATACCCAATCCGATGAGAACAGTCCAACCTGCCCCTCTACCGAAAAGCAGTTTGACCTCTTAAATCTTTTAAAAGATGAATTGCAGAAAATCGGGATGGCAGAAGTAACACTTGATGAAAATGGCTATTTATTCGCCACGCTACCGGCCAATACAGATAAAGACGTACCAACGATCGGTTTCCTTGCTCATGTGGATACAGCTACTGATTTTACCGGGAAGAATGTAAATCCTCAAATCGTCGAGAATTATAACGGCGATGAGATTACGCTTAATAAAAATCAAAATATTGTTCTATCACCGAAAGATTTCCCTGAGCTTAAAGGATATATAGGTAAAACGCTGATCACTACGGATGGAACTACGCTTCTTGGTGCTGATGACAAAGCAGGTGTTGCGGAAATCGTAACCGCGATGGATTACTTAATTAAACATCCGGAAATTAAACACGGCAAAATCCGCGTTGCCTTTACTCCAGATGAAGAGATTGGCAGAGGTCCTCATAAATTTGATGTAGAGCGTTTCAATGCTGATTTCGCTTATACACTGGATGGCGGTCCCCTTGGTGAACTTGAATTTGAGAGCTTTAATGCGGCTGGGGCGAAAGTAACATTCAAAGGTACCAACGTACACCCAGGATCTGCTAAAAATAAAATGGTTAACTCCTTAAAGATTGCCATGAATTTCAACTCAGAACTTCCAAAAGAAGAAGCACCGGAATATACGGAGGGTTATGAAGGCTTCTATCATCTTTTATCTTTAACCGGCGATGTAGAACGTACTCACGCTGCTTATATTATCCGTGATCATGACCGAGAAAAATTTGAAGCCAAAAAAGCTACCATGAAAGAACTTGTTGTAAAATACCAGGCTCAATATGGTGAAGAAAATATTATATTAGATATGAATGATCAATATTATAATATGGGAGAAAAAATCGAGCCTGTAAAAGAAATTGTTGATATAGCACATCAAGCTATGGAAAACTTGGGAATTCAACCAATTGTAAAGCCAATCCGCGGCGGTACAGATGGCTCACAGCTTTCTTATATGGGCTTACCGACTCCAAACATCTTTGCCGGAGGAGAAAATTTCCACGGCAAATTCGAGTATATTGCAGTAGAAAGCATGGAAAAAGCTACCGAAGTCATCATAGAACTCGTTCAATTATTTGAAAAAAGAGCTTAGTCCTATTCACACAAAAAAAAGGGTGCCAATTCAATTTGGTACCCTTTTATCATTATTCTACTTTGAACTGAAATTTTTCCCTATAATCATTCTCCATCCCTTGGGCGGTTAACCATGCTTCTAAAATATATGTCCCAGGTTTAAGATCTTTTAAATGAATATCATGTGTTAATTGAGCATCTTTTACCAATTCTTTTTCAGTAATAACCTGTATAAAGGATTTTCCTTTTGAATATTGGATTACCGTTTTTCCCGACTGATCCTTTAAGATATAATCAAAGGTTTGTCCTGTATTGAATGTTAGTTTGATCGGTTGGTTTGTTTTGTTTTCAACCGTATATACAAACAAGTACTCATTGCCTTCTTTATTTTTTTGAACCAAGTTTGAGGTTAATTTTGCATCGTTGATACGCTTTGTACTCTTATCTATATTCACTGGTTTGTCTTCACTTCCTTTATTTTCAGTAGAATTTTGACCGCATGCTGCCAAAAGGAGAACACATAATAGGAAGCATAGATATTTTTTCACCAGCTCACCTCCTTTTTTATTTTCTTTGTTTGTTAGGTTCTACACTCTCTTGCTATTCCCCTGCTTAATCTTCCTTTGATTTCACTTTTTCTTTTATCCATTTATAGACAGTAATGATTCCCAAAACTCCACCTAACGTAATTCCGGATAACGCCACAAATAATGCGATATATTCAAAGATAGAATACGAAGCCGCCTGTGACCAGTTAATACTCGCTTTCCAATCCTGTTCGATAACCAGATTCATGCCATAAATTCCGGATATAACTGTATATATAGTTAAAAATGTAAGTAAATATTCATGCCGTTTTCCCGTTAGCTTTTCATGATTTTTATAAAGATTACCAAGCGTTCGATTAACATGGTTGTATAGATCATCCATATGAAAAATTTCTTTCATTTTTGAATAGATTTCTTTTCCAAATATCCTGCTATGTATTTCTGGTTGATAGAATTGTGCAGAGAAGTTCGTTATTCGAATGATTAGTTTCTCAATGGAGCCTTTTTTGTCATCCACTCTAAGCTGAGAATTCTCATAAGATAATTGTAATAATAGGAGCCTATTAAAGAAGAATAAAATATTCGTATAGAAATTTTCTCCATACATACGTTCAGCAATAAATCTACTTTTCTCTTTAGTTTCATTAGATAAACAGACAAAGGCATAATTACTGATGATATAATAGGAGTCATCCCCCCAACGGTCATATACATGCTGCTCACAGAAACGCTGGATATATGCCTCTGATTTGGCGCCTGCACAGGGTACTCCCTCATCATCATATCCTTTTATTGAAGCCGCTCTATATAAAGAAATTTCATCCAAAATCGTATTCTCTTCAAAAGACAAATAGTAATAAACCTGCATTCGTTCTTCTATAAAAAATGGTAAACTGCCAAAATAGGTTGTATGCTCTTTTTTAGACAGAAAATCCTCGAGCCAAGGACAATATTTATTGAAAATAAGATCTTTTGTTTCGGAATATTTTTTTTCACTTAACATAATTTCTAGTTCATCTGGTTTGTCTAATCTTCTGAACAAGTCTATAAAATGAAGGACATCGTTATAACTCATGTGTTCAGGCAGGTTTACTCTCAAATTCATCATGCCAATATTATATGGACATACAAAAATATCAAAGGAGACGAGAAGAAAATCTGTATCCAAATATCGGGATTGCAAATGGGCCTTTTGATTAACGATCTTGCTAAAACGGCGAAAAGTATTTTTATTCGTTGTTTTTCGAGGAAATAAGATAGGTTCCATATTCGGCAGAAAAAATTTCTCCATACGCTCATGAGATATTCGTATATCACCATAAAACTTAGATTCTTGCTGTCGATCTTTTAAGTCAAAGAATTCCCATTGTTCTTTCGTTAATTGTTTGATTAATTCTTCGCTTCGTGAGGTCTCTATCTGGAAGGGAAAAATGAATTGAAGGTACGATTGATTCACTTGAAGTTGCGGTATATTTAAATTCGACATAGTTCCAGCCCCCAATTTCTCTATCTCCCTCTTTAATTCCCTTATTTATAGATAAAAAACGTATCACTCTATACAAGTCAGTGTTAAATCATTCTGTTGATATTGATATTCAGTTAAACCCAGTCGACAACTACCTATATAATCAATAAAGAACTATTTGAAAGGATGAAGGAGAAGGAAGATTAGGTTAGTAAATGAATACTTAGCGATACGTATGCTGCTTATCAAAATTTATACGCACATAAAATAAAATAAAGCAACCGGCTTTAAGTCGGTAACTATTACCGTTTGTTATTTCAGTGTGTTAATAAAAATTGTAACGACTCTTCATTAAATTGAGCAGATTGATCTACATTACATACATGACCGCTGTCTTTTAATATGACCAGCTGATTTGATGATTGCTTTTTTACTAATCGCCTCACTGGTTCTAAAAACACATAATCTTCATCTCCCATAATATATAATGTCGGAATTTTTGTATCTCTTTCATTAAATTTAACTAGATATTTTGCTATACCACCCGTTAAGGTTAACCAACGCAAAAATTCTCTATGCTTGATTTTTTTTGCCTCTTGAATAAATAAATAACGTGAAGTTTCATGGTTTTTTCTCGGCATTAAAATCCACGCGAATATTTTATATAACCACATAAATGGAATTATTTTTTTTAACATATTAGCTAAGCCAAGTAAAAAGTGCAGCCTTGGTGTAATACGTATAACAGCTCCAGCTAACACCATCTTATGGAAACGTTCCGGGTGTGTTTCAGCTAGTTGACGAATTAGCATCGTTCCCAGTGAAATCCCTACAAAATATGCCTTTTCAATCTTCACCTCATTTAGCACATCTAAAATGTCTTTACTGACCAAATCAAGTGTATATTTGGTTGGACTATTTTCTATCCCACAATTACCATGGCCTCGAAGATCGACAACCAACACATTAAAATGCTTGCGGTACACTCGGATTTGTTTGTACCAAATGGTTGAGCTACCACCAGCACCATGTACTAAAACAACCCATTCTTTATGTTGTTGACTGTAAATTTTATAATGTAACAAATGTATTCATCCTTTAGTTATTTAACATATACTATTATAACGAAAAGCAACACGTATGGTTTCAACATAAACGTATATCACATCATTTGAATGCCCTACTATGATATCCGTGAAACATTTTTTCGTATTCATGTATCCTAAATACATCAATTTTTCTTCTATCCATTCTTCAAATACGGTTGCTATTCAAGTATTTATTGCTTTTAATCTTGCTTCCTGCTGGATATCATATTTTTTCATGTAATATTTATCAAATGGTAATTGTGACCATAGTAAAAGGCATTAATAAAACATTCTAAATAGGACTCACATTGATTAATTGGTAATAGATTTTATACTGTTCCTTTTTTTACGTCCTTACCAATAAAACATATAATAAAAACCCCATAGTCAAATCTATGGGGTTAAAATAGGTATAATTTCATTATTATTTTTACAATCCACTATTCATTTTTTAGGGCTACGCCATTTTTCCAATGCAGTCTGTAATACAGAAGCTAAAAACAACGTTTCTCCGATACTGATTAAGATTCGATTCAATGGATTATTCATATTAATAGAATCATGATCCAGCTGGCCAGTCTGTTCCTTTTTTAATTGGATAATAGCTTCCTCAGCTTGCCCTTTCGAGAATCTCAAAAGCTTATTTCCCCACTCCTGATCATCCTTCGTAAATAATACAGAGTCTTCTTCAATGATCGCAGCAAACTGTACACCGTAATTATTTTTGTACAAATATGGAGCTTTTTCAAAGAAATCCACAGGCGTGTCCTCTAACTGTTCATGTTCAGCTTGTATAGCCTTAATCTCTTCTTCCACTTCTATTCTAGTGCTTGTAACCATCGATACCAACTCCTTCTGCTAAGTACTTAAAAGTATAAACCGTTTACCAAAAGTTGTCTTCCAATTTATAGAGATAGATAAAAAGTAAATATATTTAGAATTTTCCATTAAAAATTGTTACCATATCACAATAATTATTACATTATATTCCTTATTACTAACGTATAAAAAATTTAAAAGTGTAAGAAATTCATTTATCCTATCTAACAACATTATTGTCATATTCCTTCACTATCTGATGGTTTTTTCAGTTATAAATACGCATAGTTTATCAGCCGGCATTCATTCTATTAAAATAGTACCTATACTCCACCTTTCGTATACGTACTTTTCACTGATTTACATTTGTTTCCACCCTTGATATCATCTAATTATAAAATATGAGAGGTGATCCTAATGAAAGATAGAACATATCCAAATATAACACCTACCTACAAAACAATCTTGCAAGATACCGTCCCATTACTGTTAGGTTTATTTTATAAGAATCCTTCTCCATTACTAATAAAAGATACTCTTGATTTATGCTATGATTCTTTTATTCATAAATCCCCCTTGACAGATAGCCTGCAACTATTGAATCAACCTGTAGAAAATGTCGATTTCCAAAAAACAAAAACAACGATAGATGAAGTTTATTATGATGAGATAGAGGATCAGAAACTCATCGATTTGTATTATGAAAACCTACCTATCAATCAATTACCACCTCATGACTTAGCTGTGAGACTAGCCGATTTACTGACACGCACACATACTAATCAGCTTTCTTATTCGAGCAGCCGAAAAGCACTCCACTCATGGATTGATGTACGCGAAAATGGCCAAATACAAAGTATCTATTCAGGCCAAAGTCTAAATTTAAATGATGTATTGGAAGAGGATAATCGGTTAGAAAACGAGGCAATTCAACAAATGACACCGATATTAAATCAAGTGTCCGGAATACTTGATGAGCATAAAGATATATTGATTGAATTGATGCTGCGGTCCGTTCAATTTAATATCGAGCATGTGATCCCACAATCCTGGTTCGAGAAAAGGCACCCCATGGTCGGTGATCTTCACCATTTATTTACATGCGAGACAAACTGTAATTCATTCAGAAGTAATATTCCCTATTATGATTTTGAAGACTACAGGCCAGGGGCTTATAAAGAAGTCATTAAAACCTCTTGCGGGAAAAGAGATGGCAATGAGAGGTTTGAGCCTGAAAACGGCAAAGGCGAAATAGCTCGAGCTTCTTTGTATTTCTTAATGAGGTACCCGGATGAAATGAAACAAGAAAAAGAGAGCTTAGTTGATATCAACCTATTAAAAAAATGGCATCACGAACATCCTGTCACCCTGCATGAAAAACATCGAAATTGGACGATTTATAAACTCCAGGGAAATCGCAATCCCTATATTGATTTTCCTGACTTAGATATTGGATAATTCAAAATACCCCATCCTCAGTATGGATTATTCTACTAGAACCATCTTTTATCGCGACATATTTTGGAGTGGATTTCCCCACTCCCCCCTCTGTTTTATGTGAACTTTATCATTAATAAAATCATTAAAAGGATAAGTTCACAACGAACTTTCTAAATAGAAAAATACAAAGCCCTAACTTCCTCTCACCTTAACCAACCTTACTCACCTGAAATAATCTCTTAAGCTCTGAAACTTTATGAATTCCATCCCCTATTTGATCTATAAGCATCACAACAAAAATCGCCAGTAGATGAATGACTGCTAATATGGCGTAGTGATATCCTTCTATAATCTTTATAAAATAGAAAAACAGAGGGAAAGCGATTGTTTCAATACCGAAGAAGATAACAATCCAACTTATCCTCTCAGCCAATTTCGATTCATTCCTCGGGATAAATACATCATTATTTCCAGCTAAAAAAGAAGTATTTCCTTTTTTCTGAACCGAATATCCACTCATTATAATTAAGATACCCATTACTACCAGCATCATCGAAGCGATTAACATGTTATTCCCCCTTAAAGATAAATTTAATTTAAGGAATACCTTTGCCTTAAACCCTATAGTATAAGTTAGTATAGAGTCTCTTCTTATGTATAAAGAACTTATTTCGGTAAGCTTATTATCTTCTATAGCATACTGGATCTAAAAATCTCTCAACTTGATAGAAGCATAATATGAACACGGCAGTACATTTTTATTAGAAATAATGCATTGGAAGTGTTCCCCTTCCTAAAATGTGAATAGAATATAAGGGAAAGGAGCGGGTTTTTTTGAACAGAGATAAGTATGACGGTCTCCATTTCTTAGCGATTATATGCCTAGCCTTATTACAATTGAACTTTGGTTTTAATGATTGGATTTTTGGATTACTTATCACCTTATATGCACTATTTGCTATTTTAGTTATTGAAGGTTTATCCAAATACTCTGTTACCAAATTCGTTATATTATTACCGATGGTGATCTTATTAAAGATATTCATGACTTTATATTCCTAGCTTATCTACTTATTAACATTAAAAAAGTGAACCAAGCCACTTCTTAATGTTTTTCCTGCACCCCATTCGTAAAACTCCATTCTCTCTTGAATTCGGTGTGCAGGTGATTATTTCATTCTATCCCTAATTGCTTGCCAGGATTACAGCCAATTGATCTTCTATTTTCTTCAAGACCTTTTCTTCCTTTACATTATTTATAATAATAGAAAAAACGTATTTATTCCCTTTTTCACCTTCTACATAACCTGTCAAACTACTGACCATTGAAATAGTACCTGTTTTGGCTATCACTTTTCCTTGTGCTTTTGTACCTTTCATTCTGTCCCTCAGTGTACCTCCAATATTTTGATTACCTATTCCGGCTACGGGCAAAGCATTCTTGTAGGTCTTATACCATGATTTAGATTGAGCTTTATAAAGTAAATTCGTTAACGCATTAGCTGAAATCATATTAACATGTGATAAACCAGAGCCATCCCTCATCAGAATATCATCATGTCTAATCCCCAAATCGGTTAATTGGCTTTCTATAACAGATAACCCCTTATCCCAACTGCCCTCTTTTCCTTTGACTCTTCCTATTTCTTTAACAAGAACTTCAGATATTGTATTATTGCTAAGTTTCATATATGGTACTAAAATAGTACCCAGTTTAGGTGAACGGTCAATGTAAAGTTCGGTTCGGTTAGCAGGTGTTTTTCCATATAAATATTCCCCAGTAACTTTAATCCCCTGCTTTTCCAAAGATTTTTTGAACAAATCGAGGGTAAAAAGAGTAGGTTCCCAAACAGAAATCCAAGTTTTTACAGGACCATAATTTGCAGGAACACTTCCTGTAGCCGTAATCATGTTATCGCCATGGTTCCTAGTTATCTTTAGCGTGTTTTTAGTGTTTTCTTTGCCAACTTTCGTTTTGTTAGTTAATTTCACATAACCAGTCTCAGGGGTCAGCAGGATAGAGGCTGCTCTACCTATTTTTTTGCCAGCTTTAACTTGAACGATCAATGTCCCTGCATCATATTCCGCATTAGGAGACACTGTTAATCCCGAAATCTGGGCACCATAATATTCTTGCTCGTCACTCCACGGCATGTCCAATGATAAACGGATATGATCATACCACGAATCATCAGCCACAAGATTCCCTTTAATCTTTTTAATTCCTTTCTTTTTTAAAGCTGCTGCAATCATGTTAAGATCCCTCTCTCCCAGGGTGGGGTCACCTTTCCCTCTTATATACACATTTCCCTTTAATGTGCCTCCTTTATGTTTACCGTCTGAATAGATTTCTGTGGAAAATTGATAGTTTTCTCCGAGTAATTGAAGAGCGGCTGCACTCGTAACTAACTTCATACTGGAAGCAGGCCTTAAACGGGTATCTCCATTATGCTCGTAAATCAATTTACCATTAGAGGCATCTCTCACACTGATTCCAATACTGGCACCTTTTAATTCAGGATGACTTAATATTTTTGAAATTGCTGAGCCTAATTGGCTGCCTCCCGTGGCATCAGCTTGCTCTTCCTTTTTCAAAGGACTGATACTAATAGACATAATAATTAGGAATAGCCATAGCCACTTCACCTGCTTGTACAACGACTTCTCCCCCCAGATTTTTATCAATCTTTATTATAGAAGTAATTCAGTAGACTTCCCGTCATTTTCATATACATATACGACCAGTATTTATATATAAAGTACCTCAAAAGTAAATTATTCTTCTCTTATTAATTATCTTATCCCTGAATTTGATTATTAGTACTGCCTAAGGGCATGAATGAATCAAGAGAAGAATATAAAAAGTACGCTAAGTTTGGGAAAGTAAATATGAGTAAGGTTGGTACAAATGTTTGATAAACCAACAAGAGGTTTGAAAATATTCGAAGTGTAAGAAACGTTGATACAGATGTCTGATAAGAAGTTGTATTGGGTAAAGATAATTGGTGGACCTGACTCCAAAGGATTGGAGAAACCAACTGCAATTTAGGAATCGCTAAACAATCATACATGAGGGATAACAAAGTGAGGTCATTTTAGTAAATCACTAGGAGGAGGTACATTAAATCACATACTAAAAGTCGAAATAAATTTTGTGTAATTAGAACAGAATGTACCCTTTTCACTTTTATGTATAAATGTGCATGTTCATATACGGTATCAATGGATTCACGACATCCCTTATCTTACCATTAAAGTCTTGCAGAATAATTTAATAGCTCGAACTAAAAATGTAGCGTTTTACGAAGAAATGCCTGTTATTTATGGAATAATCGAAATCAACGTCATTTTCTTTTCTATACATATGAACATAAGATTTATCCTGTTCTAATTCGTCTGGTCATTCTGGTGAAAATTTAAAAGATCCAGGCAATCAGTTCTTCCAACATCATAAAGGTATAGATTACCAATGCTACACCCGAGGTAGCAATAAAACCAACTAATATCGCAGAACACACTGTTTTTAAAGAAGAAATAATACGATTTATTAAATTTTTATTAAATAATACAATATTAACCATCTATTCTCAGCCTTTCCGGAAGTCTCCTACTTTTACTATACCGCAACACATTACCAAATGTTAACACTTGATTTTCGATATTTTGAAATAATATTTTCTATTTTCCATCAAAACCCTAGAAACAACTAGTATGGTGATTTATATTCTGTATTTCAATTTAATATCATGCAAAATCCAAAACCCTTATTAACCTTTTTATGATTCAACGTCCAATATATGATTCACAATGAGTATTTATTGAAATCAAAATATTTTGTTTTTAGCGCCAATTGCTCTATCATAAGTTAATAAAAAAAGGAAAGTTAGGGCACATATGAAAAAAAATACATACCATGCCATTATTTTTGAACTTAATCAAACAGGCCAAGTTTCCCAAAAATTATTGCATTCATTATCAGCACCTATTGTTATCAAAATGTTTTATAATTTGTTTGGCCCCTCTGGAACACACCAGCTATCTGACAATACTTATCATAAATTTCTAAAAGAATTGAAAAGTATAGAGGATGAGCTGCCAGACACACCGGTACCATATGCCAGCTCCACACTTGTTCATTTATTTTACGACAGGATTGGTCGTCATATAGCGTCTGAAACATCTTTAGAAGACGACACAAACAATCTTATAGAAGAAACAAATTATTTAACAGTCGATGATTTACTAGATTTGCTTAATTTTGCAAAAGAAGATCAGGATGAATATTACGCTGAGCACATAAAGCGTCGTCTTTCACAAATATGCTCTGTCATGCGCTAACACTGAATAACAGGAACACCTAAAGAGCAAAAGTCATAAAATAGGGAAATTCCATCTATTTCAGGATGCATACTCCCTATATGATGAGAATTGTGGCTTTTCAGGCCCTCTTAGTATCAATCTTATTATTGCCATGTTATTATTGTACTGAAAAGAGCGAACAATGTGATTATTCTATCCGAGGAGGATACTAATGAAATCAAAAACAAAAGAAGTCATCATTTCTGAAATCAGACAGACAAAAACTGTATACGAAAAGTTATTGATATCATTAACAACGCCGACCCTGCTTACCATTTTTAATCAGTTATTTGGTAAAGACGGTGAATTCTCCTTATCAGATAAAGGTTTCGATTTGGTGGTTGAGGAACTTGAGTTTCATAATCAGCTACCCGAAACAACAGACAAAAAGATTACAGATGCTTCTCTGGTTGAACTGTTTACCGATTTCTATTCCACACAGCTAACTGAAGAATCTAATGTAATGAAAATGCCTGCTGAAGATGAACAATCTACTTCCCATTTGACCCTTGATGATTTACTGGATCTATTAAATATAGCAATGAAACACAATGACATACAGTACGCTAATGAATTAAAAAGAAGATTAATCATCCTTAACAGAGGTAGTAAAAACAGCATAGAAGCCTCTTAAGTTTCCTGGCGTTCAAGGCGAATGAAGCAATCCTTTCATTCGCTTTTTTTATTTGTAAAAAAACATTAAACACACCAAATGGTTTGCTCAACTCCACTTATTTATTTCCTTCAACTACATCTCCATTGACGAAAGACATGGCTTTTGGGATACTGAGATGGCTGACTCTAAAGAAAAAGGTGTATAACATGGAATTTGAAATTAAGTTTTTATCTTTCTTTGTTGTGGAAACTGAAGACAAGGAACTTCCTACAGCTAAGCATTATCAAACACTTGATACTGATGAATATGAAGAAAGCGCCCTAAAAGATTTTTTGGATGGAGAGTTCAAAAAAATTGTAAAACGTAAAGTGGAACGCCATCCTAATTCTGAACAAGTCCCTACCAAACTGGGCCATTTTATTATTGAGCCTGGTCATGAATTAGATTCAAATCCAAACTACAATGCATTTAATCGTACTCGATTTGCTGATAATAAAGAAGATTTTAAAGCCTTCAGTGAAGAATTCGTTCATGCTTACCTTGATACGAGCGCTGTCCGCGGCGGTGTATTTTTGTTAGCATCTGCCGTACCGCGTAAATTTTTCGAGCATCGATTTTTATTTTTAATGAAATGTGATTTTGAACCAAAGGTTGCTTCCATTTCTGATGAAAAAACATTGATTCGCAATGTTGAAATGGCTATCACCACCAAAAATATGAAATCCATTCAGTACCCTCATATGCCTGAAGAAGGCATGATTGAAGAAAGTGAATTAAAAATCCATCAATCCTCCCATGCCCGCTATTTTGAAGACTTTTTAAAATTTGTTGAGTATGGCGAGTCTAAACAGGAACTGATGAAAAATCATGTCATAGACATGGTACAGGAGCATATTGGTGAAGTGTATGAGCCTGAAAGTGAGGAACGCCGCCAGTTTGAAGAAGCTATTGAAATATGGGCTGACAGTCCCAAACGAGGGCTCCAGGAACGCCTGACAACAGAACAAGTCGTAGAAGCTGCCGCTCAAATTGTTGAACAGGAACCCGATGTAGAATTAAAAATGAAGCTTGATAACACCAGTATTAAAGGTTTACTTGCGGATTTCGGTGAGACTGTTCATTTAGCCAAAATTAATAATCGCTATGTTTTAGTGATAGAGGCAGACCAAATTTTATTTGAAAAAGGCTTCTCCCCTATCGAGTTTCACAAGCCGGATGACCTGCATCAGGTAATCGATAAAATCAGCAAGAAAACCTATGAAAATAACACTTATTAAATACCACACAAAACCACCAATTAACGGTGGTTTTATTGTTTTACATCTATTTCAAATATAACTTTAATGACTGTCTGTCATCACTAAAATTATTTCTTCCAACTTAATCTATAACTGCTGTTATCTCTAAAAATGTATACTTCATTACTCTATCCTAATAAAATTTATACTTTTACAAAAATATGTATGATTTTATCAAATTTATGGTACTTTTTATTATTGAAGAGATATCTTACATAAAATTATTCGACTGCCTTCTAGATTCTCCTTTACTTACATACCCCCTCCTTTCACTTTCTTTTTAGTCTAGTATTGTTCAGTAAGCACTTGCAAACTTGCAATTAATTTATACATAGGACAATTGCTTTGCTTAATATGCTGAGAATGTGCTTTATTTTCAGTCAATCCAAATCAAGGAGGTACATATGTTGAAGAAGTCCATTTCTATTTTGGGAAGTATCTTATTCATTTTATTTTTAACTGCATGTAATGAGAAAGCTGTTCCTGTATCCGAACAGGCCAATGAGGTAGCAAAGGCTGATGAAACGAAAAAAGAAAATTCTGAGCTTACAGCCAAGGAAGTCTATAAAAAAATGGTTGAAGCTTCGTCGGAAATCAAAAGTCTTGGTGTTAAATTAGATATAAAACAGGAAATATCCACTGAAGCAGAAGGAGTTATAGTCACAACAGATTCAAAATCTGACTCAAGGATTATACAGGATCCCCTTTCCTTATACCAACAGCTCGAATTGAAATGGAATAATGAAGCCGTCGGAGACCAACATACTAAAGTTGAACAATATTTAACAAACGAAGGGTTCTTTATGTATGACACGATGGCAGATAGATGGGGGAAGTATAACGCTGATTATACAGAGGTTTTAAAACAACTTAATTTACAACAGGGTACCAATCAGTTGGATTCTCTGAAAGAGTTAGACTCTTTTGCCAATGATTTTGTCCTTAAAGAGGAAGCGGATCATTATATTTTAACTTTGTCTGAAAATGACGGTAAATTGAACGAATATGTAAAAAAATCCTTGCCTACTAATCTACCTGAAATAGAACAAGCAATGAAATCCATGACCATTAATAATGTTAAATACGAGATTATTGTGGATAAAAAGACTTTTTTACCGTCAGTCATGAATGTTGATATGAATATTGATATTATTACCAACGGAAATACTATCCTCTTGGAACAGAGTATTGATTCTAGTTACTATGACTATAATAAAATTGACAAAATTATCCTACCTAAAGAAGCATACGATAATCCAGAAGAAATAAATATAGAACCATCAAGTTTATAATCAAAGTATACGGAGCTTTTGTTGTTTTATAATTGGAGTTAACATTCTCATCACACCTTGGTAATAGTTACCTATATTTATACAAAAATACACAGAAAATTCCTTTCTTATACCAAGGAAACTGCCATATATCGCCATAACCTATTTTCTGCAGAATGGGAGAGACTCCTGCGGGAAGAACAAGCGTACCCTAGACCCCGCAGCGCAGAGCGCGAGGAGGCTTGATGCTTGCCCGCGGAAAAGCGAGCCTATCCTGTAGAAAATAGCAACCGAATAGGAAAGAATAGCGAAAACAAAAAAAACTGTAGACAAGGTCCCTAAAAAAATAAGGGATTTGTCTACAGTCTGAAAGCTCCAATTTAAGGAGCTTTTATGGTTATTCGTTCATTTCTTTATTATTCACAAACCCATGAGATCCCTATTGTTCCAACACCAGTATGGACCCCAGCAACAGGAACTAACATCATGCGTTCTATTGGGATTGATTTAAATTGTTCATTAATCGTATTTTCAAGTTTACGGGCATTATCTTCATCGTTAGCATGGATAACTACTATTTTACTAACTTTGGATACTTTTATATCTTCTCTTAATAAATCTAATATATAATGAATAGCTCTCTTTTCTGTTCTAACCTTTTCTCTAATTTTGGCACCTTCTGTTTCTACGGAAAGAATAGGCTTTATATTTAACAGGTTAGCAATAAGCCTTTGACTTCCTGAAACCCGGCCGCTTTTATGAAGCTGATTAAGATTAGAGGGGACAAGAAAAATTCTTGAATTCGATTTCATTTCTTCAATTTGTTTAACAATATCTTCAACATCATGGCCCTGATTGAATAACTCCAATCCTTTATTTAACAAGTAAGCATGGGGATAAGATCCAGTACGTGAATCAATTGCATACAATTTAAAACCAACTTGTTCTGCAGCCATTACAGATGTAGAGTAAGTACCGGATAATTTACCGGAACAATGAAAAGCAATTCCACAATCATACTTTTCTTTTAACTTTTCGTATAATTCAATGAACTCACCTATTGAAGGCTGAGATGATTGGAAGGCAGCAGATTCAGTTGCCATTCTTTCATAAAATTGTTTGTCTGTAATATCGATTCCTTCTTTGTATGAAACTCCATCAATTACAACTTGTAACGGAATGATATTTAATTGATTTTTTTCAATAAAATCCTCACTTAAAGTACATGTTGTGTCTGTAATCCAAGCTATTCTTGGTGGTTTTTGTTTCATTTCCTCTTCCCCTTTTACATGAAAAATAATTATTCAAACTGGCCTGACCAATTTTATATAAAATCAGTATGTAGTAATCATTACTACATACTTAATATAATTTACCTACTTGCTCTAGTCAAATGTTTTCTCAAAATTTAAACGGTTATTCTTCAACATTTGACATTTTACACCTTCATTCTTCAAATTACTTTAGCTGTTTCTTCTTCTTTTAAAAGATAAGTTAATGTTTCTTTGTCGGAATTGGTCGGTAAAAGATACGTATCTTTATACCCTTCATCCCCTTTGCCGGTAATAAAAATCCAGTCGCCCTCTCTTGCTATCTTCCACGCATATTCAATTGCCGATGTACGATCTGGTATGACTTTCCCTTTTGATGAAGGTTTTAAATCTTCAAGCGTTTCAATCATTGCTTCAAAAGATTCCGTACCTAAATCATCCAACGTTAAAATACATTCGTCACTATGCTTTTCAGATGTTTCGACCATACTGCGTCTCTTTGTAACATCACGATTTCCTCTAAATCCAAAAATATGAATGATGCGCTTTGCTCCCATTTCTCTTCCTGTTTTAAGACACTGAGCAAAAGCATCACAAGTGTGAGCATAATCTACAATTACCTGTGCACCAGTGGGATGATTCACTACTTCAAATCTTCCTGGCACGCCAGGGAATGTATGTAGTGCCTCCATGATCACTTCACCTGGTACACCCATATCTCTTGCTGTCAGAAAGGCAAGAGCCGCATTTTGGATATTATGTTTACCCTTTATAGAAAGCCTTATCGAATAAATCTCCCTGTTCTTATAGATAAAATGGATATTACCTGTTTTACTTTCTTGAACATATAAGTCCGATTCCTTATTCCCTACACAAGAAACGCGGTCCTCTGTTTCAGATAACTGGTTTTTAAGTTTATTGCCCCATGGATTATTTGTATTAATAACGGCTGCTCCATCGGGTTTTAATTGATTGAACAACTGTGCTTTTACGGAAAAATAATCATCCATATCCTTATGATAATCTAAATGATCATGGTCTAAATTTGTAAATAGGGCATAATCGTAGCTAATCCCCTTCACCCGATATTGTGACAATGCGTGTGAAGACACTTCCATTATGACAATTTCATCTTGACTTCTTGATAATTCTTTTTGTAATTGCAAAGCATCCATGGTTGTATTGACAGAAGGTGTAGATTTTTCACCATTTATATAATTATAAACCGATCCAAACAAAGAACAGGATTTTCCATAGACCTCCAAAATATGTTTTAACATAAAGGAAGTTGTGGTTTTTCCGTTTGTGCCAGTCACTCCTATAAAGGTTTTATGACCATCGGCAGGATAAAAACGCTTAGCTAGATCAGCCAGAACAGCCCTGCTGTTTTCCACTTTAAAATATGGGACTGAAATATCATGGATTTCTTGTTCCCCGATTATTGCTTTTGCACCAGCCTTAATGGCCTGTTTAATATAAGCATGTCCATCTGTTTGAAATCCTGTTATAGCTACGAACAGGAACCCATCTTTAACTTCCATTGAATTATTGGCAATTCCAGTTATATTTATTTCTTTATCCTGATTAGATACATTAGTGATAATATCATGCAGTAATTGTTTCAGCTTCACGTTCTAGCAACCCCTTTTGATCTTCTCTTTCTTTTTACACCTTAAATCTCTCACTATTTTTCAGTGAAACCATCTATGGCATGACATAATTGGTACACATTTATATGATTTGTATTGACTTTGATAATATACAGACAGAATCTTAGTTATACCTATTTTCCTCTATTTCCAAACTTATAAACCGTATTTACACTTTTTGATTATATTTTCTTTAATTTATACAAATTTTACATAAAAAACAGGTTCTTTTACCTACAAAAAACTCCTTGCTAAATGAAAGGAGTTTTTCTTTCTTTACACTTTAACCCGTTTGAAAAATATAGATGCGATTAATCCAATGACTGAAGCTACCAGGAGTAGGATGTATCCTTGTTTCACCCCATAAATTAAAGCAGAGATGATGATATCGGAATTTGGATTTCTTCCCGCTCCATTTAAAAAAGATGATTGCCCCATCGTCATCAAAGTAATCGCTAAGGCGGTTCCAATTGCTCCGGCAATTTGTTGAAGCGTACTCATTACAGCCGTTCCGTCAGGATAGAACTTCTTGGGTAATTGATTCAATCCGTTTGTTTGTGATGGCATCATAATGAAAGAAATCCCAACAGATAAGCAAATATGCATAATGATAATAGTCGATAAAGTAGTATCAGAACCAATCCTTATAAATAAGAGACTTGCAAGAGTCGTTAATGTAAAACCAATAACAACCAACCACCTAGCCCCGTATTTATCCATTAACTTCCCGTTAATCGGAGACATCACCCCGTTCATGACCCCACCGGGCAAAAGCGTCAAGCCTGCAGTAAACGCAGATAATAGAAGTCCTCCTTTTAAATACATCGGTAATAAAATCGCGTTTGATAAAATCATTAACATAGCCAAAAAAACCATCAAAACACCAAGGGAAAACATAGGATAAGTAAAAACTCTTAGATTAATGATCGGATTTTCCGTATAAATTTGACGGAATGTAAACAACGTCAGAAACAATATCCCGATTCCAATTGGCAGCCATACATGGGCCTCTCCCCAGCCACCGCCGCCCTCTCCTGCGGCGCTAAATCCAACAACTATTCCTCCGAATCCAATAGTAGAGAGAATCACTGAAATGATATCAATCTTTGGCTTTGTAATCTTGGTGACATTTTTAATAAAAAATATACCTGCAATTAATGAAACTAATAAGATCGGTAAACAAATCCAAAAAATCCAATGCCAACTTAGTTGATCCACAATGATTCCTGAAAAAGTTGGACCAAATGCCGGAGCAGACATAATGACAAGACCCATTAATCCCATTACCAGTCCACGTTTATGCGGAGGGAAAATTACGAGTGTACAATTTGTCATCAAAGGTAATAAAATGGCTGTCCCGATTGCCTGAATGACTCGTGCTGCCACTAAAACTGGAAAAGATAGAGCTAGGGCGCCTATTAATGTACCGATAATCCCAAAGGCCATGGATGTGAAAAAGAGTTGCCTGGTCGAAAACGTTTGAATTAAAATGGCCGAGACGGGCACGAGAATACCCAATGTTAATAAATATCCCGTTGTCAGCCATTGTGCGGTTGAAGCCTCTATATGAAAATCATTCATAATATTGATTAGAGCTAAATTTAAAGCTGTTTCACTAAATAAACCAATGAATGCCGCTACTGCCAGAACAGCCATCATCGGGACAGCTTTAAACCCTTTGTTCTCATGTAGCTTTACTTTACTGTCTTCCAACTAAATCTCTCCTGTCAGCGATAAACTGTATGTAAAATGGTCACTACCAAAATAAATTTCACCGAGTTAATCCGTAATTCTTTCTATACTATTTCCATACATACCTTACTCTTTATTCTTATAATTTGGACGTCTTGTCCCAACATATGAATGGTATATATTTCTTTAGCTTTCAGATGCGGATCACTTAACTTTGCAAAAAAAAAGACAACCAGCCTCGGTGCCGGTTATCTATAATGGGTAGTATTTATCTTGATTTTCTCCATATATAACTTCTTATGATTTCCCAAGAGTTAAAGCTAAACCCGCCATATATATTCCGTTCGGTTCTAGATCAAACACGTAGCAATCATTAGAAAATGACTTTCAATACCATAATATACAAATCCACATAAGCTACTATTTAATCACCTATCGCCAGTCCTCTTCATAGGTATGAATACTATAGACCACCCACTATTCATTTATAATCCAGTTGATAAAAGGAGACAGGAATATGAATAATCCATATGACATGAATAATATCCCCCCTGGCTATCCAAATAACTACCAAAATTACGAACGTCAGCTACCTCCAGTGGAACCATTAATATTTATTAATTCAGCTGGCGTTGCTAAAGAATTAATCAATGATGCCTACACTATAACCAACCATATAGAAAATAATCCTCAGTTTTCAAGACAATTAATGACACATGCTCAGCATGGGCAAAAAAATGAGGTTTTGAGGATGCTGAACAGTTTACAATTAAAGCATCGGCCCGAGGTAGTATTTACTCCAGGGGCACTGTTAATTAAATTATTTCCAATCAATCCGAATGACAGCAGCAGCGCCTTAACAATCACCATGCTTTGGCATCACGCATTTTAGGTAGACACGGGCATTCAAACAAATAATAAAAAAAACATAGAGAAACACTGTTTTGAGCAGCATTTCTCTATGTTTAAGCCTGTTTTTTCGCAGCCAGTTCATCCCCACTATTTAACATATATGATAGAATCAGTTTATACGTATAAAAAAGGAGAACGCTACTTATGGTTATTTTTTTTAAAAAGTGTTCTTTTTGCAAAAAGAAAGAACGAGATTTACGAAAATACCGAAATGATAAAGGCAAAAAAATTAATGTATGTAGAGCTTGCACTGTTTACGCTGAAAGAAGAGCGTTTCGCAAAATATCTTGAATTTTTACAACTTTTTACGAAACGAGTAACACCATTTATCATAATCTAACTTTTCTTCATAAAACCGATGAGCATCTGTCCGCTTAAGAGCAGATTCCAAAGCAACATATTGAGCACCATTTCGCTTTGCCCATTCATGAATAAACACAAGCAGCTTCTCACCGTATCCCATCGAACGTTTATCTTCAGTCGTTACCAAATCATGAACGATTATATGACGTTTATTATAGAAGTTTATACGAGAGCTAACTCCGATTACAGCTACTATTTCCTCACCTGAAAACATCGCAAAAAGTCTGTATCCTTCTTTTCGCATTTGATCCATTAACTCTAAATACGTATGCTTATCCAAATCAGTACGTAATTGCTTCATAATGGAATAGGCATCATCCCACTGATCCACCGTAATCAATTCCATAATATTTTCTGTAATTATCGTCATGTTTATCCTCCTAAGGTTATGAATGAACCCCATCATAACCATTACAAAATTTGTAGAAGTCAGCTCCGTTACCATTATACACCAACCATTCTATTTCGCTATTATTTTTATACAATTTTAATGAAAAGCATATTAAGTAATTAGCAAATGATTATGGTTTTAAAGAAGATTGGGGAATTTTGAAAGAACATATCGAAATAATATAGTCATCTATACAACCTCAGTGTGTGAGAATCCATGAGTTATACTTTATTATTTCCAAAAAAAACCTGTATCCTTTTTGATACAGGGGTGACCTTCGTAGATTTAATTATTGCTTTACAGCGAGGATCTCGATAGCAAACGCAACACCATGCTCGAGATTCGTTTTCGTACTATAACGACAGAGTGCTTTTACCTCATTTGATGCATTGCCCATTGCTACACCACGCCCCGCCATCTGCAGCATGGATAGATCATTTAAGTGATCCCCAAGTGCCATTACATCCTTCATCTCTATATTGAATTGATCAGCCATCATTTTTAGTGACGTTCCTTTCTTAGCTTCCGGATGATTAAATTCTATATTTCCGCGTTCAGAAGAAGTGATGGTAAACTCAGATCGGTCAGCTAACTGACTTTCTATTCGTGCCAACTTATCCAAATCAGCTGACAATACTAATATTTTATAGATAATTAATTGTTCATCCAGATATACTTCTTCAAAGTCATCTACAAAATGGCAGTGTTCGAATTTAAATCGTTCCTCTGCTCTTTTCCGAACATCCTCTAACATAAATGCTTTGTCTACATTTGGGTATCGTTCCATCTTTAATTGCATTCTGATATCTATATACTGTTCCATACTTTTTGAAAAAACACCAATGTTTGTAAAGAATTCTATATATACATTTTCCTTTTCTAATACGGATTGAATAGAACGACACCAATCTTTTTGGAGTGGGAGTTTATTTAAAATTGTTCCCTGTTCGTCTCTTATTTCAGCTCCATTAAGCGCAATAATCGGACAACCTAATCCTGCCTCTTCTAATGGCATTAAAGCATAGCTATATGGTCTGCCTGTAACGATAACCACCTGAATTCCATCAGCTTGGGCACGTTTAATAGCCGTTGTGTTTTCCATACTAATACGGCCTTTGTCATTTAATAAAGTACCGTCCATATCTGTAGCAATCAATTTCACTATCTATCATTCCTTTTACTATAACTTGCATTGTTTCTGTATATACTAGTATACTATTAAATTCATTAATTTTGGTAGATGATATACTAGTTAAAAATAGGGAAAAGTATGTACGATTCTAAAAAAGTCAGCACATTGCTCCTTCATTCTTCTACCTTTAAGAGGTCAAAGCAACCATTCATCTGCACCCCTGTTACATTTAAATTCTATTAAACCGAGTGAACCAAATTTAATACGTAAAAGAAAAAAACACCCTTGATAAAGTAATTGAATTTTTTCAACTGCAATAAAACACTTCAGAAAAATATTAGTCAGTGATCCACCCTTTTAACATGGATTAAACGATCATCCTGAAAAGTGAGCTGATAAATATCCGGCATAGTTAATGCCTGCCAAAAATGAAAGCCATAACGTGAATCGAAAAAATTCATGATTAACACCATGATGTTACCATGTGTCCCAATCACAATATTCTGTTCTCTATATTTCTCTAAAATATATTTAATCGCCCTCACTCCCCTGTTTTGAGCAGCCATATTGGATTCTCCGCCTTCTAAAGCTAATTCTGGATTACTCCAAACCTTCTCCATAGCCTTTCGAAAGTGAGGTACCGGATGATCTGACAATTTTCTCTCTTTTAAGTCATCCATCGTTTTAATTTTGAGTTGAAAGTGGTCAGCAACCCCTTCCACTGTTTGGATCGCTCTTTTATATGGACTTGATAAGACTATATCAATGTAAGAACCTTTTAAAACAGAGGTAACACATTCAGTATCTTTTATCCCCTTTTCAGATAATGGCCTGCTTTCTTCATCCAGTGAATAAGTTGAATGGGCATGGCGAACAAAATAAATAGTCGTTTTACTCAATATACCTCTCCCCCATTTCTACTTTTTCACTTCTTAATCATCGGCACCTTTGATCATAAAGAAATAAAAATCTTTTCATGTTTTAGTGATTATATAAACCTGCTTATTGTTTATTAATCCACTAAACACTAACCAACAACTAAAATTTACCTCAAATTAATCAATTAAAATAACTAAGTTTTATATATAGTTTTAAATACTATATAACAATATATAAATACAACATCATACAGTTATTATATTTACAACTAGATGATTTTACAGTACAATAAAATTATCGATTCAGCCGTTACTGGATAAAATGGCATTTCAGAAAGAAGGAGAAACAATGAAAGATCACGTTCATGTTTATGGTAAAGAGGAAGAAATAGCAAACGCAATTACCCATGGCCTGGGTGTTTTGCTAAGTATAGCAGCTCTTGTTCTATTATTGGTCTCTTCATCTATGTATGGGACCACATGGCATATCGTTAGTTTTACTATTTTTGGTATAACCATGCTTCTTATGTATTTCTGTTCTACACTTTTACATAGTCTTCCTCCTGGAAAAGCTAAGAATATATTTGAAATCTTTGATCATTCAGCGATTTATTTTTTCATAGCAGGTTCATACACCCCATTTTGCTTTATTGTATTAGACGGTTCAATGCGCTGGACTTTATTCGGTATTGTCTGGGTTCTAGCAATTGGAGGGACGATCTTCAAATCATTCTTTGTCAAAAAATATATGACTGTTTCTACCCTGCTGTACATTGTAATGGGATGGATGATTGTAATTGCTTGGAAGCCCCTGGTGAATTTTTTGGAACCAAACGGTATGATTCTTCTTGTTGTGGGAGGGGTACTCTATACGGTCGGAGCTATCTTTTATGTATGGAGAGGATTTAAATTTCACCATGCGATTTGGCATCTCTTTGTAATGGCAGGAAGCATTACGCATTTCTTTTGTATTCTTTTCTACTTATTGCCGTGGGATAAATAATAGTACCTTTCCAAGTCCTATTTTAGAGAAATGAAAAACTGATATGCCAGGCTTTATTTCCCAACAAAAATTAAATACTAATACGTAATAAATGTAAGCTAGGCCATTCGAGACAGCTTCGTATCTGAAGCTGTCTCAAACTGTAGACAAGTCCTTATCTTAGAGGCTCTTGTTTGCAGTTTTTTTATTTTCAGTCTTCTCAAGGGATATCGCTATTTTTTACAGAATGAGCTTGCTTTCCGGAGCCAAGCATCAAGCCTCCTCGCGCCATGCGCTGGGGGTTCTAAGGTAAGCTTATTTTCTCTCCCATTCTACACAAAATAGGCCACTGCGTTTGCAAGAATGAGAGTAAAAAGGGGGGAGAAGCAAAGTTAATACTAGTATTTAGTTTATGAATTTTAGGTATGTATCCTAACCCCTACTTCATAACCCTCATATTGGTCTAACTTCCATTATTGTACTAAATATTTAGAAAATATCAATAATTACCCTTTCCCTGCGTGAAGAACTACCAGAAACAACGAAGAATTAAGCGTTTATTATCCAATATATTTGACGGGAATGAGAAAAGAAAAAAGGTCACTAAAGGAGGATTTTTAAATAAGGAATTACAACTTTGGATAAACTTCCGACAGAGCGAGGATTAACGATTCGTATTACTATATAGGTTTGAATAAAGGATGTATTGATATGATATAACGCAGTGGCAGCTAAATATACATCATACTGTCATACAGATGATAAGATCCTTCTTCATTAGCTTTCATAAAAAAGCGTGTCTAAATGTCCTTATTGATTTATCGGTGAAACTTTTTGGGAGTAATCACAACATATTTATCAATTATCGATAACTATTCTTTCACACTTATCCCAATTTGCCCCGAATTCTTTTTAAAATACGGATGGCTTCCTTATTCCTTTTACTTATCTTAGATTCGTTATTACCCAAGACTGTGAACTTTGGTTTTACTCCTAATGGCTGTGTTTCCTTCTTAGAGGTCATTTTTTAAACTCCTATCATGCAATTTGTTATAGATTATGTAACAAACTGCAAAACCAATACAAAAAAAATAACAAAGTGCAATGGACTTTGTTATCTTACCGAATGTATATAAGCTAGTGCTTTTTTGTTCATTTCATTTACTTTCTTAGTTTGCTTACTGACTGATTTATCAGAGAGATGGGTGATTTTTGGTCCTGCATGAAAGCTTTTTCCCATAGTATCACTGGATTCACCGGACTGAATACTGTTTCTCCTTCTCCGTATTGCCATCATAATCCCCCCTCTTCCTTACTCTTTATATCCTTATTATACCAAACATTCACATAAACGAATCATAAATATGAACTAAATTGGCAACATGAACTCCATCCACTTCAATCGGAATTCCTTTATCTTTCTTTATAACAATAATAAAGTTATACATTTGTAAATGGACAGGAATTAACAATGCATCATAATCTTCAAGTGTAATGACCTCAGAATTATATATTGAATCGGTAAACACATGTATAAGTCGCTGATTTAAACCAAAATTATGTATATGGTCTATTCTGATAAGCTTTTGTTTTATCGTTTCTTTTATAGATATCTCTAAATCAATTGAATCAACTGCTTCGTACTCATTGATATCCACCGACAATCCAAATTCGTCACAATAGAGAGCAAGATATCGTTTTAATTCCCATATATATTCTTCACCGCTCTCGGGTACAGGATTTTGTTCAAAATAATAAATGGCATCCTGAACTAAGACGGACATATATTGCACCTTTGTGATCATTGCTCTTTGGATTTTTTCATTTTCCTTTATGGTATCTTCCAAGAACTCTGAGCCTGTTAAAAACTCAGCCTGCCATATTTTTAAAATGCTGGGTGTTAAAAGAACCGATAAATCAATAAATACGGCAACTGCCGTTAAACTTAATATATATGTCCAATCAGCCATTTTAATGCTACCTGCAATAATTCCGATTCCGAGTGCCATCATAAACAGCGTATAAAGACTTCTGCGGAAATTTTTTAAATGAAGATCGAATATGGCGGGTTTTGCGATAGCCATGATACAAGAAAAAATAGAAAAACATACTAAAATAGCTATATAAATTTTCCCGAACATTGAGTCCTCCGTCTATTTTTCTATCCATATATCCCATTATACCATTTAATCCCAATCTAACCATTACTTAATTACCTGTTAAATATTCGTTTAGAGAATCATTTCACCCTGAATTTATAGCGGTAGGCTATTTCTTTACCCTGGTACATTAAAACCTTATGATTATGTGTAGTTAGCGTAACCTTCACTTCATGTTTGCCGGGTTTTAGTGTGCCCAAGTCATAATAATGGCCATAGAGTCTATTTTTTTTATCACCATTTATGTATAGATGGGCGTGTCCTTCATTGATTTTTTGTTCCTTTGAACCCAGCTTCTCAGGTTGGAATTTGAAATTTTTAGTCGTAATCTTCAGCATCCAACTCCCTGTTTGATCCTGTTTAACCCACCCATCAATCTCCGGAATTTTAGCATCCTTCACATTACTGATTTCTAAACCCTCATGATGGTCCATATGCCCTGCTTGAGCCTCACCAAAATGGCTGCTTTGTTGGTGAAAATAAAGCATGATAGATACAAAACTCGCAATGACAACAAAGCTTAGTATTCTATACATCTATACTCTCTCCTTTTGAATGCCTATCCGCCCTTTTTTTCATAAATAAGCCCATCAAAAATAAAATAGCTCCAAGTACTAAAAAGGCTATATCATAAAATAAAGCATTTGGGTCTCCTGGTTTTACCCGGTGTATCTGTAGAATATGGTGGTTAATGATCCCTTCAATCAGATTAAATAAACCTGAACCTATTAAAAACCAACTGATCACCTGTTTTATACCCTGTTTTTGATTTAATGGATTACCTGCAAGCCATAGAATAAATCCCCCTGCCACCAAAGCAATAGTCACAGCAAAATGGAAGATCCCATCACTTAAAATTTGGCCCGAGCGAGTGGTTTCCATCACTACACTATGCCATTGCAAAAGTTGATGAAAAATAATCCCATCCATTGCGCCCATGAATCCAAACCCCAATAAAAAACTACCTGAAACAAATAACTTCTTTTTCGTCTGACCTCTCAATTCCAAACCCCTCCTTTATCCCATTTTTTTACTTAATATCCATTAGCTCATTTCAGTAAACTATAAGATTATCCTATTTACCTGATTTTTTTAACAAAACATGGGTATCTATATACTATATTGGTAAAACGGAGGCGTTAAAAATGAGTCAATTACCTAATCAATCGAATTCTTATTGGACACAATTTAGGAAGAATCATGAAGAACTGGAATTTAACGAACTGAAAAATGATTTGAATACGGATACTGTCATTATCGGAGCAGGAATTGTTGGTATTTTGACGGCTTATCGTTTGGCTAGTAAAGGTGTTAATGTTGCATTAGTTGAAGCAAGTGAAGTAATGAATGGGACAACAGGCCATACAACTGCTAAAATAACTGCCCAACATGGCCTTATCTATGACAAACTGATTTCTACGGTAGGCGAAGAAAAAGCGAAATTATACTATCAGGCAAATATGGATGGCCTCGATTATATCCATTCTCTTTATAAAGAAGAAGAGATTGATTGTGATTATGAAGAGCAGGATGCCATTCTGTACACAGAAACTGAAAGCTATGAAAAGAAGATCCTATCAGAGTTCGAAGCTTATCAAAAACTAGGCATCTCAGGAAAGCTTGTAGATAAACTGGATTTACCTTTTCCAATTAAAAAAGCGATTA
The DNA here is from genome assembly GCF_059694525.1 of Pradoshia sp. TA40_28. Lineage (NCBI taxonomy): Bacteria > Bacillati > Bacillota > Bacilli > Caryophanales > Bacillaceae > Pradoshia > Pradoshia sp. TA40_28. Next base: position 146,967 of record NZ_JCATZO010000002.1, read on the forward strand.
TTATGCCTGATCAAGCACAATTCCATCCTGTGAAATTTTTAAGTCATATTTTAAATTTATTTATAAAAAAAGGCGGTCAAGTATTTGAACATACTCCCGTAGAAACCATTCAAGAAGGCGATCAAGAAACTGTTCAAGTTAAATTAAAAAATGGACATACCATCCATTGTAATAATGTAGTCATTGCTTCCCACTATCCATTTTATGACATGGGGGGTCTATACTTTTCCCGTTTAAGTCCGAAGCGCTCATATATTGTGGCTGCTGAAATCAAAGAAGAAGCACCAAATGGTATGTATATTAGCGCTGAACAGCCAACTCGCTCCATTCGCCATACAAAAGATGGTGATAAAACGCTTATGTTATTTGGCGGTGAAAGTCATAAAACTGGTCAGAGCGAAGACCCGCTCAAACATTATGAAGCATTGAAAGATTTTGCTGAAAAGTATTACACCGTGAATGATCTGCCTTATCGATGGTCGGCGCAGGATTTAGAAACATTGGATTATGTACCCTATATTGGACCCTATTCTTCAAGGAAAGACCATACATTTGTAGCAACTGGTTTTGCGAAATGGGGAATGACTAATGGAGCTGTAGCCGCTTTAATCTTGGGTGATTTAGTACAAGGAAAAGAAAATCCCTATTTTGACTTATTTACACCCACTCGTTCAGAGACAAAAATTCAAACAGCAGGAAAATTTATTAAAGAAAATGTAAATGTGACAAAAGAGTTAATTAAAGGAAAACTTGCGGATAAAGACACCAGTCCGGATGAACTTAAACCGGATGAAGGCAGTATTGTGACCTATAATGGAAAAAGAGCCGGGGCCTATCGAGATCCTTCAGGGACTGTTTGTGTAGTTGATACTACTTGTACACATATGGGCTGTGAAGTGAAATGGAATAATAGCGAACGTTCCTGGGATTGCCCGTGCCATGGATCCCGCTTTGCACCAGACGGAGAAGTTTTAGAAGGCCCGGCAGTCAAACCTTTAGAACGCTTGAACTAATAAATATCAAAAAGAAATCCTCCATCCACCCATTAATTGCTTAGTACTCTCTTGGATCTGATTAAATGAAAATACACTTTTTATGCTGTATAGAGATAATCTATCATATAAAGAGTGTATTTTTACTGTTTTGGAAAGTGCAAACTGACAAGAATATAGAATGTTTGATTGTAACTGCGAGGATTATGTATGCCTGCCCTTTTGTACCAAACCATCTTTAAGCCATCTTTTATTTTTTATCTAAATAGAAATTGGATAAGCATGACTTTTAAAATAAGAATGAGGTATATTTGTATATGGATAATATTGGAGTAAGCAACCAAATCTAGATATATAATAAAGCGAGGATTATGATGAGCATATTGTTAGCTTTACTTGCCGCTTTATTTGCGGCATTAACATCAATATTGGCTAAGATTGGGATTCATAATGTGAATTCCAATTTAGCCACTGCAGTTCGAACATTTGTTGTCCTAATTATGGCCTTTACCGTAGTCAGAATTACGGGGCAATGGGATGTATTGTATACCATTCCCATAAAGGCATGGATTTTTATTATCTTATCAGGAATAACAACTGGCCTTTCCTGGCTATGCTTTTTTAAAGCCATCCAAATCGGTGATGTTTCCAAAGTAGTTCCTATTGATAAATCAAGTGTAGTGATGACAATTCTTTTGTCATTTATCATACTCCAAGAGCCGATGACTCCATTAGTGATTACAGGCGGAACCATTATTACGATTGGTACCTTTATACTCATAGGTAAACGGGAGAAAAAAAGACAAGGAAGTTATTTTCAATCATATATTTTCCTAGCTATTCTATCAGCTGTTTTTGCAGCACTAACCAGCATCTTGGCGAAAATCGGAATCGAGGATGTTGATTCAAATGTTGCGACCTTTATTCGTACTGTAGTTATCTTAATCTTTGCATGGAGTATCGTCTTTGTCCAAAAGACACATAAAGAACTTAAAACAATTTCTAATAAGTCCTATCTCTTTTTAATCTTATCGGGTATTGCAACAGGTCTTTCCTGGCTATGTTACTTTGCCGCCATTCAAATGGGACAGGTATCCATCGTTGCTCCTATAGATAAGTTCAGCGTAGTCATCACCATGGTATTAAGCTTTATCATTTTAAAAGAAAAACCTGATAAAAATACCATTATTGGTGGTATTGCTATTACGATTGGTACAATTATTTTGATACTTTAGATCGTTTAAATGCACTGCTCTATTTGGATTAGTCAGAATACAACCTAATCTTTTACTACCTATGGATTTTTACTAAAACAACTATACTGCTTAAGTAAACGTCTATTTCATTTAAACCTCCTCGATTCCAGGAGAACAATAATATTACAGGTATACAAAAAAACTCCAAACCATTCGGTATTGGAGTTTTTACAATATTTAAAAGCGGCGAGCAAGTTCTGCCGTTTTTTCAAGACCAGTTGCTACAATTTCAGTTGTGCGATCTGGATATTGATTATGTCCTTCTATAACCACAACTTCCGGATTTGTAATTCCCCATAGGCTGATAGCTGATTTAACTAAGTTGACTGCCATTTCAGCGCCTGGTATTGCTGAGTAATCAGATCCTCTCGCAGAAAGAAGCGCCACTTTTTTATCAGCTGCATAGCCGATTGGGCCCTCAGCTGTGTACTTGAACATTTTACCAGCTTGAGCCAAATAGGAAATATACGTGATTAATGGTGCTGGCACGGTTGAATTCCAAAGAGGGAAAGCCATTACGATTTTATCCATAGACAGGAATTGATCGATATATTGTTTCGCCAAATTAACATATTTAGTTTCTTCTTCTGTTAATTCCATTCCTTGGTTGTTTTTATAAATAGCCGTAATTGCAGCATTTCCATAGTAAGGTAGTTCTGCTTGGAATAAATCCAATTCTGTGATTTCATCAGTCGGATTTGCTTCCTTATAAGCATTTAAAAAAGCATGATACATTTGCACTGATGTAGCTTGTTCAGCCGGACGATCATTCACTTTAACAAATAATATTTTAGACATATGTAAACCTCCATATAGTTTATAGTATCCTTATCTTAATATAGTTTGAATTCAAAGGAAAATAATATGCCTATCATTATCATTGTAAAAAAACTGGACATCTCCCCCCCTTGTCTGCCATAATAAGAAATCGGATTAGTTAACTGAAGTAACTAATCTATAAGGAGGTAAAATGGAAAGACATCAACAGTTATTTCACGAATTGTCTATGGTTCATAAGCCTTATATTAACCAGTTAAATGAAATTCTAGGTAGATATGCTTTGAACAGACCACAATGGACAATTATGTATATTCTTTTTAATTATGGGCCCCATACCCTTGTTGAGATATCTAAATATCAAAGTATCGAAAAGCCAGCGATAACCCGCACAGTCAACAGCCTCGAGCATCAAGGGTATATTAAGTCATTTTCAAGCTCAGATAAAAGGAAGAAAAATATTCAACTGACTGCTAAAGGAGAGAAACAATATAAAGCTGTACGAAGTGAGATTGATGAATTACAGCTTGGAAAATTAATAGGTATTACGGAAGATGAACAAGAACTTTTCTTAAATATTATAGAAAGGATCAAGCAGAATTTTAATGAGTAAGGAGATATCTATGCAAACGGAACGAGCAAAATTATGGACAAAAGACTTTATCATTGTATCCACAATTAATTTTTTGTTAACACTTGTTTTTTATTTATTAATGGTGTCAATTTCGGTCTATGCCGTTGAACAATTTAGTGCTTCAACGAGTGAAGCAGGACTGGTTACCGGGATTTTTATTATAGGAGCACTTATTGGCCGTCTGCTAACAGGTACAATTATCGATAAATACGGTAGGAAAAGAATATTATTATTCGGACTTATCGTTTTTACTTTAACAACTATTTTATATTTCGGAATTAATAGCTTATTATTTTTGATGGTTAATCGCTTATTACATGGAATCGGATTAGGGATTGCAAGTACTGCTACCGGTACCATTGTAGCGCAAATTATACCAGCACAACGGCGTGGTGAAGGGGTTGGTTATTTTAGCCTTAGTGCTACTCTTGCTACTGCGATCGGTCCTTTTTTAGGTATTTATTTAAAACAGCATACGACATTTGAAGTAATTTTCAGCTTTTGTATCGTATTGGGGATTGTTAGCTTTTTAACAGCCTTTCTATTAAAAATACAAAATAAACAATCTCACACTAACACTCCTGTTGAATCAAAAAACAATAAAGCTAAGCTTTCCAGTTTTATTGAACCAAATGCTATTCCCATAGCTATTGTTATGATGCTAGGAGCCTTATGCTATTCGAGTGTCTTATCCTTTATTACTTTCTATTCAGAAGAGATTCAGTTAGTTGAAGCATCAAGTTTCTTTTTTGTCGTTTATGCAGCAGTGATTTTAGTGTCAAGACCTTTTACTGGCCGCTTGTTAGATCTAAAAGGATCTAATATTATTATGTATCCCTGCTTACTTATTTTTGCACTTGGACTTCTTCTATTAAGCTTTGCTGATAACGGATTTACTTTACTATTAGCTGGCGCAATTATTGGGCTCGGCTTCGGGAATATTCAATCTACAACACAGGCTATTGCCGTGAAAGTGACTCCCCCTCACCGCATTGGTTTAGCTACAGCAACCTTTTTTATCTTTTTAGATGTAGGCTTTGGAATTGGTCCATATGTACTTGGTATGATTATCCCTTTCACAGGCTATCGAAATCTCTATCTAATCATGTCGATACTCGTATTGGCATTAATCGTACTCTATTATTATATGCATGGAAAAAAAGATTCTTTAGAGAAAGCGCAAAGATTAATGAAACTAAAGGAAACAAAAATAAGTTAATTACATTAATACGACAAAAGCGGATAATCCAATAAGGATATTCCGCTTTTTCTACGTATTGGAAGTCTTTCTCTGCATAATAACTATTTCATGTATCTTTTAACCTGTTATCGATCAGCTAGATATATAATAATTACAGACCCCATTGTAGTTAAAGCAACTAATAATGAGCCATATTCATCCATAAAAAAGCAACGAAATAGTACATCCCAAAGACATAAGTATGATACCCAAAGCAATAGAGATCTATTTTTCCAAAACGTCCATTCCCTTCCTTGTTCCTGTTTTCATTTAACTATTTTTCACAAACATAAAAAAGTGAGGCTCATAGATGCCTCACTCTTCCTATTTATTCTTCTAAATCCTGTTTTTTTATATGCTTGAACTTTAGCGAAAAGGTTGCTGACTGATCCGTACTATTTACATCAATACTCATATCATAAATATCAGAGACCCTTTTAACAATCCATAACCCAATTCCGGATCCCGATGTGATCTGTTTCGCTTCACTTAATCGCACATACTTATCAAAAATCTTATTAATATTAGCATAATGTATATTTGATCCTGTATTGGTTACATCAATATTTAGGGTATTATCAAGCCGATTCTCTCTAATACCCACAAAAACCGTCGAACCACTTGTAGAATATTTCACTGCATTGTTCATTAGATTTTGCATCACTAATTCAAATGAATACTCATCAATCCAGATTTTAATCGATTGGCTAACATTATCATTTAAGATAAATCTATAGCCAGGATAATTCCTCATATAGGCAGCCATTATTGGTTCAATAAACCCTTTTGGTTCTATCCAGCTATCAGGAGGATTTCCTCCTAAATAATACAATTCATGGGATAATTTAATACCCTTTAATAGTGAATCTATATTACTGGATTCATTTTTAATATGGAATAAGCCTTCTTTCATTTCTGGGTGGATATCCGGTTCTATCAAATCTTCCAAATATTCAATGGTATTTTTAATATTATGCGCAGGATTTCGAACCTCATGGACAATTTCCTCTAAAAAAGCATGTGTTTCGTCTGTGACTGCCAGCATTTTTTCTACACTGTTATTCGTAACCTTGTTTAACTCTTCCATCTCTCTTAACATAAAATCATTCATAATATGAGGTGTTATATTAAACTTATTTTTCAGCTTGTAATGATTGGTCATTTTCGATAAAGGTTTAAATATAAATTCATATAATACCACTTGAAATAGTAGGAAGAAGACAAATATAATTGCATATAAATAACTATTTCGGACGAGGATTTCTTTAAAATCCTCAATAAGAACGGCCGAGAGATTTATTTTTGAATATAAATGACCATTGAACGCTTCCGTATGTATAGCCTGGCCAAATTCAGCCATTACGCAACTATTAATCTGATAAAAACTTACTTTTATTTCTTCTTTACTCAAACCATCTTTCACAAAAATATCTTCATGATTTTGTTTCAAAAACCAAGAAATTACCGGAATATAGTGTTTATCTTCTCCATCATAATGGATATTCTTAGTTGATTTGTTATAAGCAATATTTTGATAGCTTGAGTCCTTATCCATGATAATTAGATACTCATAAGGCTCAGGCAGCTTACCAAATTGATCATTTAGAAAATCCTCTTGCATACCATATTCAGCTAAATAACTCTCTGTTAGGTAAAAATTCGGCAATAGTTCATTAATGCGCTGCTTGGCAGAATCCGAAACCTGATTAATATTTTGCAGTATCACTATGCTTGTAAATATTATGAATAACAGAATATTAGATAAAATAGTAAAGCGCTTAATGGTTAGCCAATTATTAGTCATTAATCTCGTATCCCACATTTTTAATCGTATTAATACTATTCTTACCTATCTTTCTTCTAATCCGATTAATCGTCGTATTAATAATGTCATCGCTCATTTCCCCATGCTCAGTCCATATTTTTTCCCATAATTCCTGTTTGCTGACTACTTGATTTTTATGTTCCAATAAATAAGTATATACCTGCATAGGAATCTTCGATAGCGTTTCCACACTTCCATCTTCTTTTGTAATGGTTCCCCGAAGTGGTTCAACTTTTAAGCCTCTATGAATATAGAACGAATTATTTTTTACAACGGCATTTTCCATTATATTTTTAATGTTAAGCACTAGTTCTTTATAGCTAAAGGGCTTTGTAAAATACAATAGCGCCCCTTCCTGGAGCCCGCGTAATCTTGCATCGGATGAATCTGCTCCGGTTACTAAAACAAATGGGATATTATGCTTTTTCCTTATAATAGAAGCTGCTTCTAAACCATCAATGATGGCACCATGAATTGTTATATCAAATATTAATAAATCATATTTCGTCTTGTCGCAAGCCTGAATTGCCTCTTCAGGGTCATCAAAATCATCAACCATATATCCCTGTAATTCCAATCTCTTCTTTAATACATTTCTTGCTACAGGCTCATCTTCTAAAATTAACATTCTAATAGAAATCACCCTCTTAAAAACTGTATATAAATTATATCATTATAATAATTATAAATAAATACTTACTTGTTTTATGTTTTAATCTATTTATATATAAAGACAAAGAGTGATTTTAAATATTCATTAAAATCACTCTTTGCATTATATCTATATAAAAATACCTAATCAAGAAACGGATTATTTTACCACTTATATTTTCTCCAGCTACCGATTTTTCTTATTCCTACTACTTAATGAGATGATAAGGAACGGTTGTAATGACTACATTTCGTTTATAAAGTAAAAAAGAACGAATCAATAAACTAGATTGATTATGGAGGATGTTATGCCATCCTTTTTTCGGTATAAATTGCGGAATCATTACAGTAACCTGATAATTTGATTCACTGGCTTTATGCTCTACGATATCCACAAATTTGGTGAGCGGCTGGATGAGGCTTCGATATTGAGAATGCAAACTAACCAATCGAATATCCGGCTGCCACTCTATCCACTTTTGGACAAATTTCTTTTCTTCATCCCGATCAAAAGATACATAAACTGCTATGATTTGTTGTGCCGATAGGGTTTTTGCGTAATTAAGTGTATTTTCAACTACTTTTGTTACACCTGCTACAGGAACAATAATCACATTTCCTTCTATAGGAAGACTCTTAACTTCTGAAGAAATACGCAATTGTTCTCCTACGCCTTCATAATGTTTATGAATTTTATGAAATACAATAATGATAACAGGTAAAAATATTAATATAGACCATATCTGAGTAAATTTTGTAAAAAAGAATATCAAGGTTACAGTGAAACTTATAATAGCCCCACTTGCATTAATAGCCAGTTTTTTCACCCATCCTAAGGGCTTTTCACGAAACCATTTAAGCGTCATTCCTGTTTGCGAGAGCGTAAATGGGATAAAGACTCCTACTGCATACAAGGGAATCAGTTGCTCTGTTTCTCCTTTAAATACAAGAATTAGAACGATTGATAAAAAGCCTAATATGATAATCCCATTTGAATAGCCTAAACGGTCCCCACGTACTGTAAACATTCTTGGAATATATTTATCTTTAGCTAGATTAACTGCCAATAAAGGAAAAGCTGTATAACCAGTGTTAGCAGCCAAAACCAAAATAAGCGCTGTTGTACCCTGTAAGAAATAATAGAAAAGGTTTCTTCCAAACACAGCTTCTCCAATTTGAGAAACGACAGTCACTTCACTCAATGGTGATATTCCATAATAGAAGGCAAGGAATACGATGCCAGAAAATAATATGCCCAACAAGCAGCCCATAATAACTAAAGTTTTTGAAGCGTTTAGTGGTGCCGGTTCTTTAAAATTCGGTATTGCATTTGATATAGCTTCCACCCCTGTCAACGCCGAACTTCCGGATGTGAATGCTTTTAGTAAAAGAAACACGCTAATCCCAGCGACTGGTGTTCCAATGGATGTATGTAGATCAGCAGGTACTTGTCCAGTCATAATTTTAAAAATTCCAGTTCCGATTAAAAGAAATAGTGCAAATACAAAAAGATAAACTGGATAGGCTAAAATACTAGCGGATTCAGTAATTCCCCGTAAATTTAAAATCGTTATAAATACAACAAATATCACGGCTATTTCTACTTTATAAGCATGTAAAACAGGGATAGCAGATGTAATCGCATCTGAACCTGCTGAGACACTTACCGCTACGGTTAAAATATAGTCTACAAGTAAGGATCCTCCGGCTACTAATCCAAAATTCACCCCAAGATTATTTTTAGAAACAAGATAAGCTCCCCCTCCATTGGGATAAGCAAAAATAATTTGCTTATAGGAAGAGATCAAGATGGTTAAAAGAATTAATACGCCAATAGCAATGGGAATGGAATACCAAAATGCTGCTGCTCCCACAGAAACTAAAACAATTAGAATTTGTTCTGGACCGTATGCAACTGAAGACAAAGCATCCGACGACAATATTGCCAAAGCTTTTCTTTTATGCAGTTTTTGGTCCCCCGCTTCCGCTGTTTTTAAAGGACGACCAATTAGTAAACGTTTTAAGGATGAAACCACTTTTGCTCACCTGCTCTGATAAGATTTAGAAAACAACTTTATAGCTTAATAGTCTTGATCAACAAAAAAACGTCTGCAAGTCATCAATAAATAGACCTGCAGACGTTATAGTAGTTTCGTCTCACAAGTTCCACCTTCCTTCTCATAAAAACGCTGACGAGGTTAGCTGTCGGATTCGGGCCTTCTGAGTAGCCCTACCATAAATGGATTCACCCCATACGATGGGTCCCCCGCACTTTAAAAAGTTTAAGCGATTTAGAAATTTGAAACTGTGATAATAGTACTCCTGAAAAAGGGAAAAGTAAATCAATTTATTTCCAAAAATCGAGATATTCTCAATTTTGTCACTCTCCTGTGATAAATTGATTTTTCTTCTAAGATTTGTGTTGATTTTTTATCAATCGATGCTCCAGTGTACAAATAGCAAAAAGCTATTCCCATTCCTTTCTCCATCTATCCAAACACCGTAAATCTAATAATCCTCATATTATGGGGAGTAATAGCAAATAATTAATATAAATATTATTTTATAGTTGAAAAAATCCCAGGAAACGAATAATATAATAAATGTCGCTAAAAACGTTCGTCTTTTTTCGACGAATAGATGGAGGTATTATTTTGTTAGACAAATTTTTCTCAATTAGCCAGAGTGGCTCTACTGTTAAAACAGAAGTTTTAGCTGGTATTACAACTTTCTTTACGATGGTCTATATCGTAATTGTAAACCCGGCTATTCTATCTGCATCTGGAATCCCATTTAATCAGGTATTTATTGCTACCATTATCTCGGCAGTTATTGGTACGTTGATTATGGGCTTGTATGCGAAATACCCAATCGCTGTTGCACCGGGTATGGGGATCAATGCTTATTTTACAACTGTTGTCACAACACAAGGACTTAGCTATCAAGCTGTCCTGGGCGCTGTATTTATTGCAGGTCTCCTATTTATGTTATTAAGTTTTAGTAATTTAAGGGAAAAGATTATTAATTCTATCCCTCTTTCTATCAAATACGGTATTACATCCGGTATCGGTTTATTCATTGCTTTTCTTGGATTTAAACAAGCACAAATCTTTGTTGCCAACGAAAGCAATCTTGTTGGTTTGGGCGATTTAACAGCACCTATTCCGTTATTAACGATTGCAGGACTATTCATCACCCTAATACTTATGGTAAGAAGAGTACCTGGTGCTTTATTTATTGGAATGATTATTACAGCAATTATTGGATATTTTACAGGAATGCTGGATCTTACAGCCAAGCAATTACTCCCTTCACTTCCGGAAGGAATCGCATTTTTTGATTTAGACCTTGCTGGCGTATTCACTAACGGCTTATACGCAGTAGTATTTTCATTCCTACTTGTAACTATTTTTGATACGACAGGTACAATGGTGGCTGTATCCGAACAAGCAGGCCTTTTAAAGGACGGCAAGTTCCCTAGAGCAAAGCAAGCATTTCTTGGTGATTCCATCGCCACAACTGTTGGTGCTGCTTTTGGTACAAGTCCTTCAACGGCTTATGTAGAATCAAGTACGGGTGTTGCTGCTGGTGGCCGTACAGGTTTAACAGCGGTTGTTGTTGCAATATTGTTCAGCTTAGCGTTGTTCTTCTCACCATTTATTTCAGCTATCTCAAGCTTAGCTTCCATTACAGCTCCTGTTTTAATCATTGTTGGGTGCTTTATGATGGAAGGTATATCAAAGATTAGATGGGCTGAATTTGATGAAGCATTCACAGCATTCGCTATTATTCTTGCGATGCCTTTAACTTCTAGTATTTCTACTGGAATTGCATTTGGATTTATTATCTATCCAATCTTAAAGCTAGTTGGCGGCAAAGCGAAAGAAGTTCCACCGCTCGTTTACATCTTTGGAGTACTATTCCTTATTCAATTAGTCTTCCTCGGTGGACATTAATAAAGACCATATAGAGCTGGATTTTCATATAAATCCAGCTCTATATTTTTACCCTAAACTATTTTTTATATTTTCTGATATTTAAGTGATATACTTTTAAAGGTAAATATTATTTATTGGAGGTCTATTCATGAATACCTTTGAAGAAAAATTAGATCGTTATGCTGACTTGACTGTTAAGAGAGCCGCCAATGTACAAAAAGATCAAATAGTGTTCATTATATCTGCTATTGAAGTTGCCCCATATACACGCAAGCTTGTCAAAAAAGCTTACGAAGCAGGTGCTAAACATGTTTATGTTGAGTGGAGCGATGAAGAAGTTAATCGAACGAAATATTTAATGGCACCTGACGAGGCATTTACGGAATTTCCATCCTGGATAGCTGCTTGCAGAGATGAAATGATTGAGAAAGGTGCAACTTTTATAACAATCACCTCTCAAAATCCCGATTTACTGAGTGGAATTGACTCAAAAAGAATCGCTAATTTCCAAAGGGTAACCGGCAAAGCAATGAATAATTTACGTGAAGCCATGCAATCCAATAAAATTAGTTGGACCGTTGTCGCTGCTGCGGGCAAAGGATGGGCAGATAAAATTTTTCCCGGACAGGATAATAGCGTAGCTCTATTATGGGAGGCTATCTTTACTTCCGTTAGAGTAAATTTGGAAAACCCTCTCCAAGCATGGAATGAACACCTTGAAACATTGGAAAGCAAAGCTTCCTATTTAAATAACAAAAAATATAAATACATACACTATAAAGCACCTGGTACAGATTTAAGAATTGAACTTTCCGAGAAACATAAATGGTGTGCAGCAGGAGCAAAAGACTCTACCGGCAAGGAATTTATTGCGAATATGCCAACTGAAGAAGTATTTACAATCCCCTTAAAAATGGGAGTGAACGGCACTGTGTCGAGCACAAAACCATTAGCTTATGGCGGCAATGTCATTGACGAATTTACCTTAACATTTGAAAACGGAAAAATCGTGCATGCGGAGGCGAAAAAAGGAGAAGAATTTTTGAATCATCTTATCAATGTTGATGAAGGTGCCAGATACCTTGGTGAGATTGCATTGGTTCCTCACCATTCACCTATATCAGAGTCCAATATTTTATTCTATAATACCTTATTTGATGAAAATGCTTCAAACCATCTCGCTATTGGCGCAGGATATCCATTTTGCCTGGTAGACGGAGAACAAATGGATGTCAATCAATTGCAAGAAAATGGAGTGAATATCAGCCAAGTGCATGAAGACTTCATGATTGGTTCGGCTGAAATGGATATTGACGGAGAATTGCCCGACGGAACCCGCGAACCAATATTCCGTAATGGGAATTGGGCGTTTTAATTTTATTGTAAAGAATTTCTCTGATCGGTCCATTTTATATGCATATAAACAAATCAAACGCTTAGAAAAAATCATTTCTAAGCGTTTTTTGTTACCATATTGTTATTATAGTGGATGTTTTCTTCTGTAAAATCAATCTAACCATCTACTATAACTATGCCTTCTCTTTTAAATCCTCATTTATTCTTAATTGCTGGGTTGCGAATTCTTGATAGAGCTTGTGAGTTTGCATTAATTCGTCATGTGTTCCCCTGCCTGTAATTTCACCTTGTTCAATAAATAACAGTTGATCTGCATCTACGACCGTGGATAGTCGGTGAGCAATGACGATTGTCGTTCTTCCAACCATCAGTTTATTTAAAGCAGCCTGCACGATTTGTTCAGACTGGCTGTCTAAACTGGATGTAGCCTCATCTAGCATTAGAATACTTGGATTTCTTAATAACGCTCTTGCAATCGCAATTCGTTGACGCTGTCCTCCAGACAGCTTCAATCCCCTCTCTCCTACATCCGTTTGGAATCCTTCTGGCAGCTGCTGAATGAAATCAAGTGCATGAGCCATTTCAGCTGCTTGCTCCAGTGCAGCGGCAGTGACTTCCCTATCTAAACCATAGCAAATGTTATCCTGGATAGTACCTGCCAATAGCGGACTTTCTTGTGAAACATACCCTATATGCTGTCGCCACGTTTGCAAATTGTATTCACCGATAGGGATTCCCCCTATCTTGATTGACCCCTCGCTTGGTTCGTAAAAGCGTTCAAGCAATTTAAAAAGAGTCGTTTTCCCACCACCGCTTGGTCCAACAATCGCGGTTACTTTCCCTGCTTCTATCGTTGCATTTAAATGACGGAGGATCAAAGACTCCTCTGCATATCCAAATGATAATTCATCCAGAACGATGTCGACATTTGCTTTTACTAACTCTTTCCCTTTAAGTAAATCCTCTTCTTTTTCACTCAGAATTTCAATAATCCTCATGGTCGCTCCCATGGAACGCTGCAATTGAGTGAAAAATGTCGTGATCTGTCCCATAGGCATGATAATCTGAAAAATGTAAAGAATAAAAGCTACAAGTGAACCTGCTGTTATCATTCCGCTCGCTACCTGCATCCCACCATAGCCAATAATCCCTACTAGAGCAGCCATTAGCACTAATGTAATAATCGGAGAAACAAGAGATTGGGTCTTCGCTTCTTTTAAACCAAGCGTGAATAACCGCTTTACACCTGATAATCCCCGATTATATTCTATTTCTTCTGCATTGGATGCCTTTACTAAGCGAATTTCAGGTAAAACCTGATTTAATATTCCTGTAAATCTACCTGTTTCAGCTTGTGTCTCCTTTGAGATATTAAGCATAATTCGGCCAATTGGTATTAAAATCATGGCAGCTATAGGGAACACAATAAATATTAACAGGGTTAATTTCCAGTTCATGATAAATAATATCGTTATTGATCCAATAACCGAAATCATTCCAGTAATCGCTCCAACTAAATGGGTAGTAATTAATTCTTTTACAACCATAGTGTCATTTGTTAATCTGCTAATCATTTCACCTGAACCATATTTGTCAGAATACGATACAGGCAGCTTGATTAGCTTTTTCCATAATAAATCTCGCAGGCCTGCAATGATTTTCTGACCATTATAACCAAGTGCATAGGTCGCGTAAGCACTTAAACCAGCTTGAGCAATAAAAACCAATACAATAAATAATATTTGACTCTTGGATAATGAAGACATACTGAAACCGTCCACCAATTCTTTTGTTAACAAAGGAATGAGCAACCCAATAAGAGTAGTAATTATACTAAGACCAAGCGCAAAACCAAGCCTTCCATATGAAGGGTTCGTTGCATGCAATAATTTAAAAAAGCGTTTATAACTCCCCTTCTGTTTTCTTTCTTTCATAAATTTTCTTCCTCCTGAAATTTGCTCCTATGCTTTACGTTACCGAAGAATTGGCATAAAAACAATCTTAATTATGTAAACTTTTGGAATTATGTAGGTTAATTTTATTTGTTTAAACTATTATACATTCTTTGAAATCCATTTCTTTGAATTTTTTCTAACTGGCCTAAAAAACTACCTAAGTATATTTGTCATATTTTACACATTTCGAAACTGCATAGCTATATTGACTTCCATATATTATATAAATATAATTTTATTTGCTTTTAATTTGGTTACCTAATTATTAGGTAAACTTTCGTTTTAGAGGTGGAGGTATGACAGTAAACAAAGATCAATCGGTTCAAGAATTAATAAATGTCTTTACACGGTTTGATAAATTGGATTGGGATAGGAAAACAATCGAAGGATACAAACCAAGCGAAATAAGAGTCTTGACGTGCATAAAGCAAAATACTCAATATATGTCCGAGATAAAGGTATCTGAAATTAGCAAACAATTAAATGTGACTACACCATCCGTTACCCCCATCTTAAACAAACTGGAACAGCATGCCCTTATTACCCGAAGAATCGATGAGAATGACCGTCGCGTCATACTAATCACCTTAACAAATGAGGGGAGATCAATAGCGAATTCAGCACTTACCCATCTAAATCAAACCTTTACTCAGCTTGAGGAATATATCGGATTGGATGATAGCAAAGAACTCACTCGATTGCTAACAAAAGTGTATGAGTTTTTCCATGAAAATCAGGAATAAGGAGTTGTATGAATCTTTGAGGAAATTACTTCGCTATTTAGCACCGTATAAAATACCGATTATTTTTATATTCGCATTAGTATTTATACAGTCATTATCAGAATTATTTTTACCAACCTTGATGTCTGACATCATCGACAAAGGTGTCATCAATCAGAACATACCGTACATATGGGAAATTGGCGGTTTAATGCTATTGGTTGCTGCGATTGGTACTCTTTGCTCTGTTGCAGCAAGTTACTTTAGTGCAAAAGTATCCATGTCTTTTGGCAAAAACCTCCGTTCCAAAGTCTTCTCTCATGTAGAGAATTTTTCATTACATGAATTTGGACAAGTCGGTACTGCTTCATTAATTACAAGAACAACTAATGATATAACACAGGTACAATTAGTCCTTAACATGATCCTTAGAATGATGATAATGGCACCCTTAATGGCTATCGGTGGTATTATTATGGCCTTTTCAAAAGATCCCGAACTATCCTGGGTTATCATTCTGGCAATTCCGGTCCTAGTGGGAGTTATTCTTTTTGTCATCTGGCAAGGCGTCCCCCTGTTTAAACTGGTTCAACGTCGCCTAGATGCTGTCAACCGTGTCATTCGCGAAAATTTGACTGGTGTCCGTGTTATTCGTTCCTTTAATCGGATTCATTTTGAAAAGGAACGTTTTAAGAAGGCAAACTCTGACTTAAGAGACACTACGATTAAGGTAAATAAAATAATGGCGACACTTATGCCGCTCATGATGCTGATTATGAACTATACAACCATTGCAGTCGTTTGGTTTGGTGCAATCAGGATTGATCATGGGGATATGCAGGTCGGTAATTTAATGGCCTTTATGCAATATGCCATGCAAATTATGTTCTCCATGGTTATGCTTTCCATGATGTTTGTCATGATTCCTCGTGCTTCTGCTTCCGCAGCTCGTATTAATGAAGTATTGGCGATTAAGCCCACCATTAAAGATGAGCTAACTAAAAAGGAAGCGAAACCAACTAAAACTGGCTATCTGGAATTTAAAGATGTTACATTCAGCTATCCAGGTGCAGAAGAACCTGCCTTAAAAGACCTTTCTTTCAGCGCAGGTCCTGGTGAGGTTACAGCCATTATCGGCGGGACAGGTTCCGGAAAATCCACATTATTAAAGTTGATTCCGCGTTTTTATGAACCAACAGAAGGCAGTATCTATGTAGATGGAATCAATGTCAAAGAATTGGATTTAGTGGATTTGCGTAACCGAATTGGCCTTGTTCCTCAGAAAGCTGTTCTATTCACTGGTACAGTCAAAGAAAATATTCTTTACGGAAATGAGAAGGCTAGTGATGAAGAGGTCTTCCATGCTGCAAAAGTCGCACAAGCCTATGATTTTGTTTCTAATATGAAGGAAGGCTTTGACTCCCCTATCTCTCAAGGCGGTACAAATATTTCTGGAGGGCAAAAGCAACGTCTGTCCATTGCGAGAGCCTTAGTTCGTAAACCGGAAATCTATATGTTTGATGACAGCTTTTCTGCACTGGACTTCAAAACGGACGCAAAGCTGCGTAAAGCTTTAAAAAGCGAAACCACAGAAGGAACGGTTTTATTGGTTGCCCAGCGTGTCTCTACAGTTATAGATGCCGATCGTATCATTGTGTTGGATGAAGGACAGGTTATGGGAATTGGTACACATGAAGAATTATTAAAATCATGTGAGACTTATCAAGAAATTGTGAAGTCACAGCTTTCTGAGGAGGAGATTGCATGAGCAAAATGACAAGAAGACAATCAAATCCGGGATTTGGTCCTCCAGGCGGTCCAGGAGCACCGATACAAAAAGCAAAAGATTTTAAGGGTACCTTAAGACGATTAATTCGTTATTTAACACCGTATAAATTTCGACTTTTAACTGTATTGCTGGCTGCTATCCTCAGTACAGTCTTCACCATTGTCGGTCCAAAAGTTTTAGGTAAGGCAACAACTAAAATATTTGAAGGCATAATGGAAAAAATGTCAGGTATTCCTGGCGCAGGCATTGATTTTGAGTATATCATTCGAATTCTTTTCCTACTCGGTGCCTTATATTTGTTTAGCTCACTCTTCTCCTTTATTCAGCAATTCATTATGGCAAGTGTTGCTCAAAATACGGTATTTACATTAAGAGAAGAAGCGGAAGCAAAGGTATCACGTCTTCCTTTAAAATACTTCGATGGAACCACGACTGGTGAAACATTAAGCCGGATTGTGAATGACATTGACAACATCAGTACTACCTTGCAACAAAGCTTAACACAGATTATTACAAGCGTAGTGACAATCATTGGGGTTATCATTATGATGCTGTCCATCAGTCCCCTTATGACAGGCATTCTCTTATTAACATTACCTTTAAGTGGATTTATCGCTGTATTTGTAGCTAAAAAATCGCAAACCTACTTTGCCGGCCAACAAAAATCGCTTGGACATTTAAGTGGACATGTAGAAGAAATATATACCGGTCATGAAGTGGTAAAAGCCTTTGGCCAAGAGGAAAAGGCTAAAGAGGAATTCGAAGCAATAAACGAAAAGCTGTACGAGTCTTCCTGGAAAGCTCAATTCATTTCAGGTGTTATTATGCCTCTTATGCAGTTTGTCGGTAATATTGGGTACGTTCTTATTTGTGTAGTTGGCGGTATTTTTGTTACTAATGGCAGAATAACAGTAGGTGATATACAGGCATTTATCCAATATGCCCGCCAATTTACTCAACCGATTACACAAACAGCTAATATTGCTAACATCATTCAATCCACGATTGCTTCTGCGGAACGTGTTTTTGAATTGCTCGATGAAGAAGAAGAAGTAGCAGAAATTGAGAATCCAAAAGTGATTTCCTCTCCAAAAGGTCATGTCGTTTTCGATCATGTTGCATTTGGATATAAGCAGGATCAGCTATTGATCAAAGATATGAACCTTGATGTTAAACCAGGGCAAAAAGTCGCGATTGTCGGCCCGACTGGTGCTGGCAAAACGACTTTAATTAACCTGTTAATGCGTTTTTATGAAATAAATGGCGGAAGCATCCGAATTGATGGTGTTGATATAAAGGATTTGAAACGCGGAGATCTCCATGGATTATTCGGTATGGTACTTCAGGATACATGGCTCTTTAATGGTACGATAGCTGACAATATCGGCTATGGACGTGAAGGTGCGAGCCGTGAGGACATTATCGAGGCGGCCATTGCTGCACATGCTGATCATTTTATCCGAACATTGCCAGAAGGGTATGAAACCGAGTTAAACGAAGAGGCTTCTAATATTTCACAGGGTCAAAAACAATTACTTACAATTGCCCGTGCCATTTTAGCAAACCCTTCTATTTTAATATTGGATGAAGCTACAAGCAGTGTCGATACTCGTACCGAAATCTTTATTCAGAAAGCGATGAATCGCTTGATGGAAAACCGTACGAGCTTCGTAATTGCTCATCGCCTTTCCACGATTAAAGATGCAGATTTAATCTTGGTTATGAATAAAGGAACCGTTATTGAACAAGGTACTCATGACGAGTTACTGAACCAAAATGGATTCTATGCAGACCTTTATAACAGCCAGTTTTCTGAAGAAGCTGGATAAACAGATGATGCCGGGAAGAAAAATTTAATCTTCCCGGCACATTTTTACTTATAAACAGGGAAAGATTATTCACTGACTTAATTTTTAGCAATTATGTAAAATCATCGATTATTTCTGTTACTTCTATTACCCCATTAATCAAAAGTTCTGGAAGTTCATTCTTAGGATTTCCTTGCCAATATTCTCTTGCCTGTTCCATTTTTCTAGAGAATGGAGATCCATCTTCTTTCGGCAAAAGGTTGGCATCACCCTCAAAATAATTCCCTATTACCCAAAGTTTAACAATCTGTAAAACCTTTCTGTTATAGGAGTCAAATATTTCTTTCCATTTTAGAACATCCTTATAACTTTTAGCAGCATAGAGACAAGATAATCTAGAAGGATTTTTAGAATACTCTTGGAGCCTGACCATTTCAACGATTACTTCTCTAATCGCTCTGACAGTTTGGTTCATATATTTTATAGCTATATCTGCATTTTCTTTATCTAAGTTCACCCCTTCATTTGTATAGTTTCCATACAAAATTCGTATAAAGTCCTCGCCTTTTGAATTTACTTGTTCCCCTTCAAAGAAAAAATGATACAATGTATTATTTTGCTGAGAATCAAAATGGATGATCTGTCCTGTGTTCATTTTAGTTCTAGTCACAAGATGATAAGCAAAAAACTCATTTTTAGCCATAATCCTCCCCCATGCCTTTGTCTTTATATAAATTATACTAATTTTACTTTTACCAAGAGTTTGAAAAAACATAATCTTTGAGAAGTGAGTGTCCGGTTTAATTAAAAGCCTGTTTTCTCATACATGCCATATTTTTATGATGTTTTATAAAAGTACATCTAAAAGATAAATATAAGAAATTAATGAAATTCGCAAAGTCTAAGGTGTATGGTATGGAGAAAACGATAGCTGAGAAAGTAATTAACAGTTATATAGGACGAACCCTTAGAGAAACTTTCGGACGTGGCCCGTATAAAAACATGAGAATTTAAACGCCAAATTTATCGAAGATTCACCTTTTGTAACTTCCAGAAAGATACCAGCTATATTGTTTTCATCTTTCGAAATTGATTGACAATTAACCCCATCTGCGATAAAGTGGCACTAACATCTAAATAAACTGAATCTGATAGCAATGAATGGGCATGGTACCATACATAAGTCAGAAAGGGATTATTCGATTAGCCCTTTTCTGGCTTTTTTATTTAAGATATCAAAAAAGGGGCTGGATACTTATAGATATAAATAAATACATACAAATAAAAAATGAACTACTGGATAGAATTGATTCGTTCAAGGAACAGAAATTCTTAACAAATCAAATCATGATCAAACGGATGGAAATTGAGCCTTATATTGAAAATATCGCAGATTCTTTGTCCATTACTTATAAAAAAGATTCGTATTCGACTAATACCGTTTTTCATTTCTGTTTTAATGAGTGCCAATTACAATTGAAAATTATGTTTCGCTATGGAACCTATTATACAAGACACCATATTATAGATCGTTATGAATAGAAAAGAGGCTATTTCCATTGAGGGATTCCTATCATTCTATCACCATCTTAACCCACATCTACCTCTCTATGTAAATTCCTCCCTACATACCTATTATATTTCTTTAAGTATAACTAAATTGCTGCTAACAAAGTTCCGATGATACCGTATACCTTTATAATCTACATGTCCCCTCTCTCCTATTTGTAAATTGAGAGTGGTTCTAAATAAAGCACTATATGCTTTTTTACAAGTATTGGACGGCTACACACTGGCAGATATAACGCAAAACAGAGAAGTATTAGCTCAATTTTTAGGCACTGAAGTAGTTACTATTCTGGAAGACCAAAATCATAAATAAGTACGACCATGCCACGAGTAAAAGGGCAGCATGAAGTCAATAAATCGACTTCATGCTGCCCTTCTACTTATGATTTGCCAACCCTCCTATATTCTTAAATTCCTCGTTTAAGCGGTATCACTATCAAAAACTAGCTGCACTGTATATTTTTGAATTGGCACACTATTTTGAACATGGAAATATTTAAAGAATGAATTAACAGAATTTTTTTGATATTATATAAATATAACATCAAGAGTAAAGAAGGTGCTGTAGTGTGTGCTCAGGAAAAATATAATGACTTATTAAATGAGTTGAGAAGAAATTATCAAATGTACTATGATAACAAGACCATATCACACAAAGATTTTTATAGACGCCGAGTAAATTTAATTATGAAACTTCGTACTTTGGATATTAATAAAGAAAAACCCTCAATAAATGAAATATCGACACACCCATATGATTATGAAAATTAAGATTAAACCCTCACTAAACCGACCTAATAAGAGATTGAACAGTTGGTTATTCTATCAATCTCTTATTTTTTCTTCATTTATACCTTAAGTCATCATTTTTCTTTTAGTTTATAGAATCATGACTCTCCAGTACGGTCTCGGTCAAATAGCAGGAGACTGACTCCTATTTATTATTTGATTATGTGGAATAAAGACAGTAAAACGAAAACCAATCATTTAGCTTACTAATTAATGAATTTTTTTCAAATCAATAACTTCCTGAGCCAAAGCCTGAATTCTATTAAGCTCCTCTTCATTTACAATTTTATTGCCGGTACCAAAGCAACTCGTATGTAAAAATACATTATTAAATGGTAAGATCGCTTTGAAATAGGATAAAATCGGTTTTAATTGGTATTCAGTAACCAAAAAGTGTTTTTCCGATCCTCCATTTGTCACTACACCCACCACTTTCCCTTTAAAACAGTCAGGAGCTAAATGATCAAATAGATTTTTTAATACTCCTGGTATGGATGATTGATAAATAGGTGTACCAATAATAATAATATCTGCCTCATTTAATTTATTCACTACAGTTTGAGTATCCTGATTATATGATGTAAAAGGAACTCCTCTTACGAACTCTACATTGTAATTTCTTAAATCTATTAATTCTGTATCCAATTGTTTGTCAATATCGTTAATGGCCGCTAGAACCTCTTCCACAGATTTAGGTGTTTTTTCACCAATTAGGGAACCAGATAATCCAATTATTTTCATACTCTTGTCACACTCCTATCTATTTGTATACCAAAATATGTTTATTTGATATCTTTATCATACTTTTTAGTGATTTGGATATCTACTATTTAATCTTTTTCTATAGGGTACTTACATTAGGGTTGTTGTTAATAAACTGAAAAAAAAACCTTATCCGTTCAAATAAGGAGTCAAAAGAGCATCCTGGAATGCTGAAACTATATTAAAATATCCTGATATTCTTCCTCCTTTTCAAGAATCATTTTAGCAAAGGGGCATATAGGCCTTATATATTTATTTTCTTTCCTCGCAAGCCATACAACCCGATTTACTAATGCCTTACCCAATCCTTTTCCCCGACAGCAATCTGCAACTAATGTATGGTAAATGATAATGAAATCTTGGGCTGTTTCCTCTTTTCTCTTGGCCACAAATTCAATTTGAGCAACAATTTTACCGTCAACCGCAATATAAAAGTCATCTTTACGGATCGTCATAATATGATCACCCGCCCCTCTATCGTAATTGCTGCTATTTGGAAGAAAACAATATATAGAACTTTATAAATAGTATATTCATAAACAACTCATGTATGGTTTATAAAAATTCAGTAACGGATTTCAGAAAGCTTTTAAATATTGTCGAAAATTTCTTGTATATCCTATATCTAAGCAACAAGGCAATCAAATTGATTTCATCTCTCTCATTCACTATTAGTATATGAACAGTCCCAATCATTTAGTTATAAAAAGTTTATTATGATCAGATAATCACTTTATATTTACTCCTTCCTTTAACAGAGTAATACATACTCTTATTTGTACAATTTCAATGACTTTAACTCACAATCTCTTTTATCCCTTCCTCAACCCCTGCTATTCTTGCCAGTTACCTGCAAGGCAAATGTTAACCCAAAAAAGCAGTCCAATTCTATGTGATTTGGACTGCCTTACTTATACGATATCAGTTTTGAATTTATTAGATGATTCACAGAGTACATCACATTTAACATGGAGGATAAAAAACCTTTTTCAGTTCATCACTTATTAGATTCCACGCCTCTTCAGCTTGATTCAATTCACCTGAATGGGTAAAGGCATGAGCTGCCCCTAAAAATTTCCTTTTGATAACTGGAACGCCCGCTTCTTCTAGCTGACTTGCATAATAATCTGCTTCATCTGCTAATGAATCGAATTCAGCCGTAATGATTAAGGCGGGAGGCAAATCTTCCAAATCCTCTGCATATACAGGAGAGACTAACGGATTCTCGGCATCCTTCATTGATTTTAAATAAGATTCATTAAATAATTTGGCCAGTCTTGGTGATATAGCCTTTTCATGCTTTAGTTTCAAATCTGGATCAGTGGCAAGGTCAAGCGGCGGATAATCAAGAATTTGCTTAACCAAAGGTATCTGCTCCCTATCTTTATTCAATAAACAAAGAGCAGCGGCCAAATTGCCTCCTGCACTATGTCCACCAACTGCTATTCGCTGATTGTCTATCTGAAGGACACATGAATTTTCATAAAGCCATTTTACAATATCATAGCATTCATATAAAGCAGTTGGAAATTTGTGTTCCGGTGCCAGATGATAATCGATATTTACGACTATACATCTAGCTCGATCTGCTATCACAGGACACCAAGCATCATCTAGTTCAGCGCTTCCCATTACAAAGCCACCGCCATGCATATTCACATAGACTGGTAAGGGCTCCACCCCTTTATTTTTTGGTCGATACGTAAGAATGCGAGTATGGCCAAAACTAGTTTCAATTAATCTCTCTTCTCTTTCAACTTCAGGTATTATACTAGGTTTCAAGGAGGAGGCCTGTATCATTTTACGTTCCATCATACGTATGGTTTTTACGAGAATTTTTTGATTAAAAACAAGCAATGTATACACCCCTTTATTCAAAGCCTGCAAACTAATGATTTAAAAGTTAAACAGTTTGTGAATAGACAAAAAGTTTTTGTAAAATAAATTGCATTTATATTAAAATAATTATGACAATAACATATTAGGACAGGAGAATAGATATGGATAAGACGGCAATTCTTTTAGTTAACTTAGGCACACCAGATCAACCAACAACGATATCTGTACGCTCCTATTTAAAAGAATTTCTAAGCGACAGAAGGGTAATTGATTTACCAAAGTGGAAATGGATGCCCGTCCTGCACGGAATTATCCTTAGAAAACGTCCACCAAAAACGGCTGCACTCTATCAATCCATATGGACAGAAGAAGGTTCACCTTTACTAGCGATCTCTATTAAACAAAAAAAAGAATTGGAAAAACATTTTTCTCATTCTAATATTAGAGTATCACTCGCTATGAATTATGGGCAACCATCTATTGACGATGAATTAGAAAAGCTACATAAATGGGGTATTCGCCGATTAATCGTATTGCCTTTATTTCCGCAATACTCTTCGACTACCACAGCTTCTATTTGGGATCATTTAAACAAAACATTATCCACTTGGAAAGATATCCCAGAAGTTATTTTCTTACGTGACTTTCCAAATCATCCAGTATGGATCAAATTATTAAAAAGACGAATTGAACTTTGCACTAAAGAGCATGGACACCCTGATGCAGTTGTCCTTTCCTACCATGGAATACCTAAAAGGTATGTCACTGAAGGCGACGATTATCCCTATCAGTGTTTAAAAACAACTCATGCATTAAAAACCGAACTACCAAATTATAACTTTATCATGAGCTATCAATCCAAATTTGGCAAGGAACCTTGGTTAGAACCATCAACCAGTGATACATTGCGTCATCTTGCTAAAAGTGGTTCTAAGCACATCCAAATCCTCGCTCCAAGTTTCACAGTTGATTGTCTTGAAACATTGGAAGAACTTCAAGTGGAAAATAAGACCATTTTCGTGGAAAATGGTGGTGAAAAATATAATTACATAGAAGCAGCAAATGATGATCCATTGTTTATTGAATGTCTATTGGATATCATTAAGCCTTATCTTCATCAATAAATAAAAGAGAATCAAACAACCATGACCCTTTGAAAAAAGTACCAATTATATCATATCATAACCCACATAAAAGAGTTAAAGCAGAATATTGCTAAAAAACGAACCATCTTAACGCGGGTGGTTCGTTTATAGTAAAATTATTTTAAATGAGAGCTTTCATTTACTTCATTTATCTAAGTAGACCCTTGCAGTCAGTCTGGTCAGAGTCCCTTGCTGTATTCTCCAATTTATTAAATCACAAAAAATCCTACACAAAGGTGTACTACACTACTTTCAAGTCCCCCCAGCTCATTGCAAAACAAATCGCCATCGCTCTCATACTAGTGACCTAACCAATAAAAAAACAGCACGAATATAATCGTACTGTCCTACTATAGTTATTTGGATACTATTTTTATACTTTTAATAATATATAAACTACTCTTGAATATGATATCTGATATAACAAGGCCGATTGCAATGCCGACAGCACTATAGCCAACATTTAAAAATCCGATTAATGCACCATTATAGTCCTGTAAGATCAACAGGCGAAATGCCTGGAAAGCTGTAATTCCTGGAACAATAGGTACCAAGCCGGGAACATAAAAGACAGTCAGCGGCATTTTAAAGATTCGGGCAGAAATTTGGCCGGCAAGAGCCAATAATAATGAGCACACCACACTGGAAAGAAAAATTCCATATCCTCCTGTACTTAAAATCCAATATCCCATCCAACCGCACATTCCTACCAGACCGCCAATTGGAATAGATTTACGTGGAACATTGCATATGACTGCGAAAGAAATCGATGATAAAAAGCTAAAAACCATATGAAAAAGGATTTGATTCAATTTACCCTACTCCTAATTGATAAATAAATAATAGACGGTGGCAACACCTGTACCAATTGCACCAGCAATGAATACAGCCTCCACTAACCGGATCGTACCGGAGAGATAATGTTTTGCCATCATATCGCGAATGGCATTAGTCATCGCAATTCCAGGGACTAATGGCGCAACAGCCCCAATCATGACAGAATTTAAATGGCTCCCCATTATACTATTAATATAATAGGCCACAAGCCCACCTGTTAATGCGGCAAGATATTCTACAATAAAAGGTGTTTTCATTAATTTAAAACAAAACAAATACGTACTATAGCATACAAGACCACCAATCACACTTGCCGGTAAATCAATAAATTCCCCATTCATAATCAACATAACACTACCGCTCAGTACAACTGTACAAATAAGTTTAATCCATAAGGGAAAATCCAAAGGATCCTGATCAACAGCTTTGAGTTCGGTAAGCACTTCTTCAATTGTTAAAGATCCCTCAGAATACTTCCTTGAAATTTGATTGACCTTCGTAACTTTCTCGAGATTATGATCACGATTATCGATTCTGACAAAATTCGTATTGTCCAAGCCGATATTCACAAAGATCCCATTAACCGTTACATATGTAAATGATGCTGTACCAAACTTTATTCCAAGTGAGGTACTAATCATCCTTTCCATCGTTTCTTCTACACGGCTCGTTTCCGCTCCATTTTCTAGCATGATTCGGCCCGCCAGCAGACTTGCGTCAATAATCAGCTTATGTTTATCCATTGCCACTGTGCTTTACTCACTCCACCCTCAATATCGATCAATGCTTTTATATTGTACAATAATTATTTCGAAAAGAAAGAGGTAAAAGAAGTGCAAATTAAGAAATTTTAGAAGAGTTAACTAGAACTAGACTTTTTCAAGTATGAATTGGCTATTTTAGCGAGGTTATAGATCTAAATAGACTAATTTTATTTATATTCCATTTTATGGATTACCGGATTATACTGAAATTATACTGTTTTTAGGAGGTTGCTCTAATGAATCAATTGTTCCCGATTAACTGGGATGTTAGTACTTTATATAGGGGCGGCAGAGACACGAATGACTTAAGTATGTTTATGAAAAAAGTGACTCAACAACTGGAAATCTTAACATTTCAAATTAGTGATTCATACTCTTTCACCGATGCAGAGATTTTGATTGCTTTTATGGAAGAAATCCAGTACATCATGAAGGCCTCATTAGAAATCGACGACTTTTTGATTTGTTTAGAATCGGAGCACGGCACAGATACTTATTTATCGCAATTATTATCAGAAAGTTCCGTCATAAAGATGAGTGTAGATAGTTTACTAACTTTATTCGGACAAAGATTAGCAGAAATCCCCCACCCTGATTGGGTACGACTCCTCCAGCATAAATCGATTAAACCTCATACATTTTATTTGGAGGAAAAAAGAAACATAGTTAAAAGTCGCTTACCTCTACGAGAGGAAAAAATGATCAATACATTATCAGTTAATGGTTTTATTGCCTGGGAAGAATATCATGAACACTTAATAGATCAAGTATCATTTGAAGTCGATACGGAAGGAAAAAACCAAACCTTATCGCTTCATCAATTAAACCAATTGGCCATACTATCCGAGAATCGAGAACAGAGAAAAATGTATGCACAACTATTAAAAAATAAATTAATAGAATTAGCTCCTTCTGCTGCAGCTATATTTAATCATCTTTCAGGATTTCGCCTTGATGTATTTAAGCTTCGCGGTTGGGACAATCAGTTAAAGGAAATGCTTGAACAAAACCGTATTCATCATGAAACACTTGAGACAATGATGGAGGTAATTAAGAAGCAACGTCCAATCTTCCATCGTTTTTTTGAGAGAAAAGCCAAATTGTCCAATCTAGAATATTTAGATTGGTACGATTTATATCATTCTACTTTCACCTCATATGACTCGATTCCTTATGATCAAGCTGCCAAACTAGTAATTTCTCAATTCAGCCAATTCAGTGAAAAACTCGGTTCTTATGCTGAAAATGCTTTTAATAAAGGATGGATTGAAGCAGAAAACCGCTCGGATAAAAGAGGTGGAGCATTTTGTGCCAGTTTCCCTCTTGCTAAAGAAAGCCGTATATTCCTTACCTACATGGGCTCCTATCTCGATATTGTAACTATTGCACATGAATTGGGCCATGGGTATCATAATTTCATCATCCATCAAGAACCCGCATTTGCTCAAACTTACGGCACAAGTGTGGCTGAAACTGCTTCTACATTTACTGAAAATCTGGTAGTTGATTCGGCTATTCAACATTCTTCAGACCTTACACAGAAACTAGCGATTTTAGAAATGAAAATCGGACGTGCATTCAATTATATTGGAGAAATACCGATCATGTTTGAATTTGAACAGCAAATGTATCAGAAACGGTCCAGGAAAAAGGCAAGTGACGAAGAAATGACATCCCTCTTTCATAATCTTAAACGGGATTTATACAAAAACATAGTTAAGGATATAAATCCTTACACTTGGGTTGCACAAAGTCATTTTTATAGTACAGAAAAAGCCTTTTACAGCATTCCATACACGATTGGTTATTTGTTTAGTAATGGGATTTATGCTCTTTCTAAAAATTCCGGCTCTGACTTCTCTGAGAAGTACGACGAATTATTAAGAAATTCAGGAAAAATGTCTGTTGAAGAATTAGGAATCACGTATCTGAAGCAGGATTTACAACAGGAGGAATTTTGGTATCAAGCTATATTGCCGGTCAAAGAGTCCATTGAATTATATTTACAGCTGACTGATCATTTGGTCTAGTATAAATAAACCCCGTCCGTATTAGAATCAGCGGACGGGGTTTATCATTACAATTATAGAGTGTTTAAAAACTCTCTGACTTGATCGGGTGTTTTAGCATTTGCGCTATGTAAATGAGCTATTTTTTGTCCGTTTTTATAAACTAACAACGAAGGAATCCCCATAACATTTTCTTTTTCTGCTAATTCCGGGAATTCATCTTTATCAATTGTGTACCATTGTTTATCTGGATTCTCCGAGATTATTTCACCAATAAATATATCAAGCCGTTTACAATCTGGACACCAAGTTGTTGTAAATATTTCTACTGTTAGCTTATCACTCTTTATTTGTTCATTAAATTCTTGCACAGATGTAACTTGTTGCATACTCTTATCTCCTTCCACTCTCTCTATTCATATAATAAACAATTTTTACGTTTTATACATTTTAAATGCTTATTATGTTATTAACAAAGATATTTTCATCAACCTATACCTTTTTTCATATAAATTGGTACAATAGACTTATAAATATGAAATATTCTTACAATTGGAGGGGTTTTATGTTGCTGTTGCATTTAATGTCTGTAGAAGAAACAGAAGAGGCTATTGAACTTTTAAGATATAAATTGCAAGTATCAATCGAGAATGATGGATTATACCATAATCGGACGATTGAATTGAATAACCAACTTACCTTGTATATCAATCATTATCGAATACTGATGGAGTCAAAAAATCTAGATTGAAAAGGAACAGCTTTTCCCTTTCTTTTTCAAAAAAATAGATGAACCCTGTTACCCAACAAAGCTCATCTCCGTAGCTTCATTCATCTGTCCAGTCTCCGCCAACGGCAATCCTGTTGTTCTTTCCATTTCTGTAAGGACTTTTGTAACCATTTCATCCGACAACCCATTTGACCATTTTGTTAATTCAATACTCCCCTCCTCATCAGGGTTACCGTAGTATATTTGGATCGGTGTTCCCTTGTATTCCACCGTACGTTCCAGTAATTCACTGGCTTGCTATTCACTTCGGCTGGCACTTATTGATACTCTTTTAGCATACGTTAATGAAGAAACAGTTAGTAAACCAATTGCTGCTTTTCCAAACTTTCTCATTTCTTCGCCCCACTCTTTAGATAACCAGTGAACCTTTCATCATATAATGTTAGTTATCTTAGCTTCCAAAATTAGATTTTTAACTTTTCATAGAATCCCAAAAAGTAAGAATGTTGACATACTTCTAAATTAATGACCATAATATGGGATATGAAATTTTTATGAGGAGTAATAGGATGATCACGTTAAATACACAAAAATTCACAGCCTTAAGCCCGGATTATGACCCATGGGAAACATATATGGATGTTGAGCAGCATGGAAAGCTAACCCTTTCTAACATCGAATTCACAACCACAACCCTATGCAATATGCGTTGCGAACATTGTGCCGTTGGCTACACCCTTCAACCGAAGGATCCTGTGGCACTGCCATTGGAACTATTAATTCGCCGCTTGGACGAAATCCCACATTTACGTTCCATCAGCATAACCGGTGGTGAACCTATGCTTTCCAAAAAGAGTGTTGAAAATTATGTTGTACCATTATTAAAATATGCACACTCACGTGGGGTACGAACACAAATTAATTCAAACTTAACGCTCCCACTTGAGAGATATGAATTAATTATTCCGTATTTGGATGTATTGCACATTTCACATAATTGGGGAACAATCGATGATTTTATTGATGGCGGATTTGCAATGATGGAAAGAAAACCCACTCGCGAGCAGCGCCAAGTATTATTTAATAGAATCATAACGAATTCACAAGCATTAACAAAAGCAGGCGTACTTGTCTCTGCAGAAACCATGTTAAATAAACGAACCCTGCCTCATTTAGAACATATACATAAACAAATTGTGGAGGAAATGGGGTGTCAAAGACACGAAATACATCCCATGTATCCAAGCTCGTTCGCTTCCGCTTTAGAAACACTTTCATTAGATGATATGAGAAAAGCAATCCACCATCTACTTGATATTCGGAATGAGAACATATGGATGCTCTTTGGTACACTGCCATTTTATCCATGCAGTCAAAATAAAGAGGACCTTGAATTGCTACAGAGATTATATTCCACCAAAAAAGTGACTGTCCGAAACGATCCTGATGTTCGATCTCGTCTGAACGTAAATATATTCAGCGGTGATGTTATCGTGACAGATTTTGATAATGCTCCACCACTAGGGAATATTAAACAACAATCCTTACCAGAAGCGTATAACGCCTGGATGGATTCAAGTCTGGCTGATTCATTAAATTGTCATTGCCCATCAGTAAAATGTCTAGGGCCAAATGTATTGGTTAAAAATGCTTATTATCCTACGATGAATTTTAAAGAGAATAGAACCAATTTATAAGATAAATGGATTAGAGGCTGTTACGTAAATCCTAAAAAGGATTACCAACCGCCTCTTTTTTTTATGGGTAAATGGTTAAATTTTACAGAAACAGTCTGTATACTCTTTCTGTGCTGTGATGATTACTCTTTATACCTCTGAATCGTACAACATCATGCATTTTGTTCTCTTGGAATCATATTCCCCTGTAATACACGCCCCTCATAATTCGTAGAGACATATTAAATACTCTCCTGATCAGACATCCTTTTTAAAAGAACAACAAAAAACAGCGTTCGCTTAACGAACGCTGTTAATAATTAGAACCATTTATTCACTTTAGCAAGGCATTGGTTATGCTTTTTAATATACGCTTTAGCTTTACCGTATTTTTTAAATCCACCTTCACCCTTGTTATACGCACTCAAAGTCGCTTCTTTCAAAGCTGTCCCTTTATACCCTTTTTTCTTATATTTTTTTTGTAAATCAGATAGCATATATGTACCCCAATTAATATTTACATATGGATCATAGGCGCTATTTTTTGTTTTAGTGATTTTAGCTAAATTTTTGTGATTGACTTTATTAATTTGGAAATATCCGTAGTTACTTCCGCCCTTTGCTTTAGCTTTCATATTACTTTCATGCAGCATCACTGCTAATGTTTCTTTATAATTTAATCCTCTGTTTTTAGTCATTTTATACAGGTATTCCTGTTGAGCTCTTGGTAAAGGAACTTTTTTTGAATACTTAAATCCAGCTAAACTGCTACTTGCTGCTTCAGTCTTATGACCCGGTATTGTCGTACTAGCGATTAAAGTAAAAATGAATATAATACTGATAGCAATTTTTACAAATAGTTTAGGTTGTAATTTAATCATATAAACTCCTTTTCATAAGCATCTTTTTGTTCTGGTACTCTTGTACTATACCAAAACTAGTATCTATAAATTATTGAATTCATCAGATTATAACGCTATTGTAAAGCTAGCGTATTCAATGTAACTATAATGTAATAAAAGTACGCTAATTTAAATATAAAAACCTACTATTTGAAAACACTCTCTAAAAAATTTACTAAATTAATAGGCAACACAAATTGTATTGATTCCTTTTACATGGTTTAAAAGTCTAAATAAATTGGACACAAAAGAAATCACCCATAACTTATTGAAGATCCTGAAAGATGAAGTATAGTTTAGTTAATCTTAATGGACTGTGTTTACTTATTAATGAGTGAAGGTGGAAGAACTAGTTAGTAATAATAGTATGTAGAGTAATCAAAATCGATTAAAAACAAATAAAATCCGAACTATTAGGCGAAAGATTAAAATATCACCTAATAGTTCAGATTTAGCAATAAATGAATACTAATGTCACAATCCCCTACATGCAACGATATTAAAAGATAGCCATCTGACAAACAAAAGAGTAAACAGAATTAAAAAGTAGTAGAATAGAGGCGAATTTTTATTGAGGAAAACAAATAAATACAGAAGAATGTTTTTCAGATCTTTTATGCATGTAAAATAGGGATATCATTCATCTTTCTTTTACTTGTCTTCCTTAAGATTAATTGTCTAACTTAATATCTCTTGCATTTTAACGAGCTTTTTTAATGTGATTATATTTCCAAGATGGATGCCTTCATAAAAAATAGTTCGTATAAGAATTTGTTCGATTGTATACATTCCTGATTCATTAACAGCAAATTCTTCTTCCAGTCTTTCACCATATAAATTTCGAATCATAAAAGGCTGTATCGCAAGCAGTCGCTTTAAATAGTCTAATGTTGGGATTCCTTCTCCCCATTCATCGGGGCTTGTACCATATCCAAACCATTCATTGAAATGATCGGGGATCATAATTGACTCTTTCGTTAATTGCTGGATCCATAAATACTGATTCAGATACACATGACCAAGATTCCACCGTATATTGTTCTTAAATCCTTCAGGTATAATATTTGCTTCGTCTTCATTAGTAGTTTCTACCGTCACTAACAATTCATGTCTAAAATCAGCTAATTGATTGAAAAGAACTTCATGTCTTTTTAACATCCTGCTCCCTCCTTAATATGGTCTAATTATTTATTTCGGGTAATGTATGAAATTCCCCTTCCTACTTTGTAACCAATTGCAATAATCACTTTTATTTGGGCTGAGTAACCACTTTCTTCAAAACACCTTTCCGATCTTCACTAATAATATAAATATACTCACCCATATAAATAGGTAGTTCATTCTCTGTTAATGGAGGAAAACCGTTTAAATAAAAAAACATCCAAATAGGGATTGGACGTTTGATTCTTTATTAGGCTGATTTTAGAGACTTAAGTATCGTAAGCTGCAGAGATTTTTCATTTGTCAGTTTCTTTCTTTCCACTATTCTATAATGCATTCCATCAATAACAAAATGTCCATTGCCAGAATAGATTACCTCTTTCCCCTGTTTCTCTAACTCATATTTAATGGCAACCATATATTCGTTTACATTTGGATACTTTCCGTTCATCCTTAGGATGATTGGTGGATTTTTATCCTTGTCTAATTTCGCAAAAAAGAGAAAACCTAGACCAACGCAAAATATAGCTAATATGTATATCACGTAAATCACCTTATTTCCATATATTAACTATATTTTAAAACAAAAACCCCGAATATTCTACAGCCTTTACCACATATTCCTAATAGACGAAACAAATAGCTATATTATTTAACCCATATAAAATCCAGGTACTCTTGTCTCATTTATGTAAAGGCATACCTTATTTATCATCCAATCTGCAAGTATAGCTTCATAATTCTCTTTCTTATCACTTCCCTTTTTAACAAAGGAGTCATACTTATCGCATTATTTTAATCTAAACCAGAAAAAAAACGTGTTTCTTCTATATAATATGTATTCACTCAAAACGTCGAATTAAGTTCAATAACATAGTAATTTTTAAAAAAACCTTAGAACTATGTCATATTTTAGTTTATAATAAAAATAAACGACACAGTAAATAACAACGGGTACTAAACAAAACCACCCTACATAAAAACAGAACACTAATCCCATTCAATGTCATAGAATACTAACAGGTAAATGCACGAATTATACCTATGACATCTTTTCTATCAAAAAGAAAGTCCATTCTTTCTTTTTATCTTTGATCCTATACATACATTGTATGTTCATTATTCTTTTTTAACAATTACAACCAGTTTATTACCCATTTTTTCCACATTTAAGCACCTTATCTATAAAATCTATTCTTTTTTCAAAGAAACTTCACTTTCATTATTTCCCTTATTTTCAAATATATGGATTTTTATGTGACAATTATGACAAAATCTACTTTTTTAATTTAGTAGAAAAGTATATTCATACCATGGTTTGTTCCGTTTTTTTGTCATAAATTTTCAGAATTTTCTATTAATTAGACATGTTTTTGACATAATTACGATATATCAGTAATGAATTTATCATCTCCTCGTTATTACTTCTTTCTCGTAAACCTGATAAGATTGTCACTGTTAGCTCAAAACAAACAATTTTAGGAGGTCCAAACTACATGAAGAAA
This sequence comes from Pradoshia sp. TA40_28, assembly GCF_059694525.1. Classification (NCBI taxonomy): domain Bacteria; kingdom Bacillati; phylum Bacillota; class Bacilli; order Caryophanales; family Bacillaceae; genus Pradoshia; species Pradoshia sp. TA40_28. The sequence continues at coordinate 181,598 of NZ_JCATZO010000002.1, forward strand.
ACTTTGTTATCATTCGTAGCGGTAGCTTCCATCACCGTTGCTATAGGCGGAGCCAAAACTTCTGCCCAAGAAATCACGGTTCAAAAAGGTGATACATTATGGGGAATCTCAAATAAATACGACACTACTGTTAATCATATTAAAGAACTTAATAAATTAAAATCAGATGTCATTATTGAGAATACTAGATTAACTGTGAAGAAGGAAGCACCTGTTACAAGAACATATACGGTTAAACAAGGTGACAGTCTCTGGAAGATAGCTGTTACGAATAAAATTTCTATTAATCAGTTGAAAAGTTGGAACAACATAACTTCTTCCGTTATCCAACCAGGTCAAGTTCTTAAATTGTCTGGCGAAGGACAACCTGCACGAAATAACAATAAAGTTGTTCAACAGAATACAAAAACAACAACTGAGTCAACTACAACTACTACGACAACTAAAACTAAAACTCAAACTGAAACAAACACGAATACTTCAGAGTCCTCTGGACAAGAAGCAGGAAAAACAATTTCAGTTTCAGCTACAGCTTATACAGCTGATTGTAATGGTTGTTCCGGCGTAACAGCAACTGGTGTCGATTTAAATGCGAATCCAAATGCTAAAGTAATCGCTGTTGATCCAAGTGTTATTCCATTAGGTTCAAAAGTTTATGTTGAAGGTTATGGATATGCTACTGCTTCTGATACAGGCGGTGCTATAAAAGGAAACAAAATCGATGTTTTCATCCCTTCTCAAGATGCTGCTCTTAATTGGGGACGTAAACAAGTTAACGTTCAAATCTTAAACTAACAACATTTTACTTAAACGACACCTTCGAGTTTACATCCAGTTCTCGAAGGTGTTTTTTATATATTAGTTTAGCAAACCACAATTCTCCTACATTATGAAAACCATCCAGTTAATCATTCTTATCCAATCATGTTGATACCCGATGATGTATACGAAAATTTTTAAAACCTTTACTTTAAATAGGATATAATCTCCTTATATTTGAACTGTTAGATTTTTGGGGATTTTTATATAGATGATATCTTTTTGATTGAACTAGTTTGTCATTTGATATAGTTTTTTATAAACAGCTGATTCTTTCTAATGACCTAAAATCTTTATAGTTGTAAAGCTCAGAAAATGTGACTATCTAATCATCTATCCTACTATTTTGAATATCTTTATTTTTCCTTTCCATAAATCATAGATAAGAGCTTTGAAGCCTGTATAATTAGGTCTACTGAATAGGCAAATAGATGCTTCTAGCGGATATTTTTTTAGGTAATTATACCTCCTCATCTGCTTCCAATTCTGTAAATTAACTGCTCTTCCTTATGAATATTCGTTAAAGGCGGTTTAATTTAACTGGTACGATAAAGCAGGTCCTAGTGAAATCTAATCAGTAAAATTCTTTTAAAAAAACACATGATGACTAATGGATTAGAAAAATTCAATTAAACGTAGGTCAAACTCACCCTCTACTCCTACTACATATCGGCTAAAATGCCTCGAAGAAAAACAGATAGACTATCGATATTCCTATAAAACTATATATTCATCCAGCTAGTTTTTTTGGTTTTAGTGAACCCAACATGGCTTTTACTATCTCTTCCTCAAGCCAATCAGTAACTATTGTTAGATAGTTTTAAACTATATTTTAGATCTCCAACGACAGCCAACTTAAGTCACATTTCTCATTTATTACACGAAGTACTTCTGTACTGATTACCATAAAAAAGACAAGTCTGAATTTAGACATGACCATACGTAATGGTTTTCTAAAATCACCAACTCTATGACCGCCAAATTCATTTATTTGTACTGACCCACAACTTTACTATTAAATAGTTTATATATTAATACATTACTAGCGACAGCCATAATAGATGTAGCGGCTTGCAAAAGCAGCACCGCTTCTTAAAGCCTATATTCCTTCTCTAAAGACTATTCTATAACTCCCACACTTGTATCCAATCTTGTCTATTTAGCAAGGCTTGTTTCGTTATTAATTCTATTAACCAGAAGCTTACCATCAATTGTTTCCTACTCTCGCTCTCTGCTCTGTTCATATTAAAGCTAAACTCACCTTTCTTTTTAAAGGATCTCAAAACCTGCTCTGATTGCTGCCATCATGCCGGATTCCATTATAACTAATTTTATTTTTGTATTTACTTTATTTTGCCAAGACCATTATTTGTATATTCATTAAATCCTGTCCTTACCCAGTTTCTATTTTTTTTACACACCGTTCTAAGGAAGTAATAAACATACATTCTATTACTTCTTGTTTAAACATATAGTGATGTGACTTCAATAAAGGTTAATAGGTACTAAGCAATATCATCCAATTCTTTGCCTTATCGACAGAAATTGGTTAAAATTTTCAATATACAAATCAAGTCGAGGGAGAGATCTAAGTGGCAATATGTACAGAATGTTTTAATGGAAAGATAATGGATGAAGAACATGAGCAATATGAACATTTAGACCGAGAATTGGTTCGTCTTATTGAAGTAAGCCATTTTTCCTATAGGGATGCCTTTAAGCGGGCAATTAGATTATATCCAGCTATAAAAAGCTGTCCTGATTGCAATGGTACTGGAGAAGTATAAGCACGATACGTTAGATTACTATTCTAGTAAATAATGAGTAGATAAAGAATCTCTTCTTATTCTTCTAATAAAAAACGAGGTAATTTATGGGTAATTCAAAGGATTTTCACCAAGACAATCATGGTCTAAAACTATATATCGGTAAGAATAATCAATCATTTATAACTAAAGATCATAGAATTAAACCATGGAATTTTTCCGGTTTAATCTTTGGGATGTTTTGGCTGGCCTATCGTAAGAGATATCTCCTTGTCAGTATTTTTATTGTTATCGATATTTTTGTGTCCATCCTATTTCGCAATCATTTGTTTTATTGGCTGGTATTTGCTATATTCATGCATCTGTTTATAGGCAGAAGCGGCAATCTTTTATACATAGCAGGTACGAAAAAACATATTAAACAAATACGACTAAAATTTTTATATTTGGATGAAAAGGAGTTTGAACACCTACTAATCAGAAAAGGTAGAACCAGTTGGAAGTTCATCATCCCATTACTCATCTATTTTGCACTTATTCATACCTATATTTTTATCGATGATCTAAACTTTATCTTTGAATACATTTTAAACAAAGAAAAGGTTATCAGATAAGCCTATGGATCCTTATCTGATATCCTCTATTTCTATCCTCTTTCATGTTGACAAAGGCTAGCATGAAGATTTAAATACCAATTGATTCACTCTTTCATTTCAAAATTTAGGGCATACTTACTACAATAAAAATTTCTTTCCCCAACTGTTACCTTCTTATTATGCTGTCTATAAGAAGAGTTTCATGAAACTGGATTAAAGAGAATCCATATTTTTTAATTAAGGAAGAACCTTGAAGAAGCCATAAGAAAAAAAATCACTGATATAAGGGCGTTTAATATAGCCATACTCTTATTTTTTACCAGCGCTTGATTTATACATGTAATTAAAAACATGGCTCCGATAGAGATATGTAAATATGGATATAACCAAACACTGTCTTTTATAACAATAAAATAGGCAAAAACGATCACAAACGAAGAACTGATAAATTTAATAACTTTCATATATTCTCCTTCTATACTTTTGCTAGCTATCATTAAAACCTTTATTAGAATAATACCATATTTCCTACATTTTCATGAATGCCTTTACAGAGCAATCCTACTGCAAAGTCAAATAACTTGATATAATAAACAAACCTGCCTATGGTGAAAATTTAGATAAAATTATATAATTAAATCTTATAGGGGACGTTAACAAAATGTTTCTTAAAAAGCTCATGCTAAGAGTAGAAGAATAAATTAGGAGGGAACTAGTTTGAAGGTCATTGTGTATAAAAAAGATATCGATCAATTCCTGGCTGATTTTAAATCTATCTCTTCTTATGATGAAGTTGGTAATAAATATTACTTTATCTTTGAAGATCATACTAGAGGTGGCCACTGGACCTTAATGTTTTATGATAATGAGAAAAGATGGACTGCTCATGGGAAAGGCGAATTTTATAGCGATATAGATGAGTTATCGTTTTCGGATGAACAACTGAAATTATTTATCTATAAAAATAGAAAATATATTAATAACGTGATTAGGCAGTTGAAGGTATCTGTACCGTCTTAATCGATCATTTGCTGATTCAAATCTTACATGTCAGTCAATTACATAAAATAAAGAAGCCGAAACGCCGGCTTCTTTATTTGTTCTCAAGCACCTTAATAAATTCACGCATGTAATCCGGTAAATCAGGTGGGCGACGACTTGAAATGATATGTCCATCAACGATGGCCGGTTCATCATACCAGGTGGCCCCTGCGTTTACCATATCATCTCGTATTCCTGGTGTGCTTGTTACCTTACGGCCCTTTAAGATATTGGCTGATATTAATACCCAGCCTGCATGGCAGATTTGTCCAATTGGTTTTTGCTGTTCATCCATCTTTTGAATAAACGCTAAGACCTCCGGAAATCGACGAAGTTTATCTGGAGCCCAACCACCAGGTACTAAAACAGCATCATAATCCTCCGCGCTAACTTCTTCAAAACTAAAATCACTTTCTGCGGGTACTCCATATTTTCCTTTATAGCTGACTCCTGCCTGTTCACCTGCTAGATGAACAACTGCACCTTCTTCACGCAGCCGATGAATAGGGTACCACAATTCGAGGTCCTCAAATTCATGATGTACAAAACTAAGTATCTTCTTATTTTTTAATCTCATTATGTCACTCCTTCTCTTCTTCTCATTTACTTATTCCCTATTCTATTAAAACTATTCTTTAAACTAAAACTCTTTTACTCGAATCTTTTTATTATATATCTTTTCCGACGCATTCTAAAATAATTGCCTAACTAAATTCACAATTCATCATTTTCTCTATACTTACTACCCATTTATTTATAAAATTATATTAAAATATTAATGAAGGGTGATAGTATGCGGAAAGTAAATAAAAAGAAAATAAGGTATGTCTTTATTTTACTATGTATGTTTTACTTAGGGATGTTTTATCAATATATATCCATTGATTCCAAAGTTACTGGAGAGCTTGAACAGTTAACTAATGAAATTAAATTGGCCAAAGAGGATAATAAACAGTTGGAAAGAGAAATTGTAAATTTACATAAAGAAATTGCCCAATATGAAGAAGATAAAGAATCTTCGGTATCGGCGGAAAAATCAAGTACTTCTGATACAATGGAGACCACTGATAATGATCCAACCCAGCTATCGTCTAATGAAGAAAATAAAAAACAACAAGATGCTTCCTCTACCAAAAGCTCTCATGATCAGGCTATTAATCTTGTAAAAAGCTATATTGGTTATTCCAATGAAGCAAACGTTCACTTCGATGTTATTGGTACTGTATCAGGTAGCGAGGATTTATCTTTACAGGTATATGAAGTAGTCGTTGATGAGGGAGAAAGCCAGCATTCTGCAACCTGGGGATGGTATGGAGTTAATGTAAAAACAGGTAAGGTATATGAAATAAATCAATAAATTCTTGTGTTAATATTCATAACTAAAAGTCACTATAAAATAAAGGGATTATGGCTGATTTTTTATTAAAATTATAAGCAAGTACATTTAATATAAAATGTGTTATAAAGAGTTATTTTACACCTTATCGCTCGCTCGTTTGTAACTTTTGTCCTATAATATATATATACAATACGTTTCGTAAAGGTGGGAGCAACCATGAAATCTTCTTTTGGAAGCAGGTTAAAAGAGTTGCGTAAAGAGAAGCGTTTATCACAGGAAGAACTAGGAGCTATTATAGGGGTAGCACAATCAACTTTGGGATCATATGAACGTGAAACACGTGAACCAAGCATTGACGGAATATTGGAACTTGCCCATTATTTTGATGTTTCTGTCGATTATTTATTGGGTAATTCTGATGAACGAAAAATAGCTGAATTAACACATTTAAATGGATCCTATGACTTGCATCAATTTATGCATGAAAATGAGATCATCTTATACGGTAGAACCTTAACTGAGGATGAAAAACAACGTCTACTCGATATCTCATTAGGACTCTTCTATCGTTAGTCTTATTTCAAATACAGGCAGCTGAATAAGCTGCCTGTATTTAAATAGTTTAATATAAAGAATACACAACTTTTCCCATTAGTACCTCCTGATTATGTTGATTACTAGCGTTCACGTCAAAACATAGTTCATTCTCTATCTTAGCATCTAACTTTGCCGTTAACCTTATTAAATCTCCTAAGAATACCATGCCATGAAAACGAATCGTAAAGTTTTTTAAATACCCTTCTTCATAAAAGGGTGTAAATAGTTTGGATAAATTCCCCATGGTCCACATTCCATGCGCTATAATACCAGGAAACCCAAGTTTTTTTGCCTGCTCCTCATCCAGATGAATAGGGTTATGATCACCAGAAGCATTTGCATAAGCAAGCAGCATTTCCTCTGATACTGCTTCCAATCTTACTTCATTCAATTCATCACCAACCTGGAAATCAAGCAAACAGGTCATCCCTTCAACTCCTTTTTTACAGCTTCGTTCATAATGATGATCATTGTAGACGAAAATATCGTGTTACCTTTAATGTCCTCACCATTATTTTCTATACACAAGATACCCAGTTGACCCTTACTACCTATTTTTTCCTTGTAGTTTTTTACTTTTGCATAACAATAAACTTCCTCATCAATTAATAAAGGTCGCTCATAATGATAGGTTTGTTCCCCATGAATTAATCCTCTCGACGGTAGTTCCAACCCTTCTACTTTTCCATAATCGAAAACTCTTGGAAATGTCGGTGGTGCTATATTCTCTCCATACCTGGATTTCTTACCTGTTTCACGATCTACATAAATAGGGTGATTATCGCCAATTGCATTAGCAAACTGTATAACATGTTCTCGGTCAATACGATTTAAAACTCGATTAGAGGTTTTTCCAATCGCTTGTGTGAACATAACTTTCATCTCACTTAATTTTTTGGCCCTCCAGCTACATATAAAACCTGACCGTTTATAAACGAGGACTTTTCTTCTGCAAAAAATGCTACAGCATTAGCTATATCTTCAGGCTTTCCACTTCGGCCCACAGGTATCATAGAGACGTTCGCTTCAATTAATTGTTCAAATGAGATTCCAATCCTTGCTGCTGTTTCCCTTGTCATATCCGTTTCTATGAACCCAGGGGCAACTGAATTAGCTGTAATTCCATAGCGGCCCAGCTCAATAGCCAAAGTTTTAGTGAAACCCTGCAAACCAGCCTTTGCCGCTGCGTAATTAGCTTGCCCTCGATTTCCAAGAGCCGAAGTAGATGAGATATTGATGATACGTCCATACTTTTTTTGAACCATATACTTTTGTACAGCTCTTGTCATATTAAAGGAGCCTTTTAGGTGGACATCCATCACCATTTGCCAGTCTAAGTCTGTCATCTTAAAAATCAGGTTATCTCTAATGACTCCTGCATTATTGACTAAAATATCAATTGTACCGTAATGGTTAAACACCTCATTGACTGCCCGTTCCACCTCTCCTGGTGAAGTTACATCTGTAATGCAAGTCAAAACATCATATTCCTTTTGTTTAAATTCATCCTTAGTTGTTTGCAAGACCTCTTTATTCACATCTAAGATCGCTACCTTTGCTCCCTCAGAAGCAAAGTTTTTGGCTATCTCTTTCCCAATCCCCCTGCTTCCTCCAGTAATAATAGCCACTCTATTTTCTAATCTTCCAGTCATCTTAACTCCTCCACCCTTTGATATTTCCAATAATTCGCACAACCATAAGAAACGTGACTGTTATCTTCTCCTTCATCAAATATATATGGATCGTTTATGCGAGCTATCTTACCGCTTTAATCTCTACTAGAATCTACTTTCTGTATGAAAGGATTGAATCTCTGTAAAAACAAGTTTATGTTTTTACATTTCAGCAGACTGTTTTGGTATTTATTTTCCTGTATTTCTTAATTTGAATGCGTTTTCATTTTTTGGTGGATAAGATTCTCCTCTTAGAAGGACGAAAAGATGGTAGTTTCACAATTCTATAACTACATTCTAATTACTTTCTTACAGACTCTTTAAATATGTTCTTTACATACCCTTTAAATTCCTACCTGAAAGAATAATATTTCTAAAAACCATATACAATCATTGGCTACAATCTTGTGTTTTAACATATGATGGCAAGCCATTTGGGGTTGAGAAAGTCTATAGATAAGAATCGGTCTATCTCTCTTGAATAAGCCAAAAATAAAGAAGGAATTCAGAAATCAGCCCCCTTTCGAGCCTTTCTGAATTCCTTTTGTCTACAATTTGAAGCTGAGTGCTTATCGGTTTATTCATAAGTAATTTTCTAAAGTAATATAGAAAAATATGTCTTAATTGGATTAATTGGATGCTAAAGTATTGGGGGACGATTGAACTACTTCATAATTTTCATGACGGACAACTGTTCTAGGTGTTTCGTAACAAAATTGTTCTGCCACTTCTTCGTCAATATCTACAATACATGATAATTCTCGCACAATTGACACTTTACCTAAAATAGAAAGGCCGCGTCGTTCGAATTTAACGATATCTCCTACTTTTCCCTTTTCCTCTATAGTAACTTCATTTGGTAGTATAGTATTCATTTCTTTTCCTCCTTAAGAGACTTATAGATGTAATAGTAAATTAGTATGTATTTCGATAATTCGGTGTAATTTGTGACCATTTACATAGAATTTAACACAAATAGTATTAAGAATCAATTGAGTTTTCAAAAAAAAGTGACAAATGAATTATATTATTCTTTTAGAACTCAATATTTAGCAATCCAACAATTCCTATCTTAATAAACATTTAGTTCTTGAAACATGGATGAAAATAATAAAAAATGAGTTCGGCGCTTCACCGAACTCATTTTTCAGATTTATAATGGATATCTCTTGCACTAAATTCAGATGAGTGTAATCGTTAAACCACTTATTCAAAATGGTCCATTAATTCTTGTTAGACATAATTGCTTATTGATTATTCAAACTGAATTTTTCTATTTTATCTTTTAATTTTAATGCGTTATTATAACGTTTCATTAATAAAGTTGCTCTGCAATTGATAATAATAGTTGGTTGATTGGAAAGATAGACTTGACATTGGTTATGATCAAGAGGATCACACCCCTTGTAATGGTCAAGTGCGATCCAGGCACATTCATGGTCACGATAGGAATGGGTTGGAAACATATATATGCTATGCTGGCCACTAATCTGCAAGGGTAAAGTATAACTACCGCCTAAATAGGATTTAGAGCTTTTTTTTGCTCCCTGATAATCAGCACCATAGCCAATAATACTGTCTTTTAGAATATTCAATGGTGATTTCTCCACTATATAACACGTGTTTTGATAGTATATTTTAGTATACAAATATCCACCACTAAAAAATGGGTATAGCATTTTTGTATCCATCCCTATAAATGGTCTGTTTTTCACTATCATGTAATCCACCCTTTTTAAATATATTTGCTTTCTATTCAATAATGGGTATACTACTAATATGTTGGTATACCCAGCAGCAGACTAATGGGCCCGGTCCCCCCAGACTGTCGGCCCATTATCTGATATCCTGGTAATCTCCTTTCCGGGATAGGGATGGGATATTTCCTATCCTTAAATAATTATATGATAACGAACATCCATCTCCAAATCTTTCCTTTATCAATTTCCTTAACTTTCTCACACCTAAATTTTCCGTTTATTTACATCTTTTTGGATTTATATTATAATAATATATTTCGAAACGACAATTATATGAAAACGCTTATTTTTATTGCATTTATATCAAGTTTCACTTGGTTAAATTGTTGAATTCAACTAAATTCAGCCTGTAAAATTAAATTTTACATTATTCACAATAAATTCAAACAATTATTTTTGTACAGCCCAATATCGATAAAAGAGGAGGATGACATAATAAACTGCCACCCTCCTTTTTTTATCTATCAACCTGTATTACGTAAGCCGGCTGAAATCCCATTTATCGTATGCAATACCTGAATAATCAACTGACTATCTGGTTCCTTCAATGTTCTCAGCTCTTTTATTAAATGGACTTGAATAAAGTTCAACGGATCAACATAAGGATTTCTTAAACGAACAGAATCTTTAATATTGGGGGTTTGTTCCAATAATTCTTCGTCACCGGTTATCTCCAATAAAATGTCTTTGGTTTTGTTATATTCTTCGACGATGTTCTCAAATATTCTTTCCCCTATTAATGGATTATCTACCAAATCAGCATATTCTTTCGCTGTTTTAAGGTCTGCTTTCATAAGTGCCATTTGCAAATTATCGACTGTAGACCTAAAAAACGGCCAATCCTGATACATATCTCTCAACAGCTCTATATTGCCCTCTTCTTTAGTTGAAAATGCAAGAAGGGCTGTTCCAGATGCATACCACGCAGGAAATAGCTGCCTGCTTTGCGTCCAAGCAAATACCCAGGGAATAGCCCGTAAATTTTCAAATTTATCACTATTTTTTCGAGCCATTGGTCTCGATCCGATATTTAGCTTCCCAATTTCGGTTAATGGGGTGGCTTGATTAAAATACGTTAAAAACCCTTCATCCCTAAATACCAAAGATTGATATTTATCATACGAAATATCTGAGATTTCTTCCATGGCGTTAACCCATCTTTCATCTCGTAAATGACCCTGCTCTGACAATTTTGACACATCTGCAGCTGTCTCGAGTAGAGTAGAGGTTGCTTGCTCCAATGAGCGGTAAGCAATGTCCTCAATTAAATAACGCGACGATAATACTTCACCTTGCTCTGTTATTTTTACTCCATCGCCAAGTGTTTCAAGTGGTTGAGAGAGAAGACTTCTGCTTAAAGGCCCTCCGCCGCGACCAAGAGAACCACCACGTCCGTGAAAGAATTTTGTGGAAATATTATATTCTTTTGCAAGCTCATGAAGTTCAATTTGCGCTTTATACAGTTTCCAATTGGCTGTCAGAGTTCCGCCGTCCTTACTACCATCTGAATAGCCTAGCATAATTTCTTGCTGATTATTTAGTTTTCTGAGATGTTCTCGATAAACCGGTAAATCAAATAAAGATTTTAAAATATCAGGACCATTTGATAAATCTTCAATTGTTTCAAGTAATGGAGCTACATTTAAATCACTTTCAACTGTACCATCTACATGAAGTTTATATAATCCAGCTTCTTTAGCCAACAGTAAAACTTCCAGTAAATCACTCGGCGATCGTGTCATACTGACTATATAGACGCGGATGGATGCTTTTCCAAATTCCATATGAGCTTGTTTAATTAATCTAAATACTTTAATGATTTCCTGTGTTTCCTTTGTATACTCCTCATTCTCAAGCAACAAAGGTCTAGGATCCATCAGCAGCTTCTCTAGTAGCCTTACTTTTTCTGACTCAAGCAAATCTGTATAACAGTCCGTTATCTTTATTTTCTTTAGAATCTCGTTAATAGCCCCAGCATGTTCATCACTATGATTTCGAATATCTAATGTTCCAAGATGGAATCCAAACAGCTGTACCTGCCTGATTAACTTTGATAAAAGTTTAAACTGGTGTCCTTCCGGATGATGTGTATCTATACTTCTCTTAATCATCAGTAAATCCTCCAGCAATTCTTCTGATGATTGGTATCCTCGCGGATCATTGGCCACCATGCGTACACGCTCTATCATAATGGCCAATACCCGGCGGTAGGCTTCATTTTTAACCTGCCATTTTTGATCATCTGTAATATATTCTGATTCTCCAAGTTCTATTGTTTCCATTATTTCATCACTGACTTTAATTCGGGCCGTTGAATGAGATAACTGTTTCATTAAATCTATTAGAGCTTTTTCATATTTTCTTAGAACCAGTGCTCTATGTCGGGTAAGCGTTTCCCACGTAACGGCAGGCGTCACGAATGGATTCCCATCTCGATCTCCTCCAATCCATGAACCGAATCGTAGAAAATTAGGTACTTCCCAAGTTTCATTGTTATAATGTTCAGTCAATTTATCTTCAACTTCTTGATGTATGTCTGGTAAAACATCAAAGAAAATTTTATCAAAATAATACAAACCATTTCTAACCTCATCAATAACTGTTGGTTTTCTGTCCCTTAATTCATCAGAATGCCACAAGATGGTGATTTCATTATAAAGGTCTTCTTCAATTTCCTTATATTCATTATTTGTTAACGTTGGATTATTTAGTTTTTTCAGAAGAATTAATAGTCTCTTTTGAATCTCCAAAATGGATCGTTTAGCCGCTTCAGTTGGATGGGCTGTGATGATTAATTCAAGAGAAATGCGCCCCAAGACATCCTGAATAATTTCTCCACTAATATTATTTTCTTTCATTGATTGGATAGCTTTTTCTATCGAACCGGGCTGTTCATCAGTCGTGTTTAATTGATAATCCCGTTTTCTTCGAATCCGATGATTTTGTTCGGCAGCATTAATTAAATGGAAATAAACAGAAAATGCCTTGATTACTTGCATCCTCATCTCTGGATTAAGCAGTTCTATTTCCTTTTTTAATGTATAGTATGTCTCATCTTCCACATGTAAACGAAGAGATTTACACATTGTACGAATCTTTTCAACCGTATCAAAAAGCTCTTGACCGCCTTGATAAATAAGAATCTCCCCAAGTATATTGCCCAGCATTTTTACTTCCTTGCGTAATGGCTGGTTCGTATCCTGTTTTGTGACCATTTAAATCCCTCCCACTCTCTTCCTAGTAAATACTTAAAATATTTTGAGTATTTCTATTAATTATATATAACTATCTAAATAAATGACATAATTTCACTCAATTTTATTCAAATCTAGGAAAAGGTGGATAAAGTGATATTTTCAATTCCATTTTCGACAAGATTCTCATCTGATAGACTACATCTAAAATAGTAGAATAAAAATAGACCTAAAATATCATCAATTTGATTTTAGGTCTATTTTTTCCGGTGGTATAACATTTACACCTCAGTTTATCTCTCTCTTTCTAAAAATTAAAAACCTAAAGAGTGTTTTGAATAGGATTAAGCCTATAATAAGTATCTAAAGTGTTCAGAATAAGATCATTAACATCGAACGCGCGATAGTTAAATCCTATGAAAAACCCTCATATAGCCTGTACTATCTCAATACTTAAACTAACTAAAAATCCAAGTACTATAATAGTTTGAGATTTCCATTTTGAAAACAAAATAGATATACCAAAACCCAGTGGAACAAATAACAAAATAGTACCGCCAAACTGTCTCAAAGCTATTGAAAGATGCTTAAGAGCAGAACACCATCAGAATATATGAATAGCAAAATCTGCTTGTAAGCAGGTATATTGTAAAGCAGGAAATGGATATGTATACTTTGAGCATACAACCAGAATAACCAGGAGGCTTGATTATGAAAGTTGATATATGGTTTGATTATGCTTGTCCTTTCTGTTATAAAGGAAAGCGACGATTAGAAGCGGCCATAGCTGAATTTACGCATACAGATCAAATTGAAGTACATTATCACAGCTATCAGCTTGAACCTGATGCACCTAGGGAGCGGAATTCAACTATTCATGAACATATCGCCGCTAAATACGGTACTACAGTCGATTACGCAAAAAAAATGAATGAACATATAACTGAACAGGCTCGTGAAGCTGGACTTATCTTCCGCTTTGACACAATGATTCCCACAAATACAGCTGATGCTCATCGTCTTACCCATTATGCTGAAAGCAATGGAAAAGGTGCTGAGATGACTGAACGTTTATTTAAAGCTTATTTTTCAGATTCTCTGCACATTGGAGACCACTCTACCTTGCTGAAAGTGGCAAAGGAAATAGGACTTCCCGAAAAAGAGGCTTTGGACGTACTTGAAAAAGGATATTTTACGGAGCAAATGAATACGGATATCCAAACTGGAGTAGAAATTGGAATTCAGGGAGTCCCTTTTTTCGTATTTAATAATAAATATGCAATCTCAGGAGCGCAAAGCATAACCACGCTTAAAGAAATACTGCGAGATGTATGGGAAGAAGAACAGGATCCAACTTCAATTACTTTCTCGAAAAAACAAAACATAAGTGAATATTGCACGGATGATGAGTGCTACACCGCATAATCCAATCTAAAGAAGCGAGGAGACTATAATAGCCTTCTCGCTTCTTATTTTATAGTATACTATTCCTCTGCTAAATACCCTCTTATTGCATATATAAGAGGTAGAAGGAAGTACTTGCTTAATCAACGGACAATTTATAACCATAAATCCACCATATCATAAAACCGCTTAAACCTTACGTTCCATTCGAAATAAAAAGAAAGAGGTTTTAAACGCTATTCAAAGCACTTGTATATGATTTTAATAATGTATTGGTTTACGTTGCGGTATGTATCTATGTAAAATATGAATCCCTCCAAAGTTTCCGTTTTCTGAAGATCTCATATACTCAGCATACATAGTTTGAGCCTGCTGTGAATAATACTTTCGGTAATCTATGTGTAACTCAGCATTTATATAATTCATAATTCTTATGTACTGTTTTTTGATCTTTTTAGCCTCTTGTGAAAATTGAATCATTTTCTTAAATTCTGCTATTAAATTTTGAACGAATAGAACATTACCAGCTACATTCAGTAAAAAATCAAGCTTATCATCTAAATTATCCGCATAGTGTATCTGCATGTTTACCCCACTTTGGTTGTTTCGAAAACTCTTTTCATGTGAATGAATCAACAAATTTTTCATCCTCTCTGTTTTAGAGTTCTATTTCCTACCTACATAAATATTCTGATTAGTTTGTATTTTTAGTATAAATTGTCACCTCTATATCTGAAAAGATGTCTAAAGTCATGTTATGTTCATATCATTAACTTATAAGTCCTTTTACTCATACGTCCGATTCCATATTATATGAATCTTCACCTATCACATAACATAAAAAAAGCCAACTTAAGTTGGCTTTTACCATCATTTTTGAGATCTTCTAATAGTGTTGTTTCTTCTTGTTTGCTGGGATACAGACAGCTATAAAGATAATTGCAGCCAATCTGAATGCTGGGTAGGCACCCCTTCTGACTCTCCCTGATTTTTGATAAAAATGAGATCTCTTTTCCTATTTTACTCATTCAATCAATCTACTGAATGAATCGACTGCCATTTGGTCATCATCTTTCTTTTAATTAGCCGCTAACTAATATCTGTACAATCCTTGAATATTTAGGTCTTCCTATTCATACCCTGACAATATGGCTTGATTTTCACTCCATTTTGATTTCTAATTCTGACTCACTACCATAATTTTGTTCGCTCTATGCTGATATTTGCCAGTCTCCATCTCTGGGAGATTGCATTTTTATTTTTACGGGTATGATGTTTAATGAAACTTTTTTCATCCATCATACGTTATACAATTTAAGAAAGGAGTCGAGGATTTTGAAAAAAGGAACAATTATATTAATAGCAGGAGTTGCGTTCGTTGGCATCATTATCGCTATGTTTGCTTCGAGCTATAATGGGTTTGTTAACGCAGAGGAAAATGTTGATCAAGCTTATTCGCAGATCGATAATCAATTACAAAGAAGAATGGACTTAATACCTAATTTAGTTAATACCGTTAAGGGGTATGCCGAGCATGAAGAATCTGTTATCAATGATGTCTCAACTGCCCGCTCCAAACTTGCCGGTGCTGATACACCACAGGAACAAGCAACAGCGAACGATGAATTGACAGGTGCCCTGAATCGTCTCTTGGTAGTTGTCGAAAACTATCCGGATCTGAAAGCCAATCAAAATTTCCAGCAATTAATGGATGAGCTTGCCGGTACAGAGAATCGGATTGCCGTAGCAAGACAGGACTATAATACAGAGGTTTCAGCTTACAATAAAAAGGTAAAGCAATTCCCTGGAGCCTTGATTGCAGGCATGTTTAATTTTGATAGCAAGGAATATTTTAAAGCTGCTGATGGTGCAGAACAGGCGCCTACAGTAGATTTTAATGGTACAGAATGATGTATAAAAAGATTCTCCTTTCAGTGGCGATATTTATATGCTTGGTAGTCAGCCTGATTGGAGGCCCAGTTTCTGCAGCTGTTCCCACTCCCCAGGGAGATATTTACGTTCAGGATTTTGCCAATCTCTTGGATGAACAAGAGAAACAAGAATTAATCCGCTTAGGCCGAACGCTAGAGGACCAAACAAAAGCTCAAATTGCCGTATTAACCGTACCTTCTTTGGAAAATCAAACACC
The DNA here is from genome assembly GCF_059694525.1 of Pradoshia sp. TA40_28. NCBI lineage: Bacteria > Bacillati > Bacillota > Bacilli > Caryophanales > Bacillaceae > Pradoshia > Pradoshia sp. TA40_28. Next base: position 197,936 of record NZ_JCATZO010000002.1, read on the forward strand.
TGAAGAATACGCGTTAGAAGCCTTCCGCACATATGGGCTTGGTGATCAAGAGCTTAATAATGGGGTTCTTTTACTAATATCCACCGAAGATCGTAAAGCACGCATTGAAGTTGGATATGGCCTTGAAGGAGCATTGCCTGATGGGAAGGTTGGCAGAATATTGGATACCTATACCATTCCTTATATGAAATCTAACCAACCTGACCAAGCTGTCGTTAATACATATAAGGAATTATTTAACGTCGTCTCTCAGGAATATCAATTAAATGAATCAACCGATTCAAAAGCCTTTGTCTCTGAAGAAAATAATGAAGGCGGCATGGCGACCTGGAAAAAACTATTAATTGGAGCGGCAATTATTGTTTTCATCATTATTGATATGACTTTCTTTGGTGGCACGTTCACTTATATGCTTCTTCACATTCTCTCTGCATTTTCAAGGAATGGCGGAGGACGTGGAGGTGGAAACCGCGGTGGTGGTGGTGGTTCATCTGGCGGCGGAGGAGCATCGAGAGGTTGGTAGTCCATAAACTAGAGCCATATGTCCATATGGCTCTAGTTATCATTATAGTTTGATTATACTCTGCGTTTCGATCGATTGGTAACAAGCTTCAATTACTTTCATGTTTTGCACGGTATTTAATGGCGTATAGGCTGGCGTTTGATTGTTAAGTATACTTTCTGCAAAATGATCTACTTGCATCATATATTGATCACACATAATCACTTCTTTGCGGGTCTCTCCTCCACTTTTAACCAATAATTCTCCTTGATGTCCAACAAGATCTGGTCGATAAGCGTTTCTGCTTATAATCTCTCCTAAAGTGCCAACTACACGGTATTCATTGCGATTGGTCATTTCAAAACTACAATCAAACATTGCGTTCACCCCATTATCCATCTTCATATTTGCTGTTGTGGTTAAATCAACACCATATGGATTATTCAGATCTGCAAAACCCATTATTTCTACAGGTTCCGCTCCAAGAATATGTCTAATGGCATGGATATTATAACACCCAACATCATATAAAGCCCCTCCCCCTTTTTCGGAAGATAAACGAATATTTCCCTCATCATCTCTCAATAAAAACGAATGACTGGCATACATATACTTTACTTCGCCAATTTCGCCGGTTTTAATAATATCTTTAACACGTTTATGCTGGGCATGAAATTGATACATAAACGCTTCCATCATTTTCACATCGTAACGCTCACATGCATTCATCATTTCGATTGTTTCCGCCTCTGTCAAAGCAGCTGGCTTCTCAACCAACACATGTTTACCAGCTTTTGCTGCTTCCATTGTCCATTTTGCATGTAAATGGTTTGGTAATGGAATATATACGGCGTCTATTTCAGGATCAGCTAATAATTCTTCGTATGAATCATAGGCCTTTGGAATCTCCAAGCTTGCAGCCACATCTTTAGCCCTTTGACTTTGGCTGGCAATGGCTGTAACCTCTCCATAGGAAGAACGTTTAATAGCGGGAATGACTTGAGTTTGTCCAATATCTGCCGTACTTAAAATACCCCATTTTATTTTTGGCATTTTAATTTCTCCTTTCCAAAGTCCTAAAAAAAAACGGATCATTCAGGATGATCCGTTTCTTAGAAGTACTTCTATTATAGATAATAATGGACATATTTGGCAATTCTCATCAACAGTTTATCTTTTATTTTCAGGTTATCAAAATAATCCAATTTAATTTCTTTTGAATCCCCCAAATCTACATCTAATTGTTTTTGAACCGTTTGACTAAATGGGGACGATTTCATAAATAGGGTCATTTCATCATTTAATCTAAAAGAACGTGAATCAATATTCACTGTACCGATCATTAATCTTGTTTGATCAATCAAAACGACTTTCCCATGGAAGATTCCTTTTTCATATTGGTATACTCTCATTCCGTTTTCAAGTGCTTCCCTCACAAAAGGATAAGCAGCCTGGGTTAACATTAAACCATCTGAATGTTTCGGCCACATAATGGTCACCTTTACCCCCCTTTTTCTCGCCCGTTTCAACGCATCCATAAAATCTCGATTATCCGGGATAAAATAAGGTGTTGCAATTATGATTTGCTGCTTGGCACTATCAAATTCTTTGATAAAATCTTCAACCAATCCATATCCACTTGAATAAACCTTTAAATAATGATTTGTATCTCCTTTTTCCAAGGTAACCTTATGAACGGGTGGTAAGTCACCAGTATTTACCTGCCAATCCTTACAAAATTGTTGTTCAAAATCCTGAACTCCCTCACCTGTCATACGAATCTGATAATCATGCCATGTATCTTTTGTATATTTTTGTGCAACGTTTAGTCCGCCTGTGTACCCTATTTTCCCATCTATCACAGCTATACGACGATGGTTTCGATGCTGGATGCTATACCAAATATGGGGGAAATGCGGATCATTACTATAGGTTAGGTGAACTCCTGCTTTCTTTAGCTCGTCAAACCACTCATTTTTTCCCTTTAGCGATCCGGCACGATCAACAGAATAATAAACATCTACACCTGCATCCGCCTTTTTCTTCAATAAATCAAAGAACTTTTTACTCGCTTCACCGTTACCAATTGAAAAATAGTGAATGTATACATATTCCTTAGCTTCTTCAATATCTTTGGAAAACTGCGGATAAAAGGTATCCCAATCTGTGTAAAGTCCAAAGTTACTATTTCGGTTTGGATAGGTATACGGTTGGCTTTCTGCCTCTACTTGTTTTCTACCAGCTTTAATATCAAAATGAACCCACACCAAAAGCAACCCTATAAAGGTGATAAAAAGCAACAGACCATTTACTATGTATACAATTATCTTTTTTAACATACTGACTATCCTTTGATTAGGAGATCAGTTTCTATCCCCTTTTTGCTTAGTATGTATCAAAAGCCTCCAGATTATTTTAGTAGGTAGAAAGAATTCGTTTGGATATCCTGATAATCATCCGGTTAAATAGGTTATGGACTAAAATCATGATTATCTCCATTTCGAATGACTCTTTGAAAAAAGAAGAGCCTCCTATTGCCCTTTAAAGAGCTAATAGGAGGCTTTATTAGATTAGCAGCTATGGCTGTGAGAATTATTTTTTACTTTGGAACCAGTTTCCCCACGCAACAAATCACCTTCAGTTGCTTTAATGATTTCATCTGTTACTGTATTGGATATGACTGTAGCTACCATTTGCAGAAGATCATTCACTTCTAATTGTGACTGTTTAAATTCCTGAACGATTGGAATTTCATCCAGTTCACGTTCAACTTTAGCTAATTTGTCCTCAGTTTTCCTCAATGCTTCTGCTTTTCCATAATGTTGGAAGTTGACCGCCTGTTTTTGTAACCCCTTGATTACTGACATTAACTCAGCAATTTTTTCATTTTCGTTAATTTGTGCTTCCGCACGTTTAAAGAAATCAACTTCATTTGTGGTTGAGATCATTTTAGCCAAGTCTTTTGCTTTGTCAATAATTTGTTCTTTCGTGTAGTTCCCCATTTTTAAACTCCCACCTCTACCTCTTTTGTTTCTTCCACATATTCACCATCAAGTGACCATGTTTTAGCATTTGTAATTTTTACTTTTACAATTTTACCGATAACAGATTTTGGAGCTCTAAAGTTAACCAACTTATTTTTAGTTGTATATCCTGCCAGTACCTCAGGATTATTCTTACTTTCCCCTTCAACCAATACATCGAGTATCTGACCTTTGTAAATTTGATTCTTTTTATTGGCTGTTTCATTAACCAGCGCATTCAGACGTTGAAGACGTTCCTTTTTCACTTCCATTGGAACATTATCTTTCATTTTTGCTGCTGGTGTACCTTCACGCGGAGAATAAATAAATGTATAAGCTAAGTCGTATCCTACTTCTTTATAAAGGGACATCGTTTCTTCAAACTGTTCGTCCGTTTCATTCGGATAACCAACTATAATATCAGTTGTAAGTGTCACATTAGGAATCGCTTCCTTGATTTTTCGAACCAATTCCAGGTATTGCTCACGTGTATATTTACGAGCCATGATTTTCAAGACATCATTATTACCGGATTGAACAGGCAAATGGATATGATCCATCAAGTTACCACCCTTAGCCAGAACTTCAATCAATTGATCGTCAAAATCACGAGGATGACTTGTCGTAAAGCGCACACGCGGAATATCAATTTTACGGATTTCATCCATTAAATCACCGAGGCGATAGTTCATATCGTCAAAGTCCTTACCATATGCATTTACGTTTTGCCCAAGCAATGTAATTTCCTGATACCCTTGCGCCGCAAGCTGGCGGACTTCCTGAATAATATCTTCCGGTCTGCGGCTGCGTTCTTTTCCACGTGTAAATGGAACAATACAGTACGTACAGAACTTATCACAACCATACATAATATTAACCCAAGCCTTGATGTTTCCTTTTCTTACTTTTGGAAGGTTCTCAATAATATCCCCTTCCTTGGACCAAACTTCTATGACCATTTCTTTGGACATATAAGCTTCCATCAAAATTTCCGGCAAACGGTGAATATTATGTGTACCAAAGATCATATCTACAAATGCATGCTTTTGCAAAATTTTATTAACTACGGATTCTTCCTGAGACATACACCCGCATACACCCAATAATAAATCAGGTCTATTTTTTCTCAATGCTTTTAAATGGCCAAGCTCTCCGAATACTTTATTTTCCGCATTTTCACGGATCGCGCATGTATTTAATAAAATGACATTGGCATCGTCTACACTGTCAGTTGGTTCATAGCCAAGAGCTAAAAAGATACCAGACATAACTTCTGTATCATGCTCATTCATTTGGCAACCGTATGTACGGATATAAAACTTACGTCCTTCACCCATACCACGGAATTGTTCATTAATATTAAAATCCTTATGATAATTAACCGCCTCTTTACCGCGTCTCTTAGCATCTTTTAAGGATGGTGGCATATAAACCGTTTCAAAATACTTACTATAATCCTTTTCTTGCTTTTTGTCAGTTTTAACAGCGGTCGTTGTATCCAATCGTTGCTGCTCGTTCATATAAATCCCCTTCCATGTATCTGCACTTATTCATTAAATCTGACTATTTTATTAAATAAAATAAACACATTCATAAACATTCATAAACACACTCATCAAAGAACTATAATCAAAAATAACAATCACAAAATGTAGTAAATCATTTTCAAAATGAATATTGTCACATTCATTTAGTATAAAGGTTTTGGGCAAATTTCTCAATATGAAGTGTAAAATAGCCTATTAAGGGATAAATAAACAGTTGAAAAAGAAGACCTATTTTAGTTAATACTATTTATTAGCAAATTTTTGGATAGCGGAAATTATTTCACAACTTTTAAAGTGATTATTTCGCACTAGCTTTTTATCTTAAAAAATTCATAAAAAAAGTTCGTCTGTGTTATACCAAAGGCACCCTCGATATAAAGCAGACAAACCATCCCTAAATGACATATTCTATTCATTTACTTTGCGAATCCAATATCCCTGATCGGCCATATGCGCAGTTTCACTTCTCCAATTATGTTATTCATTGGCACAAATCCGAATATTCTACTGTCCTTGCTGTATAAACGATTATCTCCAAGGACAAACATCTGTCCTTTTGGCACTTTATATTCACTAGTCAAATTCTTCAATGTAAAATCTTCTGTCAATCTTTCCTCTTCCTGCAAATCCATCTTAAATTCCTCTAAATAAGGCTCATCATAGGCTTTTCCGTTGATATAAAGAACATCATTCTTCATTTCAACCGTATCTCCAGGAAGGCCAATGACACGCTTTACATAATTATCAGATGAATCCGTTGCATGAAATACAACCTCATCAAAACGATCGATTGTCGTCATTTTACTTAATATAACCCGATTGCCATCCTCAAGAGTAGGAAGCATAGATTCTCCCCTCACTGTAGTCGGTGTAAAAACAAACTGACGCAATAAAGTTACAATAATGATCGCTAATAGGACAGATTTAAACACCGACAGTGCTTCTTTTCGAATATTCATTTTATCATTCATGAACGTACTCCTTTTACCTAATTCATTGTATACACGCTCTATACTCTTCTTTATTTATTCCCTCAGGAAGAAAAATACAAACGTATGGATGATTAAGTAAAAAGATTGGTTAACCAACTAACTAAAAGCATGGATTCAAGATTAAACTTGAATCCATGCTTTTTCTCTAAATTTGTATATTCATTTAAACTATTATCTACTCACTTTTACTCTCTTAATAAATGACTTTCTCTATTTAATAATCCCCAGTTCTTTACCCGCCTTATCAAATGCGTTCAATGCTAGGGCCAGCTCCTCTTTGGAGTGTTCGGCAGTCACGATGGTTCTGACCCGCGCAAGTCCTTTTGCGACAGTTGGGAATGCAATCCCTTGAGCAAATACACCATGCTCCAATAATTTGTCTGACAGTTGATGTGCGAGAACCTCATCTCCGACAATAATCGGCGTAATCGGTGTTTTGCTTTTCCCCGTGTTAAAACCCATAAATTCCAGTCCTTCTTTAAAGAACTTCGTATTCTCCCATAACCGATCAATTAACTCAGGCTCCTCTAATAGAACATTAATCGCTTCTATATTAGCCATTGTCACTGCTGGCGGGTGTGACGTACTAAATAAGAAAGGCCTGCCTTTATGGATTAAATAATCGATCAGTGTACGACTGCTTGCTACATATCCTCCCAGAACCCCTATAGCCTTGCTTAACGTACCAACTTGAATATGAACACGTCCATCTAGACCAAAGTGATTGACAGTACCGCGACCATTTTGACCAAGGACTCCTGAGGCATGAGCATCATCCACCATAATAAGTGCATCATATTTCTCTGCTAACTCCACAATTTCTGGTAACGGAGCTATATTACCATCCATTGAAAAGACACCATCTGTAACAATCAAGCGTTTACGATAGGATTGTGTCTCTTTTAGAGCGTCTTCAAGGCTCGTCATATCGACATGCTTGTATACGCGACGAGCAGCTTTTGTTAATCGGATTCCATCGATTATGGAAGCATGGTTTAATTCATCTGATATGACCACATCGTCCTGCGTAAGGATTGCAGATAGAACTCCTTGGTTTGTAGTAAATCCGGATTGAAATACTAATGCTGCTTCCGTATGTTTAAATTTTGCTAATTTTCCTTCTAGCTCCATATGCATATCCAGGGTACCGGCTATTGTACGAACCGATCCAGTCCCTACTCCATATTGTTCAGTCGCATCAAGCGCAGCATCCTTTAAGCGTGGATGCGAAGTTAACCCAAGATAATTATTAGACGACAATTGAATCACTTTGTTTCCATTGATCACAACCTTGGAACCTTGTTCTGATTCCAAAGGAATTAAGGAACGGAACGTACCTTCTCCTTTCATTTCATCCAATTCTGCTTGCAAATATTCAAACCCCTTCAAATTGCTTCCTCCTTTATCCAATAATTTCTCTAATGTCACTTCTATTCCCTATATTCTTTCATTATATCAATAATAGTGGATTAAATTTCCCCTCTACCTATTAAATTCTCTACTAAGGGAGTAATACCACTTTTCCACATTCACCTTTAATCATAAGTTCAAACCCCTTCTCAAACTCCTCTAAAGGGAAGTGGTGGGTGATCAAAGGTTTAACGTCAACCTGCCCTGAATCCAGTAGCCTGGAGACCTGCTGCCATGTTTTGAACATTTGTCTCCCTGTGATTCCTTGCACGGTTACTCCTTTAAAAACGATATCATCGGTGATATTGAGTGATACCGGCTTAGACGGCAAACTTAAAATAGAAAATCTGCCGCCATTTGTAATCATTTTAAACCCCTGATCAATGGCAACAGGATGACCGCTCATTTCACAAACGATATCAACCCCATTCCCATTCGTTAAATCATAAACCGCCTGAACAGGATCAGTCTTGGATGAATTGATTGTTACAGTTGCTCCGAGCTTATCGGCCAAGCCTAAACGGTAATCATTAATATCGAGCGCAATCACCTGCGAGGCACCTGCTGCTTTTGCCACTCCAACTGCCATGATTCCAATTGGACCACAACCGATAACCGCAACCGTTTTTCCTACAACATCACCAGATAATACGGTATGGACCGCATTTCCCATCGGTTCCTGAATGGATGCTACATCAATAGGCATATCATCAGGATTTTTCCACAGATTGGATGCCGGCAAAGCTACATATTCAGCAAAACACCCTTGAGTATCCACGCCAATTATTTTTGTGTTTTTACATATATGATAATGTCCAGTCATACATTGAGGGCAACTCCCACAAACTAAATGAGTCTCAGCAGAAACATAATCGCCTACCTCGTAATTCTGAACTTTATCTCCTACTTTAACAATCTCCCCCGAAAATTCATGCCCAAATGCATAAGGCGGTTTAACACGGTTTTGAGACCATTCATCCCATGTATATATATGGACATCAGTGCCGCATATTGATGTCGCCTTCACCTTAATCAACACTTCATTCTCTTTAATTGAAGGAATATCGATGAGTTGAAGCTCAGCTCCATAACCCCTTTTGTGTTTTACAATCGCTCTCATTTTCCCATCCACGGTTTACACTCTCCTTACTAAAACTCCCCTTATACCAAAATTGTAAAATTTTATCATATTCATGTAAATAGACTATTCCACGTGTGACGGACAGTTGAATATTACCAGGATATTTTTTTGAAAACGTTTTACTTTTTTGTTAAAACCAAATTTCTTTTACTATATTTACATACAGAATGGAATGTTCTAAAATTTGTTACTTTGATAGCCTGCCATCCCAAAACAAAAAAAGTCTCTGGAATCCCAGAGACTTCATACAAAGGCTAGATACGTTTTGCATAAATAACAAAAAGTTTTTCTTTATCCTTCGTTGCAGTAACGAGCATGATTTCTTCTTTATTAATGTTCTTTATAAATACACAATCCTTATAAGCAATTGTATCTTTTCGATAAACTTCATAAACATATGTACTTTCATAATCCGTTATATGAATCAATTCGCCCGTATCAACTGAATATAATTCACGTATAGGTTTATTATCTTGAAATGCAACAAGGCCAACCGTCCCTAACTCATTTGGGTATGCAGTTTGCTCTAAATGGCCGATTCCTTTGTTTAAATATTTTTGGTTTATTCCCTCTATCAATGGCCATTCTATTTTTAAATTGTTCATTTTTAAATAACCAATTGTATCTCCTTCACTATAGGGGGGCGGAACAATCGTTACTTCCTCTTCCTTAGTATGGCTCATTATTTCTTTACTGCTTATCTCTATGCCCGGTTGTTCTACGATTACCTCTGCTTTAGAGAATTCGCTCACTAAATCAAAGATTGGCGAGATTAATAAATATAAACCTATTAGGGTTAATATGATACTAATTTTTTTTCGAGACATTTGATTCAGTCCTTATTCGAATCCATCAGATACCAGGCAAATAATAAACAAATGGCTCCGGTAATCTGCTTAATATATGGGAGCCAGCTTTCTTTAGCCGCATTTAAACTTTGATAGCTGATTTCATTTCTATGAGAATCATCCTGATGAATCTGAGTCGCATACTCTCCTTCATAGCAGCCGACACCATCGCGGCCTATATATTCGGCATTACTTAATTTTACGGCATCTGTTTCTTTGAAACAGATAAATAGCAGCATTAAACAAGCAAGTACAGCTGTTACACTTTTCATCAGGTATTCTCCCTTATCTTGTTTAAGTACTATTTATCCGTATTTATTCTCTATAAACTATAAAATACTTTCCTCGCGTGGAATAAAAAGTAAACACCGGCCATTAATACGGCCGGTGTTTATAAACTCATATAAATTCAGCTGTTAATTGATCAAAATGCTCCTGAGTCAAATCTAAATTAGCAGTCGATAATGGTTTTTCAGCATATCCCTGAATTAATTCCTGATAGGAAGGCTGTTCAGTATTTTGATAGATTAAGCCAGTCACTAAACCTTGATGCTCCATTAGTGTCTGCATTGCTGCTTCCTTATTGGATGAATCGTACTCTTCTATTGTTGAAAGCTTTGTCAGATTTTCCTTGAACCAATCATACGTATTCACTTTATTGTAGGTCACACAAGGGCTGAAAACATTAATTAGGGAGAATCCTTTATGGCGAATGCCTGCCTCAATCAGGGCTGTCAAATCTTTTAAATCAGTAGAAAAGCTTTGCGCTACAAATGTAGCTCCAACCGACAAGGCCATTTCCATTGGTGATATTGCCTGTTCGATCGAACCTCCAGGTGTTGATTTAGTCTTAAAACCAACAGAAGAACGCGGAGATGTCTGCCCTTTTGTTAAACCATAAATTTGATTGTCCATCACAATATAGGTGATATCTATATTTCTCCTAATCGCATGTACAGTGTGCCCCATACCTATTGCAAATCCATCCCCGTCTCCACCTGAGGCAAGAACGGTTAAATCACGATTAGCCATTTTTACACCCTGTGCTATTGGTAAAGAACGGCCATGTATACTGTGAAACCCATAGGATTGGATATAACCTGAAATACGGCCCGAACAACCGATACCAGAAATAACAGCGAGTTGGTCCGGTTCCAGTCCAACGTTAGCTGCTGCCCTTTGGATCGCTGCCTGAACAGAGAAGTCTCCACAACCGGGACACCAGTTTGGTTTTACATTATTCCTGAAATCTTTAAATGTAGCCATTTAAACCAACTCCCTGCAATTTGAATAGACTTCGTGCGGCAAAAATGGATTACCGTCGTATTTTAAAAGCTTCATAATCTTATCACCATGGCCAATATTCATTTTTAGGATATTAGCCAATTGTCCTGTTGCGTTATTCTCTATGACCACTATCTTCTTTGCTTTCTGTACATAAGACAGTATCTCCTGAGCCGGAAATGGATGCAACAGTCTGATATGGACATGATTTACTTTAATCCCATCACTCTCAAGTCTATCCATTGTCTCTTCGATGACACCTCTTGTAGAGTTAAACCCAACCATTAGCAAATCTGGACTCTCATATTTCGCATTTATATGAAGGGGGGATTTAAAGGCAATAGAATCAATCTTTCGCATTCGTTTATCCATTTGAGCTACACGATTGGAAGCCACTTCTGATGGTTTACCTGTCTCATCATGTTCAACACCGGTAACATGATGAATCCCATTTTTCATTCCAGGAATGGTTCTTTTAGATATTCCATCCTCGGTTACCATATAGCGTTTAAAATAACTTTTATCCGTGATTTCAGGTAATTCATCTGTTATGAGTTTGCCTCTACGAATCTCAACCTTACTAAAATCTAAAGGCTCAACCGTTTGTTTACCAAGAGATAATTGTAAATCTGATAGGATAATAACAGGAACCTGATATTCTTCAGCTAAATTAAATGCTTCAACCGTATCATAGAAAGCTTCTTCAACCGTACTTGGAGCCATGACGATTTTAGGTATTTCACCATGTGTTCCATAAATCATGGCCATTAAATCTGATTGTTCTTGCTTTGTAGGCATACCTGTAGAAGGCCCTCCACGCTGCGTATCCACTATTACAAGAGGAGTTTCGGTAATCCCAGATAATCCGATGGCCTCCATCATCAACGATAACCCTGGGCCCGCTGAGGCTGTCAGGCTTCGTACACCAGCATAATTTGCACCAATGGCCATCGTACAAGCAGCGATTTCATCCTCTGTTTGAATCACCGTTCCACCATATTTGGGTAGATGCTTAATTAAATACTCCATAATTTCAGAAGCAGGGGTAATTGGATAGGCTGCCATAAAACGTGTACCGCCAGCCAGCGCCCCCATTGCAATCGCATCATTTCCAATCATGAATAAACGTTTTTTTCCATCCGCTTCAACAAGCCTCAATACTCCCTGCTTATCGTCCAGCTTTTCCATCATAAAATCATAGCCAGCCTGAATGGCCTCCAAATTCTTTTCAACAACCGAGGTCCCTTTCTTACCGAATATTTCGTCTACTACTTCTGAAAACACCTGAATATTTAAGCCAAGCACAGCACTGGAAGCTCCAATGGCCACCATATTTTTCATCAGTGATGTCCCAAGTTGAGAGGCTATTTCTGTAAAAGGTACGGAATAAAGTTTGGCTTCGGAATCTAAAGGAGATTGTGGGGTAAACTTGGTGTCAGCCATAATGATTCCATCTTTATGTAATTCTTTATAATTTACATCAATGGTTTCTTGGTCAAAGGCCACTAATACATCCAAATCGTCTGAAATAGATCGAACCTTCGTTGTACTGACTCGAATTTTATTATTCGTATGACCTCCTTTAATTCTGGAGGAAAAATGACGATAGCCATACAAGTAATACCCGAGACGATTTAACGCAATGGAGAAAATTTCTCCAGTACTTTCTATGCCTTCACCTTGCTGCCCTCCAACTTTCCATGAAAGTTGTTTAATCATTTCCTTTACACCCCTTCGATTCCTCAAATGAAATATTTATTTCCCTTAATGTTATAAATCAGCTTAGAATAATGTTAATATTTGCTAAATTATCCCTAAATATCTATCATATTAAGCTTAAGAACAAAAAAAAGCAACCAATCCTGGTGTTATTTTGTAAAAATTCAAAAAATTAATTTTTAAATAGCCTTAAACTAGCAAAATGAAACCCATTAACTTCACTTCCCTTAATGCTTCCTTCAACGGCAATTAGAATTGTAAAAGATAATCCTAAATAACGGATGTAATTCCATCTAAGTCTGATGCGACTATTATGTCCCTCACCTCTATGGAAGCCTATGGTCATATGTTTATATAATCTGGATAGCACCTCTCATCAATTGAGATACATCAAACCAGCTATTATTCGTATTTCTTATATTTAATCCGTTTAATTGAAAGTGAGTAAACCCGTGCCGAGAGCACTGCCAGCATCCAACCCGCACCAATCTCAGGTTATTTAATCACTTCATCCCTCTTTATCTCTATTACATTTTTAACTTCAGCAAATCGCCGTCTATGACGTCACAGAACCATATTTAAACTCTTTTCTGTTTCCCTCGCTTTAAAGGTTTGTTTACAAGCATGTCTATTAGGTTACCTTTGGCATGTAATTTGGTCATAAAAAAATATCCACGATGGCATATGCTGCGTCAAAGCGGATAAATGGATGTACACTTGCCAGTATAAAAAGGAAGATATTGTGCTCCTCATATATTGATTGCATTCAAACCCGTTCTGTCACCTCCGTTTCCTTAAATTCCCCAAACTAAACTGGCTCTTAAATTGAACAAAATGGAGCATCCTCCTAATCGGACAGTATCTTCCGATCATTCCCTGAGAGTCAGCTCCAATTTCATACTACCGTGGTTCTATAATTAGTTTTATGGCGGTACGTTCCTCACCATCAATTAAGATATCTGTAAAAGCCGGAATGCAAATAAGATCTACCCCACTCGGCGCTACGAACCCTCTGGCAATCGCTACAGCTTTTACCGCTTGGTTTAATGCGCCAGCACCAATTGCCTGAATTTCTGCAGCTCCTCTTTCTCTTAATACACCCGCCAGCGCTCCAGCCACAGAGTTGGGATTAGATTTTGCTGAAACCTTTAATATTTCCATTTCTGGTCCTCCTCATCTTATTCCAAGACATGTCCCCTAGTGAGTATGCTTTTTCTGTTAACTATATTCATTATGAAGAAAAGATATACCATACAAAAAAGCCAACCCCTAACAGGTTGGCTCTTTTGGTCCTATTTAATTGAAAAATGGATGGTCCTCATTTATTAATATTCTTTCGGTTTTTAACGCTTTACCGGTTTTAGGATCTAAATCAATGATTAAACCGCTAAGAACTGCTCGCCCTTCTTTTGGAACTTCAAATCGTACAGGCAGGCTCGTTAAGAATTTTTTTATAACTGCATCTCTTTCCATTCCAAGAATACCATCATATGGCCCTGTCATTCCTACATCGGACATATAGGCAGTTCCTTTAGGTAGAATCCGATTATCAGCTGTTTGAACATGTGTATGAGTTCCTACTACAGCAGATACTCTTCCATCTAAATACCAGCCCATCGCTTGTTTTTCACTAGTTGCTTCTGCATGCATATCAACAAATATGAATGGTGTTCGCTTGCTTGCCTCTTCTACCAATTTATCCGCACATAAAAATGGATCATCAAGTGCAGGCATAAAGGTTCTGCCCTGTAAGTTAATGACAGCCAGTTCAAATTGATTCATCTTAACAAATGAAAGACCCTTACCTGGTGTACTGTCTGGGAAATTTCCAGGACGCACTAAGTATTTAGCATCCTCTATAAATTCAAAAATATCACGATTGTCCCAGGAATGATTACCAAGCGTAATAATATTAGCTCCATACTCAAGTAATTCTTTATAAATTTTTTGAGTAATCCCTCTCCCAGCTGCTGCATTTTCTCCATTAATGATGACAAACTGTGGTCTATATTTTTCTTTTAGTTTGCCTAAATATTCTTTCACCATAGCTCTTCCGGGTGAACCTACAATATCCCCGATAAATAATAATCTCATTTTCGTGTTCCTTTCTATACAAACAATCCAAGATTAATTTTGTCCATTTTACCCATTTATCATATGAATATGAAAATGGGAGTTCTAAAAAAAAATAAAGCGGTGAAGAAACACCGCTTTATTTTGCATATTCAACTGCTCTGGTCTCACGAATAACCGTTACTTTAATATGTCCCGGATAATCCAGTTCATCTTCAATACGTTTTCTGATATCTCTAGCCAGTCGGTGTGCCTCTAAATCATCAATACTTTCAGGCTTAACAATGATACGGACTTCGCGTCCAGCCTGGATTGCAAAGGATTTTTCAACACCCTCATAGGATTCAGAAATATCTTCAAGTTTTTCTAGGCGACGTATATAGTTTTCAAGCGTTTCACTTCTGGCACCAGGTCGAGCCGCTGAAAGAGCATCTGCCGCAGCTACCAGAATGGCAATTATGGATTTTGGCTCAGTGTCTCCATGATGGGAAGCAATACTATTAATAACAACTGGATGTTCCTTGTACTTAGTAGCAAGTTCCACCCCTATTTCCACATGGCTTCCTTCAACTTCATGATCGATAGCTTTACCGATATCATGCAATAGTCCAGCTCGCTTCGCCAACGTAATATCTTGGCCAAGCTCTGCTGCCATCAATCCTGATAAATAGGCTACCTCCATAGAATGCTTAAGCACATTTTGTCCATAGCTTGTTCTGTATCTTAAGCGACCAAGGATTTTTATCAAATCTGGGTGTAAGCCATGAACCCCAACTTCAAATGTTGTTTGCTCACCGATTTCCCGGATATGCTCATCAACTTCCCTTCTTGCCTTGTCAACCATTTCTTCAATACGAGCTGGATGAATACGTCCATCTTGTACAAGTTTTTCCAGGGCAAGTCTCGCAGTTTCACGTCTAATTGGATCAAATCCAGATAAAATGACGGCTTCCGGAGTATCATCGATGATTAGATCAATTCCTGTCAACGTCTCAAGTGTTCGAATATTACGTCCTTCACGACCGATAATTCGACCTTTCATCTCATCATTAGGAAGATTGACGACAGAAACAGTCGTTTCGGCCACATGATCTGCTGCACAACGTTGAATCGCAAGTGACAAGATTTCACGTGCCTTTTTGTCCGCTTCTTCCTTCGCTCGGTTATCGCTCTCTTTCATCATGATTGCAATATCATGTGAAAGCTCGTTCTCAACACGATCAAGGATAATGGCTTTTGCCTCTTCTCTAGTTAGGCTAGAAATACGTTCAAGTTCAGAACTTTGAGCTTGAATTATCTCGTCCACTTTGCTTTCCATCTGTTCAATATGCTGTTGTCTTTGGTTTAGAGAATCTTCTTTCTTTTCCAATAAAGTCTCACGTTTATCCTGTGAGTCTGCTTTACGGTCAAGATTCTCTTCTTTTTGTAAAATTCGATTTTCCTGTCTCTGCAATTCAGTTCGTCGATCACGAACCTCCTTTTCAGCATCAGTCCGAAGCTTATGAATCTCATCCTTTGCTTCTAAAAGGGATTCCTTTTTCAAGGCGTCCGCTTCCCGCTTTGCGTCTTCAATGATTTTTTCAGCCGCATTCGTTGCGCCGGATATCTTAGATTCCGCTATAGATCTTCTTAACAAATAGCCAACAACTGCACCAACAATTAGGCCAAGCAAAATGGAGATGATAGTGATTGGATCCATCATTACACCTCCTCTTGCTATTAAATTTTTTAATCTCTTTTACTACATTGTTTTCAATTCTGGCATGTACATCATCTAAAAATATACAGCACAATCGCTTTTGGGCATGTCATAAAAAAAGATATTAATACATATCTATTGTAAAGTTATGAAAATTTGTTGTCAAGAGCTAGTCCTGACGCTCTTTTCCTCGTTTTCAAAAATACAGACAAATATATACGTATCATAAAAAATAATGAAAAGATTCCTGAGCAGTTCAACGTGATTTAAGAAAAAAAGCAAACCTATAAATGCAGGTTTGCCCGGTAGAATTATACTTATTCAGGTAAATCCAATTCATCCATGTCTTCTACTGGATTTACAGCTTGAACTTCCCCATTTAATCCATATGCCGAACGAATTTTCATAGAAATCTCATCACGGACATCCGGATTTTCTCTTAAGAACAGTTTGGCATTCTCTCGGCCTTGGCCCAAGCGCTCTCCATTATAAGAATACCAGGAACCACTCTTTTCGATCACGTCTAATTCAGAACCAATGTCGATGATTTCACCTTCTTTAGAAATACCTTCACCGTACATAATATCCACTTCAGCCACTTTGAATGGCGGAGCCACTTTATTTTTAACAACTTTTATTTTAGTTCTATTACCTACAATATCATTTCCTTGTTTCAATTGTTCCGCGCGTCTTACTTCAAGACGAATGGTAGAATAGAACTTAAGCGCACGACCACCTGGAGTTGTTTCTGGATTACCAAACATAACACCAATCTTCTCACGGATTTGGTTAATAAAGATTGCAATTGTGTTAGATTTATTAATGGATCCAGAAAGTTTACGAAGAGCCTGGGACATTAAACGAGCCTGTAAGCCCATATGAGAATCTCCCATTTCACCTTCAATCTCAGCTTTTGGCACTAATGCCGCCACTGAATCGACAACAATAATATCAACTGCACCGCTTCGTACAAGCGCTTCAGCAATCTCTAATCCCTGTTCACCAGTATCGGGCTGGGAAAGTAGTAATTCATCTATATTTACGCCAAGCTTTTGTGCATATGCCGGATCTAAAGCATGTTCTGCATCAATAAAGGCTGCTTGTCCACCCTTTGCTTGTACTTCTGCAATCGCATGTAAAGCGACTGTCGTTTTACCGGAACTCTCCGGTCCATAAATCTCAATTATTCTTCCTCTTGGATATCCACCTACACCTAGGGCTGAATCTAGCATAAGAGAACCACTTGGAATTGTGGAAACCTTTCTGTCTGCTCTTTCACCGAGCTTCATTACTGAACCTTTACCAAATTGTTTTTCAATTTGTTTTAGCGCCATATCCAGCGCAGCCTGACGTTCACTCACAGTTTATTTCCTCCCCATATCTATATAAAAAACATAACTTGTACAATTAAGAACTTATCTATACTATACCTCATTCAGTCGGATTTGCCAAGCAAAAAAGCGAACATTTATTCGCCTTGTTTTTTTATCATTTATTCGTCAATTTAAATGAATACCTTAAGTAAACCGATTACTTCAAACAATAAATCGTATAAAACTGAAATTATTGCTATTTTATAAACAATAAAACACCCCAACTATTTTTCTAGTTGGGGAGGGAATTTGTTATGCATACAAATCTCTCAGCTTGTGTATAAGAAAATGGCAGCCATACTTCATACTTCTAACTCGATTCACTTCACGCATTCCGCCTAAATCTAATCTCTTAGCGTATGTTTTCTGACCAGCTATAGCTATACCAATATAAACAGTCCCTACCGGATGACCTTCTAATTCGTCTGGTCCAGCTACACCGGTAAAGCTTATCCCGATATCAGATTGCAGTTGGGCTTTAATATTGTCAGCCATCTCAATAGCACATTGCTCACTGACAACTCCATATTGATCTATGGTCGATTGTTCTACTTTTAGCAGCTTTTTCTTAGCTTCATTCGTATAAACAACAATACCGCCTTTAAGAATTAACCCTGCTCCCTGAATATCCGTCATTTTTTCTTGAAACATTCCACCAGTTAAGCTTTCAGCTGCCGAGATTGTAAGTTCATTTTCTTTTAAAAGATTAATAAGTTCATTCATGATGGTTGTATCATCATATCCATAAAAATATTCGCCCACACGTGAGAGAATTTTCTCTTCCGCCTCTTTTAATAGTTTGTCAGCCTCAGCAGTTGATTCATGCTTAGCAGTAATTCGAAGAGTCACTTCTCCATCTGATGCCAGCGGTGCTATAGTCGGATTACTTTGTTGATCCAGCAAATCCTCAATCTCTGTTTCGAGCTGTGATTCTCCTATACCAAAGAAACGTAGTACTCTTGAATCAATGCGTTCAACCCGGTCCATTAATCGTAATAGATAGGGAATGGTATAATCTTGATGCATTGGCTTCATCTCACTCGGGGGCCCAGGCAAAAGAATATGAAGAATATCTCCATGAGACACAGCCATTCCAGGAGCCATCCCATTATGATTATGGAAAACTTCTGATCCTTCAATAACCAGTGCCTGCTTTCGATTGTTTTCTGTCATAACCCGATTTATTTTTTTAAAATAATCTTCAATGTTTTCCATTGCTTTTTGATCTGTTATTAACGTTTTACCGATATGAGAGGCCACAACTTCTTTTGTTATATCATCCTTCGTTGGTCCCAAACCACCGGTATAAATAATAAGATCTGCCCGGGATTCTGCAATTTCAATTGCTTTTTCCAATCGGGAAGGATTATCACCTACCACAGTATGGTAATATACGTTAACACCTATCTCTGCCAAGCTTTTCGAAATAAATTGAGCATTTGTATTGGCAATCTGCCCAAGCAATAATTCAGAGCCAACTGCTATTAGTTCCGCATTCATTCTGTCACCCGCCAATTTAAAAAGTTATATACGAATGATACCCTTATTTCGAGTTTAAAAACGCGTGTTTATTTTTAACAAAGTAATCCCAACCAGACCAAAGAGTAAAGAATAGCGCTACATATAATGCTAGATCAGCAAACGGGAAATTAATCCATGCGAATGGCAGGTTATGTAATAATAACGCGGATATAGCAATAATCTGAGTCCAGGTTTTAATTTTCCCCAATTGGTTTGCGGCTACAACTTCACCCTCACCGGCCAAAACAAGACGCAGACCTGTTACCGCAAATTCACGGCTGATTATTAAAATAACGATCCAGGCAGAAGCAAGATTTAATTCTACAAGAACAATTAATGCCGCAGAAACAAGCAATTTATCTGCCAGCGGATCAAGAAATTTCCCTAAGGTTGTAACCAAATTATGCTTTCTTGCATAATAACCATCAATCCAATCCGTCGTGGATGCAATGATAAATAGAATGGCTCCAACAAAATGAGAAATTGGCAGTTCCTCACCATTTATTACCCATGTTCCCCAATCAATGGATGGCAGCATGATAATCACAAATAAAGGTATCATGCATATTCTGGAAATTGTTATTTTATTCGGTAAATTCACAAGATGTTCCTCACTTTACTATAAATTTTATTATGTAGAAAGAAATAGGAGAGAAGGCCATCCACTGATGACCTTCCACCCTTACTCCTTCGTGTAATCAATCGTTATGTTTTGGACAATGGAATCACTTTCATATTCCAGTTTTTCATCATTAACAATCACTTCTGTGTCTGTTGTTCTGCCGATATTCAGTACGATTTGATTATCATTAGTTAGGTCAAAGTCTTGGCTTTCCCCTTCTTTAAGCATTCCATTAAAGAGATTTTCTCCTTTGGAATTTTTAACGGAGATCCAAGTTTCGCCCGTCGATTTTACAGAAACCTTGAATTCATCTGCATTATTCAATTGGAATGTAGTGTTTTTTCCATTAGCAGAGGTAACTTCCAAACCAGCAGAAGCTTTTTCTTCTGTTTCTTCCTCAGATTTGTCAGCTGCACTTTCTTTTTCTGGCTCTGTATCTTCTTTCTCTTGAGTGGCTTCCTCTTCTTTTGGAGTTGTAGGTTCGCCCTGTTCTAATTGTACAGGGTCGCTACCTTGATTAGCAGTACCCGGATCATCATTATTACCTATTGCTTTTGCTACATAATAATAGATAATAGCGGCAACCGCGACAAGAAATACACCAATCAAAATTTTAGGAAGTAAATCCAACCACTTGGAATTCTGCACAGGCAATGTTTTTTTGGTTTGCACCCTGGATAAATTTTGGGGCATCTCATCCTGCTGTACAACTGTAGGGATATCAGGCTGGTGCTGTGCAAAAAGCTCTTCTGCATCCAGTCCAACCGCTTCAGCATATTGTTTAATGAATGCTCTGACATAGAATTTACCAGGCATCATTTCATAATTGCCCTCTTCTATACCCACAAGATAACGTTTTTGTATTTTTGTTAATTGTTGAAGGTCATCCAGTGTTAATCCTTTGGACTCTCTGGCTTCCTTTAGTACTTTTCCTAATTCCGTCATTTAAACACCTTCTAATCACTAAAAATCAAACGATCCAAATTCGGATCCTCCAAATAAAGAGGATTGCTGGTCTACTGCTTCATATGTGATCTCTTCGTTCGGGTCATTTCGTAGTTCAATAATATAATCAAAGTCGTCCATTGTATACTCTGAGTTTTCCACAAACACATCGGGATGCTCTACCACCTTAATGGAATCAAGCCTCATAATCTCCCGGACCAACTGCCAGTGTTTTTCGCTGGCTCTTCGTGTTGATACAATTCCATCGAGAATAAACAAATTGTTTTCATTGTATTCGTCTTCAATTAGTTGGTTTCGAACAGTCTGTTTTAAAAGAGTCGAGGAAACAAATAACCAACGCTTATTCGCACATACACTTGCTGCTACGATCGATTCCGTTTTACCTACCCTGGGCATGCCCCTGATTCCTATTAATTTATGACCTTCCTGCTTAAAGAGCTCAGCCATAAAATCAACGAGAAGCCCAAGATCTTCCCTTACAAATCGAAAGGTCTTTCGATCATCTGCGTCTCTTTGTATATAACGCCCATGTCTGACTGCTAACCGATCTCTTAATTTTGGCTCTCTAAGTTTTGTTACTTTTATCGTATCCATTGTTTGAAGAATTGATTCGAGACGTTCAATTTGGCGATTATCCTTTGCCAAAAGAAGCAGGCCTCTTCTTCCTTCATCTACACCATTTATGGTTACGATATTGATGGAGAGCATTCCTAACAAAGAAGAAATATCACCCAATAAACCGGGACGGTTACTTTTAATTTCATATTCAAAATACCATTCCTTCTTGTCCATTCCTTACCCTCCCAAGAAAAACATTTGACAAATTCCTTCAATATTTTCCCTATGTCTTATCATATATGATTTCCATACGAGTGAAAAGCAAAATACATAATGTATTAGTAAATACTTAGGTATTCCAACCGCCATTCACGCTGATAATCTGTCCTGTTATATAACTGGAGTCTTCTGAGAGAATAAAGGAGACCACTCCTGAGATTTCACTCGGCAATCCCAAGCGTCCCATTGGAATTTCTTCTTCCAATTCTCTTAGCTCTTCAGATTCAAACCTTTCAAGCATGGGTGTGGCTATTGCCCCTGGTGATACGGCATTCACTCGAATTCCCGATGGCGCAAGTTCTTTAGCAAGAGCCTTGACGAAGGAATTTTGTCCACCCTTTACCATTGAATACAAAACTTCGCATGAAGCTCCTACTTCTCCCCAAATAGATGTTATGGCAATGATATTGCCTTCTTTTTTGTTTATAAGCTTCTGAATTAGACCCTTTGTTAATAAAAAGGGAGATGTAATATGTAATGCTACCATTTGTTTGGCACGTTCATCACTTATATCTGTAATTAAGCCAAAATGACTGTCTCCGCTGTTTAAAATGATCGTATCAATTTCGTCAATTTCGTCTAAAATATCTTGATGGCCGCTGTCTTTACTTAAATCAGCCTGAATTACTTTTGTCTGGATGGGAAATAGCTTTAATTCTTCCAGTAATGACGTAATTCCCTTAACATTACGGTGATAATGAAGATATAAGTTCCAACCCTCTGATGCCATCCGTAATGCAATAGCACGGCCGATTCCTCCACTTGCTCCCGTAATTAGTGCATATTTTCCATTCATGATAAAAACCCCTTGCTCAAATTAACACCTACAATACTTTTCATTATAAAGGTTGTTCTTCAAAAGGAAAACCATCAAATGAAAATAGTCAATTGTTTCTAAGGAAGCTTTTTTCATTATAAAAATCGCTGCTTAACAACTTACTCTTTAAAGATCGACACATTACCCCATTTCATCTGTTTATGCTTTCCCGATTCAGTAAACATTTAGAAAGCAAAGAAAAAGAGCCAAAACCATTACGGTCCGGCTCTATTCATTCAAGATGGCAAAATTTGAAACACTGACATTCGATCTTCATCTATTAACTCTTGTACCGCCTTATTCACTTCATCAAATGTTAGAGATTCCAAAACAGTTACGACATCAAATAACTTCATATCATTAAATGCATAGCGAGTAAATTGATTGGCGATTGATTCTGGTGAATTTAAAGATCTCAGAAATGCACCAATCTTTTTCTTACGAACAGAATTCAGCTTTTCCTCAGTTAGAATCTCTCCATTACGAGCTTTAATGAGTATATTTTTTAATTCACTCTCTAATTGATCGGGTTTATCAGTATCACTGCCAACCATTCCAAATCCAAACCCAAATTCCTGCGTATAATCATAGAAGAATGAATGGTCAATGAAACCCTCAGTATAAAGTTTCTCGTAATATTCGGAGCTTTTCCCAAAAGTCATATCAAGGAAAAGGTTGATAGATAACTCTTGTTTTAATAAATCAATACCTTGGAGAGTTGGATTATTAGCTTTTAATCCAACCACACACTTAGGTGATTGGACATGCATATTTATTGTACGTTTTTTTGTTGCTACCCCAACAGGTTCTTCCTCAAATTTCCGGCTGATGTCTCCACGATTACCGAAGTCTTTTTTAGCCTGGTTATCACGTACCTGTTTCATAATGACTTCTGGATCCTCAGGTCCTGTAATAAATAAAAGCATATTGCTTGGGTGATAAAATGCATTATAGCATTGGTAAAGTAATTCTTTTGTAATCCCTGCGATCGACTCCACTGTACCTGCAATATCAATTTTCACAGGGTGATTGTGATATAAATTTTCTATAATCCCGAAATACAATCTCCAATCAGCATTATCATCGTACATGGTAATTTCTTGGCCAATGATTCCTTTTTCCTTCTCTACACTCTTATCCGAGAAATATGGTTCCTGAACAAAATCAATCAGTGTCTCTAAATTTTTCTGTACATCAGTTGTGCTGGAAAAAAGATACGCTGTGCGTGTAAAAGATGTAAAGGCATTAGCTGCCGCTCCTTGCTTGCTGAACTGTTGAAATACATCGCCATCTTCTTTTTCAAACAGTTTATGTTCAAGGAAATGGGCAATGCCATCTGGTACTCTCGAATAGTCTTCTGCTCCAGGTTCTTTAAAATGATTATCAATTGATCCATATTTCGTTGTAAATGTGGCATACGTCTTATTGAAGCCTTTTTTCGGAAGAATATATACAGATAAACCATTATCCATTTTTTCAAAATATAGCTCTTCCTGAAGTTGATCAAATAGTTGCTTCTCCATTACTCTGCCACCTCTTCTCCGCTTAAGAAATAGATTGTATCCATCTGAATTTTTTCTCCACAAGCTATGATTTCTTCTTTTGTTACCTCATCAATCGCTGACAACCAATCATCCAAAGATTTTTGGAAATCGGCAACCACATTATGATATAAAACTTCTGTTAAACCACGGGACGTATCAATTGTTTCAAGCAATTGATTTTTAATGATAGCTTTTGTTTGCTCCATTTCCTGATCCGTAAAATCGCCTTTTTTCATAGCTTCCATTTGTTCTTTTATAATCGTTACCGCCTGGTCATAGTTTTTATTATCTATGCCTGACATAACCATCAAAAGACCCTTATGGCTTTCAAGACGCGATGCTGCATAATAGGCCAAGCTTGCTTTTTCACGAACGTTTATGAAAAGCTTGGAGTGTGAAAAAGCACCAAAAATCCCATTAAACATTTGCAGAGCAAAATAATCGGGGTCACCATACGTAATATTTGTTCGATAACCAATATTCAGCTTGCCCTGTTTGATGTCCTGTATTTCTTTTAGTTCTTTCACTTCATGGATTTCATATTTACTATGCACAACACGTTCTGGCCTTCTCTCTGCAAACTGAAAATAATGCGCAGATAGTTGGGCAACACGATCTTCATCCAAATCACCAATCACATAAAGGTCAAGTTCATCTTCCTCGAATGCTTTTTTGTAATATTGGTACAAGCTTTCAGGGCTGATTTCATCCACTACATTTAATATCCCGTTCGCTTCCAGGCGATAATTTTCTTCCAGGCACATTTCCTGAGTTAACCGTAAAGAAGAATAACGCATCTTATCGTCATATACAGCCTGAAGCCTTTGTTTCAATGCACGCTTTTCCTTTGTAACTGTGTCCGCATCAAAAGCATCCCCCTGTATGTTCGGATTAATCAAAACATCATGTAAGAGCTTAAATGCTTGTTCCAATAGGGGCTCCGGCTTAGATAAAAAGCGTTCATTTACCATTTCCATTTGAAAACTCATAATATGATATTCGCCTTTTTTACTAACATCCGTAAAAAGACTTGCTCCATATAATTGATCAAGATGGGCCCGAAACGCTGTGGATGTTGGATAAGCAGCTGTATTACTTTGCAGAACATTGGGTAACAATGCCCTATATGTAACGGTTTCTTCCTTTAAAGGTGCTTTCATCTTCCAAACAAGTGTTGTAGTTTTAAATTTCTTTGTTGGTACAAAATGAACGGTAACGCCTGCTTGTTTTATTTTAATCTCATCAATAACTGCCATAAAAGTAGACCTCCCTTTACTCAATATTATGCGGGTTCTTATCCATATTGTTCGTCTCAAGGATTTTTTTTAAACCTTTAGTTTGAATATACAGGTTAAATGGAAGGTAAATCAAGGAACTGACCCTGTCCCTATTCTGATCTTTTCAAATTGTAATGCAGAGATAGATGCAGATTCACTTGTGCGGTATTCTATTTGATAAAAAAAGACAAGTGCTGCGTGAACCAGCACTTGTCTCTTATGAAAAACCTGATAAATTTATTTTTTTATCGTTTTCCTTTGATATATGGTGTTCCGGATGCTTTTGGTGCATCGGCACGTCCAATAAATCCTGTTAAAGCCAATATTGTTAATACATACGGCAAGATCAACATATAAACATTTGGAATGTCACTAAAGAATGGAAGCATTGAGCTTACAATACTTAAACATTGTGCAAATCCAAAGAATAATGCTGCCCCCATGGCTCCGATTGGATGCCATTTTCCAAAGATCATAGCGGCTATCGCCATGAACCCTTGTCCGGAGATTGTCGCATGTGTAAAATCTAAAGCAATCGTTGAAGCATAGATCGCTCCACCCAATGCTCCTAAAATCCCACTTAAAATTACTCCAATATAGCGCATTCTATTGACGTTAATCCCCATTGTGTCAGCGGCCATTGGATGCTCACCAACTGAACGAAGACGCAGACCAAATGGTGTTTTATAGATTACGTACCAGCAAATCACCGCAACGATGATAGCTAGGATTGAGGTATAGTGCAAATCTGAGAATAGAATTTTACCCAATACAGGGATATCACTCAGTACCGGTATTTCAACGCTGTAAAATGGTTCGGAAATTTTTTCTGTTTGTCCTTTACCGTATACTAATTTTACAAGGAACATACAAGCTCCGAGTGCCAACATGTTAATGGCTACACCACTGACTGTTTGGTCAGCCCGGAAGGATATGGATGCTACTGCATGCAATAGTGAAAAGATTCCGCCTACTACCATGGCAACAACTAATGAAATCCAAGGAGTCCATCCACCAAATGTATCCGCGAATGATAAGTTGAATATAATACTCGTAAAAGCACCAACTACCATTAAACCTTCCAACCCAATATTTACTACACCAGAACGCTCAGAAAACACTCCACCGAGGGCAGTTAAAATTAGTGGTGAGGCGTATACAAGTGTAGATGGAACAAGTATCGCTAGTATCTCTATAAAACTCACTTATTCCACCCCCTTTTTCTTGCTAAACTTTCTCAGTACGAGACGAATAATATAGCTGGATGCAACAAAGAAAATAATTAAAGCGATAACTACATCAATAATTTCAGTTGGTATTCCAGTTTCCATTGGCATATTCAATGAACCATATTTCAATCCACCAAATAAGAAAGCAGCAAGCACAACACCAATCGCTGTATTAGCACCAAGCAGCGCTACTGCGATTCCATCAAAACCAACTCCAGTATGTGCTCCTTTTACACCAATATATTCAAATGTCCCCAAGCCTTCCATAGCTCCAGCAAGACCAGCAAAAGCACCGGAAATCAGCATGGCATATACAATATTTCGATCAACACTGATACCTGCATATTTAGAAGCATGCTGATTGAACCCAACAGCTTTTAATTCGTAGCCTCTTGTTGTTTTCTCTAATAAAAACCACATGATGATTGCTCCGGCAATGGCAACCGCGATCCCCCAGTGCAATCTCGAGTTCATCGTCATCTCTGCTAAAAAGTCTGAACGGAAAGATGCTGATGGTGCAATCTTTTCTGTTTTATCCATGTTATCTGTTAGACCATAAGAGATAATATAATTAACAACATGTAGTGAAATATAGTTCATCATTATCGTTGTAATAACTTCATGGACTCGGAATTTAGCTTTTAATAGACCAGGAATGAATGCCCATAAAGCACCGGCTATTGCAGCAACAATTACAGCAAGCGGTAAATGGATGATTTTAGGTAAGTCAGTGAAAAGTGTACCAATCCATACAGCACCTAACCATCCCATTAAAAACTGGCCTTCAACACCAATATTAAAAAGTCCTGTCCTGAACGCAAAGGCAACCGCTAAACCTGCCAATATATAAGGGCTGACCTGACGAATCGTCTCACCTATTGCATAGGAATCCATAAAAATTCCATTCCATAAGGCTCCATAACCGGCTATCGGATCATAGCCACTGGCCCACATCACGATAGCACCCGCGATTAAACCAAGCAAGACAGCTATAACAGGGATTAATAAATTCGATAATTTTTTATACATTAGCCTCATTCCCCGCTTCCTTAACCTTACTTCCTGCCATTAATAATCCCAGTTCCTGTTCAGTCGTTTTCTTAGGATCAACAATTGCAACAATAGAACCTTCATATATAACAGCAATACGGTCACTTACATTTAAAATTTCATCAAGCTCAAATGATATAAGCAATACAGCTTTCCCTTGATCACGTTGCTCAATCAAACGTCTGTGAATGAACTCAATAGCCCCTACATCAAGGCCCCTTGTTGGCTGGGCCGCAATTAGTAGATCGGGATTACGATCTATTTCACGGGCAATTATAGCTTTCTGCTGGTTTCCTCCAGATAAAGCTCTGGCAGGAGTATACTCACTTGGAGTACGTACATCAAACTCTTCAATTAGCTTACGAGCCTTATTAAAGATATTTTTATTATTTAAGACTCCCCATTTTGAAAACGGTTGCTGATAATAGGTTTGCAAAACCATATTTTCACCAATTGAATAATCAAGTACAAGACCGTATTTATGTCGATCCTGAGGGATATGCCCAATTCCGGTTTCCGTGATTTTCCTTGGTTTTTTTCTTTGTATTTCAGCCCCATTTATCAAGATTGTACCGGATTCCGATTTTTTTAGGCCTGTGATTGCTTCAATTAACTCCGTTTGCCCGTTTCCATCTACACCTGCAATCCCTAAGATTTCACCTGCACGAACAGACAGATTAAGCTTACGAATAGCTTCAACTCCACGGGAATCCTTTACAACCAGATCATGTATATTTAATACATCTTTACCTGGGTTTGCATCCTGTTTTTCAGTTGTAAAAACGACTTCACGGCCTACCATTAAACTAGCCAATTCATTTGGGTTTGTTTCGCTGACATTTACGGTGCCAATTCCTTTACCTTTGCGTATAACAGTACAACGGTCACAAACTTCCATAATCTCTTTCAGTTTGTGGGTAATCAGGATAATTGATTTACCTTCAGCTATCAGATTTTGCATAATTTGTATTAACTCCTTGATTTCCTGTGGTGTTAATACGGCTGTAGGTTCATCAAAAATAAGAATATCGGCTCCACGGTACAGCGTTTTAAGTATTTCAACCCTCTGCTGCATACCTACTGAAATATCAGATATCTTGGCATCGGGGTCAATTTTCAAACCATATCGCTCAGATAGCTGTCTAACTTCTTGCGCAGCCTCTTTTAAATCAATTGATCCACCTTTGGTAGGCTCCTTACCAAGAATAATATTTTCGGTTACTGTGAACGTATCAACAAGCATGAAATGCTGATGCACCATTCCTATGCCCAAGTCATTTGCAATATTTGGGCTTGTAATTTTTACTTCCTTACCATTTACACGGATTTCTCCTTGTTCTGGCTGGTAAAGACCGAACAAAACATTCATTAACGTGGATTTCCCTGCACCATTTTCCCCCAACAACGCATGAATCTCACCTTTTTTTAATTGTAAGGTAATATCATCATTTGCTACGATGCCTGGGAACTCTTTACGGATGTGCAACATCTCAATAACATAGTCCACAGTTTTTCACTCCTTTTCCAGAGAAAATTCATAAGTAAGATGACAAAAGAAAAGTTGCCAATCTTATTGTGCAACCTTTCCTTTACCATATTGCTCAGAGGTCTGATGTCAGACTGACATAGGCCCGGGTAAATTGTAAGGGATAAGAAATGTAATCCTCATCCCTTACTTAAGAATGGCTTATTTTTTCAAGAATGTTTTTAAATCTTCACGAGTGGATGGTACTTTAATCTCTCCACTCTTGATTTTTTCTTTATATTCAGCAACTTTTGTTAGAATTTCTTCTGACAAGTTTTCTTGTGAAGGTGCAATATCTACTGCGTCATTTTCCAGACCAAATTCAACATTTTCTCCACCAGGGAATTTTCCGTCTTTTGCAAGAGTGGATACTTCCTGAACAGCTAAATCAACTCGTTTAATCATGGATGTTAATGTAATGTTTTTATCTGTACCTGGAACATCACCTAAGGCAGCTTGATCAGAGTCAACCCCTATAACCCAGATTTCTTTGCTTGGATCATTTTTCGTAATGTTAACTGCTTCTGTAAATACACCTTTACCTGTACCGCCGGCAGCATGATAGATAATATCAGTACCGGATTTATACATTGCTTGTGCAGTTGCTTTGCCAATATCCGCTTTATTAAAATCACCAGCATATTTAACCTGGACATCTGCATCAGGTTTTACTGATTTAACACCGGCAATAAATCCGGTTTCGAATTTTTTTATAAGTTCACTTTCGACTCCACCAATAAAACCTATTTTATTGGTTTTTGTTTGCATCGCGGCAACTACACCCACCAAGAAGGAGCCTTCATGCTCTTTGAATGTGATACTTGCCACGTTATCACCTTCTACAACAGCGTCAATTAACGCGAATTGGCTCTTAGGATTTTGCTCGGCAACTTCTGTAATAGAGTCAGATAGTAAGAAACCTACCCCATAAATAAGGTCAAATTTTTGGCGAACTAGCTGATTCAAGTTAGTAGTGTAATCAGCATCAGATTTGGACTGAAGGTAATCGTAACCATTTTTGCCTTTTTCAAGATTGTTATCTTTCCCGAATTGTTGTATACCTACCCAAGCAGATTGGTTAAAAGATTTATCATCAACTCCGCCTGTATCCGTTACCATAGCAATTGTGAAATTATCCTTGCTGTTACTTTCACCGCCGCTTTTCGTCTCTTCTTTATTTCCGCAAGCCCCCATGATTGTGCCCGCAGCCAGAACAAGTGACAATGCCAAACCTAATTTGCGCTTCTTCAAGGTCTTAACCCCCTATAGTTTTTTGGCAGTAGGTCTCTTTTTTGCGCATGAATTATATTCTTTTGCGCAAAATATGAAAGCGAAATGTATCCGCTTTAAAGAAGTTGGCCGAGTAAAGATATGGTTTGTCCTTACTATCATAGTGAGTTTGTTTAAGTAAAAGCAGAGCAGTGTCCGATTTGCAATTTAAAATAGGAGAAATCTTCTCGTGATAACCATGTGGTTCAATATCAGCCACAGCGTATGTAATTTGTATACCCGCATTTTTTTCCAAGACATGAAGTAATGATTCCTCTTGGTAAAGAGACGGATCTGGTAACACACGTACGGGTATCTTGTCCAAACAATAAACGACAGGTTCTCCATTAGCGGTTCTGACTCGCTCGATTACTAAAAACTGATCCTCAATTTGACAGTCAAACCTTCGCATATCTTCTTCCGTTGCACGCTCTATGAATGAGTTTAAAAAAATCGTACCTGGTTTCATGTTGGCTTCGCGGATCATATCTGTCACACTCTTTAATTGTTCAATTCCCGAAGAGAATACAGGAGTGGAATTCACAAAAGTACCTACCCCATGCCTGCGTGTAATTAAATTATCTTCTTCCAAAATTCTGAGTGCTTCCCTTAATGTCGCTCTGCTCACACCGAGTAATTTGGCCCATACAGACTCAGATGGCAATTTTTCATGCTCTTTATAGACACCGGTTCTTATGTCCTGTCTAATCTTGTCGATTACTTGCAGATATAATTGTCGGTTGTCTTGTCTGATCGGCATACTCTTTTCCCCCAAGAAACTCCATTTCTCATTCTATTGATGTAATCTACTAACCACTCATAATTTATCATGTATTTCCAAAGAAATAAATAGGTATTCACAAAATTATCATTTTTTGTAAGCGTTGCCTTATCCGTTTTTTACCAATATTATCGTTTAAAAACCGTGCTATATCTGGTTATTTCAACATATATGTCTTTTTTCCTACACGAAATGTTTATATATTATCAATATTCTGTTAAAAAGAATTTCCTAGCAAAATTCACTAGTATGTGCATATAGCCAAATCTACTTTTTCTTCAAAACTTTTTGATTGATCTCTGCTATTTTCGTCCCATGATTTTTTATAGCTTTCTCCGTTCAAGTACTTGCCCTTCCTCTATCATCAAGTTCCTACATAGGAGAAATCGACTTCTTAATCATGTCTGTAGATACAAAGGGATAAGGACTAAAGTCCTTATCCCTTTGCCTTATTTTACGAATGCATCAAGTTCTTTTTGAGTAGATGGTACTTTAATGTCACCATTCTTGATTTTTTCTTTGTAATCGTTGACTGTCTTAATCATTTCTTCAGATAAGTTATCTGTTGTCGGTGCGATATCAACACCATTATCTTCAAGGCCAAACTCAACGTTTTCTCCTCCAGGGAAGTCACCGTCCATTGCTCGTTTAGAGATTTCCTGAACAGCCAAGTCAACACGTTTAACCATGGAAGTTAGCGTAACATTCATATCTGTTCCACCAATTTCGCCTTCAGATGCTTGGTCTTTGTCAACACCAATTACCCATACTTCTTTTTCAGGATTATTTTTCTTTATATTTTTTGCCTCTGTGAAAATCCCCTTGCCGCCATTTCCTGCTGCATGGTAAATGACATCAATACCAGATTTATACATAGCTGACGCCGTTGCTTTACCTAGAGATGCATCACTGAAACTTCCTGTGTACTTTACTTGTACCTCAGCATTTGGGTTAACTGTTTTTACTCCGGCAATAAAACCTTTTTCAAATTTTTGAATTAGCGGATTCTCAACTCCACCAACAAAACCAATTTTATTAGATTTTGTTTGCAACCCAGCAATCACACCTACCAAAAATGATCCTTCATGCTCCTTAAATGTGATGCTGGCTACGTTATCAGCCTCTACTACTGCGTCAACGATAGCAAATTGTGAATCAGGATTTTGCTCGGCCGCCTCTTTAATTGCTTCTTCCATTGTAAAACCAATACCATATATTAAATTAAAGTTTTGGCGTACTAATTGGTTCAAGTTTGTTGTGTAATCTGCGTCAGATTCAGATTGCAAGTAGTTATAGCCATCTTTACCTTTCTCCAAACCATTCTCTTTCCCAAATTCCTGTATACCTTCCCATGCAGATTGGTTGAATGATTTGTCATCAATCCCACCCGTGTCACTAACCATAGCTACGGTGAAATTATTTTTGTTCGAACCACCATCATTTGTTTCTTCTTTATTTCCACAGGCACCAAGTATAGTTCCTGCAGCTAAAAGAAGAGACAACGCCAGTCCAAATTTACCTTTTTTCAACATAAAAACCCCCAAAAAGTATTTAGTCAGTGCTCCATATAGTATGAGCTTCTTTACTTCCTTTTACGCAGAAATATCTGTCTGAATAAGATCACATGGAGCTATCAAGCTATCTTCATCAAGGTATGCATTAGAAAAAGCGGATTGTAAAACCTTCAGCTGTTGTATATGTAATTCTAAAACTGCATGATCAGACCTTTTCCGAGAAGATACACTGATTTTCCAATAAGTTATTCAATAGGCTATTCTAAATACGATTCCTGACCTTTTCATAATTTAACATGGTTTTTAGCAAAAATAAATAGATATTCTAATATATTATTTGTGATATCTTTTCCGATAAGATTGACCCTTATAAAAACATTTATTAAAACCGCTTTATATCAACATTTAACGCTAAATAATGCTTAATACCGGAAGAAATGTTTATATTTTTCGAACATTTATATCATACAAATAATACTATATTAGTATATCTTATTTCCTTATTAGCCATAAATTATGCTATGCTATTAAACTGAATTTATTTCAAGCCAAAATTGATGAATGGCGAATACGATATTTATAACTTTATATCCATAACATCTAAATTAAATTAAAAAATAGAGCAGCTTAGGTAATGACCGCTAAAAGTTAGAGTCAAAACTAACTTTTAGGGTGAGACACCTACGCTGCTCTATTTACGAATTACTTGCCTGATCATAATCTTTAGGGACTAAAACAGTTCTTGGTTTACTTCCTTCATAAGGACCGACAACCCCGCGTGCTTCCATCTCATCAATTAAACGTGCAGCCCTGGTATACCCAATTCTGAACCGCCTCTGTAGCATTGAAACAGAAGCTGTTTGCATTTCGGCAATCAACTTGACCGCATCATCATATAAATCATCTGTTGATACACTTACATTTTCCGGTACTTCATCCGGTATCATATTCTCTTGGTATTGGGCTTTTTGTTGAGAAATAACGAAGTTCACTACATCTTCAACTTCCTGATCAGATAAAAAGGCTCCTTGTACCCGCACTGGTTTTGATGCACCTACAGGAAGGAATAACATATCTCCGCGGCCAAGAAGC
This sequence comes from Pradoshia sp. TA40_28, assembly GCF_059694525.1. Classification (NCBI taxonomy): domain Bacteria; kingdom Bacillati; phylum Bacillota; class Bacilli; order Caryophanales; family Bacillaceae; genus Pradoshia; species Pradoshia sp. TA40_28. The sequence continues at coordinate 231,591 of NZ_JCATZO010000002.1, forward strand.
TTTTCTGCACCACCCATATCCAATATAGTTCTTGAATCAATTTGGGAGGAAACACTAAAAGCAATCCGGGAAGGAATGTTGGCTTTTATAACTCCTGTAATAACGTCTACAGATGGCCGCTGCGTGGCAATAATTAAATGGATCCCTGCAGCCCTTGCCATTTGTGCAAGTCTCGTTATGGCGTCTTCCACTTCACTTGAAGCAACCATCATTAAGTCTGCCAACTCATCCACAATGACGATGATATACGGCAATAAAGGATTTTTCTCGCCTTCTTCAATATTTTGTCTCGTCACTAAGTCATTATATCCCTCAATATTCCGTGTTCCGGAATGAGAGAACAGCTCATAACGTCTTTCCATTTCCATGACAACTTTCTTTAATGCCTGGGCAGCTTTTTTCGGATCTGTAACAACCGGAGCCAATAAATGGGGGATGCCATTATAAACATTTAATTCCACCATTTTTGGATCAATCATCATCATTTTTACTTCATGTGGCTTCGCTCTCATTAGTACACTTGTTATAATCCCGTTAATACAGACACTTTTTCCGCTTCCTGTAGCTCCTGCTACTAGTAAGTGGGGCATTTTGTTTAGTTCAGCTGAAACAGCTTCTCCAGATATATCTCTTCCTAAAGCAATTAATAATTTTGAGCCGCTTTTTTCAGATGGCTGTACTTCAAGTACTTCTCTTAAAGAAACTACTGCCACATCTGAATTCGGGACTTCTATCCCAATTGCTGATTTACCTGGAATTGGAGCTTCTATCCGTATATCCTTCGCAGCTAATGCAAGTGCCAAATCATCTGATAAAGATACAATTTTACTAACCTTTACACCAACATCGGGGTGAACCTCATATTTCGTAACAGCAGGTCCTAAATGTACCTGAGTCACTCTTGCTTTAACTCCAAAGCTTTTAAATGTACTCTCTAATTTTTCTGCATTAGTATGTATTAGTTCATATTCTCCACTTTGATCTGTCTTTTTTGGTGACTTCAACAAGGAGACTTTAGGCAGTTTATAGTCCACATTTTCTACTTCTGTAAAATTCATATGCGGCACCGGATCAGGGATTACTTCCGTATCCTCCGGTTTCAAGACCTGGTCATTACTTTTCTTTTCATCGGACTCCTTATCCGAATAAGCGCGATCAGCAAAGTTCGAGATAATTCGTTCTTCAAGTGTATCTTCATTTTCAAAAGCTACACTAGGCTCCTCTAATTTAGGCGAAGTTTGTACAGTTTCACCGTCACTCTTCACCTTTTGTTTTTTATTTTTATTCTTCACAGTCTTAGGTTCGCGTATATCTTTCATAAATGCTGTCCACTGACCGGCGATAAACCTGCCGATCGAACCCACTATTTTGCCGATTGATTCATTTAATCCTTTACCTGTTATCAAAATTAACCCTGCAATGATCAACAAAAATGAAACAAATTTACTGCCAGCATCTGCGAATAAAAAATGGAATACTGCATATAGAATAGCACCAATCATCCCGCCACCAAGGTCTGTTGTACTGGCTGTTCCATCTAATTCCATCCAAAAGATTTCCCAAGTATTTAAGATCACACTTGGCTGCACAAATCCGTTATGAGAGGATAAATGCTCGAATAAAATAATATGAGAAGAGAGTAATATAGCAAAAATAATGAAATATATACCGACCAGCTGCCTTCTAAAGAAGAATGGAATTTCTCTTTTCCACATTAAGAAAACACCGAAGGCCATTAAGCCTAACAAAAGTAAAATATACCATTCACCCATAAAAAACCTTGAAAGAAACACGAATGAAGTGCCCACAGCACCAAGCTTTGCCATCGCAATTGCAGAAAAACCAAATATCGCCAATCCTGATATTTCATATTTTAATGTCGATTTTATTTGGTTACCTTTTCTGGAACGAGACTTCTTTTTTTTCTTACTCATTCGACCACCCGTATTTCATATAGAATTAAAAACGAAAAGAAAGCAGCCGACTTGGCTGCCTTTACCTCGTTCCCCCTTATTATAGCATATATATGGGATACTGACCGCTATTGAAGGTTGATTATTACAGCACCGGGTGCAAGTGTTTCAGATAAGTAATCATTGGGATCCGTGCTGATAATCCGATTAACCTTAACAGCCCCATTAGGTAACCTTTCTCCAATAAACGGGATGCCATCCTTTTTAAACATTTCAGGGCCTGCTTGATATAATTCATCATTAATAAGGGTTTCAAAAGGCAATATCGTATAATACGTCATTATTGTTTTCCTTTCATTGAGTCGTCGGATTCTCTAATCATTTCATTTAGTTTAGCAATCGCTGCACCGATTCCACCGACCTCATTAATCAAACCTGTTTCAACTGCATTATCTCCTACTACATTTGTTCCGATATCCCTTGCGAGATTTCCTCTTGCAAACATTAAATCCTTAAATGTGTCTTCACTAATATCAGAGTGTTTAACCACAAAATTTATAACTCGATCCTGCATTTTATCCAAGTATTCAAATGTCTGTGGGACTCCAATGACCAATCCAGTTAAACGAATGGGATGAATGGTCATTGTAGCTGTTTCCGCTATAAAAGAATAATCACAGCTGGTAGCAATCGGTACACCGATACTATGACCTCCTCCTAAAACTATGGATACTGTTGGTTTTGATAAAGACGCTATCATCTCAGACATGGCAAGTCCAGCCTCAACATCACCACCAACCGTGTTTAAGATAACCAACAAACCTTTTATATCAGGATTTTGTTCAATTGCAACAAGCTGCGGGATAACATGTTCATATTTTGTTGTCTTATTCTGAGGCGGCAACTGTACATGTCCCTCGATTTGCCCAATAATGGTTAAACAATGGATCGTAGAGTCCTTGGGCATTTGCGGTATATTTGTTTGACCTAAAGATTGAATTTTATCTACAAGCGCACTGGCGGCGGCTGCTTTATCACCAGCAGGCTTTTCATCATTTGGTATCTCTAACTTTTTATCCAATTTGAAATCCCCCTCTTAAAACTCTTCTTTATAGTATGTACAGAGGGCGGATTTCCATTCAAACGAGGACGTTAGGAAAAAGGATTAAAGTAAATAAAAGAATCCTCTTATCGAGGATTCTTTTCAGAAGAAACATTCTAGTTTAACACCTTAGGAGACTCAACCATGCATCAGCTGACTTTTATTTCTTGCCCGGTACATCTTGTTTCCTTACTTTATCAGCTGAAGTGTGTTTGTTCCGTTTTTATAAAGGTTTCTTTACACCTTTTCACTTCACTTACAAAACACACTGCCTATATTCAGTTTTTCGGTTACTCATATACCTGCCTGTCGATTTCTCAAAATCAAGATTATGTGGAAGGGAACTATCTAATTCCTTCTCCTAACTAATTGTGACCATCACCTTGCCTTTTTTGGTTTATGATTAGCAAGAACAAACAATCAACTCCACCCTTCTGATAAAGATCCGATGAAAGGATTTTGGTTAAGCATATTCAGACTTTTTATCCTGAAAACCTTACCTATTCAGTATAATCAGTCCTTCAATCCTTCCCCATTTGAGTTAAAAATCATTTTATTCAACTAATGCATATAACCCAGTATCACATTTGATTAAGATTCCCATAATCCTTTGTAGAAATAGCTTTCCAGGAATAAATCTTACATCGTTCATGCTTAATACTTAAACCAATTACGAATTTCTTAAGCTTTCCAATTTCGGAACGAACACTATATGATTGAGTCACCTGAAGTGTTAAACTTTTTTGTTTCCTCCTTTCTTATTACTATAATACCCGTTTTCAGGATAATAAACCGCTTTCATTTTAATTTTTTTATTTTTTTCATATACAGTTTTTGACCTTAAAGATATACTAACTAAGGTTAGTCTGACAGAGAAATGTACACGAGCACCCTTACATTAATTTTTTACAGATTCAAAAACAATGTTTTACCACTTCAATGCTGCCGCATTTATTTAGCCATAAAAAGTGCCCCATATAAAAGTTAGATTGGTGTCTATCTTTTATATGGGGCACTTCCTGAAAACCGCCTTCGACTTCTTCTAAACCTTTTCCAGGAGCAAGCCACAACTTATCCATTACTTATCATTTTTTCCAAAGATGAAAATCCATTCCTCTTCCAAAACTGTTTAACTCTCTCGTTTTCGTTCCAATCATTCAAACTAATTTTCTTGAATCCTTTTCTTTTAAATATTTCCTCTAATTCGTAGTATGCTGTTGTTCCATACCCAAATCCTTGATAATCAGCATGAATGATGAACAGGCTAATCGACACGAACTTCTCCTCTGGTTCTTCCTGATACCGGGTTAGCCCAATATAAGTATCCTCCACTTTTATCAAAAAAGTACTCTCGTTTGATGATCCAAATTCAAATTCAAATCCTTCTATAGACGATCTTCCATCTGTCCGTTCAAGGTTTGAGGTATTGGAATGAATCATTTCCTTCGCAATATATAGATTCTCTTCCACTACTTGTTCAAATGTAATCAATTTATATCACTCTTCCACTTTTATTTTTGGTTAACCAAAACAATTCCTCATAGGGATCTAACTTCACAGAGTTTATTCGTATGAACAAATTATCTAAAATCCGACTATCGGTTCCATTTTTAAAGTATAAGTATTCGTACTCTTCCTATCCTTAAAGGATGAATATAGAAAGTGGCTATCCGATGGATAGCCACTTTTCTGCTTTATACTTCCATTATAATCGGTAAAATCATTGGACGTCGTTTTGTTTTATCAAATAAATAACGATTTAAACTATCACGGACCTCCTGTTTTACACCTGCCCAGTCAAAATGATCTTTCGACGTGTTCTTAATAACAATCTCACGTACTATATTTGTCGATTGTTCCATTAATGATTCTGATTCACGGACATAAACAAATCCGCGAGAGATGATTTCAGGACCAGCTACGATACTTTTATCTGAACGGCTCAATGTCACAACGACAATAAGGATCCCATCCTGTGATAATAAACGGCGGTCACGCAAGACAATATTCCCTACATCACCTACACCGCTTCCGTCTATTAATACATTCCCTGCTATTACTTTACCCGCACTTTCAATTGAATCATTGGTAATTTCAATGATTTCACCATTTTCAGGAATATGGATACGATTTTGCTCAAATCCAATCGATTTGGCAATGCGCATATGCGCAATAAGCATTTTATAATCGCCCTGAATTGGGATAAAGTACTTAGGCTTCATCAAGTTCAACATCATTTTTAGCTCTTCCTGGCTTCCGTGGCCAGAAACATGGATTTGATTTTTACCAGCCACCACTTTAGCACCCGCTCTAAAGAGCAAATCAATAGTCCGGGACATAAGTAGCTCTCCGCCATGAACTGGATTAGCTGCTAATAATACCGTATCACCCTGTTTAATATTTACTTGTTTATGTCCATGCTTAGCCATTTTTTGAAGTGCTTCAAATGGTTCCCCCTGCAATCCCGTTGCTAGGATGATGATTTCCTTATCCTCATATTCATCTATTTGAGTGATTGGGATCAAGACATCTTCATGTACATCCAAATAGTTAAATTCCAGGGCAATCTCTAATACTTTTTCCATGGATTTACCGACTACTGCCACTTTCTTACGATTATCATAGGCAGCATTGAACACTTGCTGCAGACCATTAATATTAGAAGCGTAACAAGCTACGATTGTTCTGCCCTTAGCACTGTAAAATTCATCAGACATATGTCTTGCAACCGTTGATTCTGAAGGCGTAAAACCAATGCGTTCTGCTCCGGAACTGTCTGATAAAAGGCAAAGCACTCCTGATTCACCGATAGCTGCCATTTTGCCAATTTCGGCTTTATAGAGCCCTTGTGCAGCCTGATCAAATTTAAAATCACCGGTGTAAACAATTGCTCCTTCTTTTGTTTCAATACAGATTCCAACAGAATCAGGAATACTGTGGTTTGTTTTAAAAAATGTAATACGTGCAGAGGAAAAACGAAGTGCAGTATTTGAATCAATTACTTCAAAATCAACATTTAATTGATCATTTATTTCTGCGATTTTTGATTTCGTTAATTCTATGCTTAATCTTGTGCCGTATACAGGGGCATCCAGCTCTTCGATAATATAAGGCAATGCGCCAATATGGTCCTCATGGCCATGTGATAGAAAGATTCCCTGTATTCTTTCTTTATTTTCAATAAGATAAGAGATGTCCGGAATAACAACATCTATACCAAGCATTTCAGTCTCTGGGAACATTAAACCGGCATCAAGAACAAAGATATCTTCGTCCACTTCAACGAGATACATATTCTTCCCGATTTCACCTGCTCCTCCCAATGCTATCACTTTAATTTTCTGTCTAGTTTGTTTTACCAATTTATTGTTCCTCCTGTTATCAACTACTCGTCCATTTTCCAGTTGAATCCATTATAACCGATAGTGCTGTGGCATGCCACTGACACAGTCATTTTTAAATTATCTATCCATTCTGATTTAGGCCATTATTTTGAATAAAAACATCTTTATTACCCTTACAACCTAGAGTTCTTTATTTTGCCATGAGCAGTCAAATCTTTATATCTCCCAGTATACGATCAAAATAAAAATAAACCTGAATATGTATGATATATAGCTCAATAGAATAGAAAAGCCAATCGCATAAGATTGGCTTTTCTCCACCAGACTTAGAAATTAGACAAACTTAATTATGCATGTTTAATAGATTGATCAATGTGCTGCGTTCAACTTCATTTAAAGGAACAAGAGGTAATCGAACAGATCCTACGCTCATTCCCTTGATTTGCAAGGCTGTTTTTACAGGAGCCGGACTAGGTGCCATAAATAACCCCTCAATCATAGGAAGTAGCTTCTGGTGCATTTTGGCTGCTTCAGCTATTTCTCCCTCAAAGAAATAACCAATCATTTGTTGGATGTCACGTCCAATGATATGAGAAGCCACGGAAACAACACCCGCTCCACCGATAGATAATACCGGAAGTGTTAGTCCGTCATCTCCACTGTATAATTCGAAATCATCAGGTGTATTGGCAATGATTTTAGTCATTGCATTTAAATCACCGCTTGCCTCTTTGACTGCGACGATATTTGGAACCTCCGCCAGGCGAATAACTGTTTCTGGATGGATATTTGTTACCGTCCTGCCTGGTACATTATAGACCATTACAGGTAGTGAAGTAGCTTCAGCCACTGACTTGAAGTGCTGATACAGCCCTTCCTGATTTGGTTTATTATAATAAGGAGCTACAAGCATGATCGCATCTACACCGGCAGCCTCTGCCTTTTTCGTTAAATGAATGGAAGCATATGTGTTATTTGAGCCTGTGCCAGCTATAACTGGTATGCGTTTATTAACAGTCTTCACAACATATTCAAATAAAGCTACTTTTTCTTCTGTTGATAAAGTTGGAGATTCACCGGTAGTCCCTGAGATCACCAAGGAATCTGTTCCCGTTTCAATTAAATAATCTATCAACTTTGCTGTCTTACCAAAATCAATATTTCCTTTATTATCAAAAGGAGTAACCATTGCGGTGGACACGCGTCCAAAAAGACCCATTCTACCACTTCCAATCCTTAAATTTTATTATTCCGCTATTTCTCTATATTCAATTAGATGTTCATCTAGCAAATGGAGATTAAACGCTTCATGTAGAGCATTTACCGCTTCAACTAAATCTTGTTCTTTAACTAATACCCATATAGTTGTATGGCTATCCGCCGATTGCAGAATCTGTATGCCCCGTTCGGATAATGGAGTGACAATTTTTGCGGTGACTCCAGGCACTCCAGTGATTCCTGCCCCAACGACAGATACTTTGGCACAGTTTGCTTGTACACGAGGCTCATAGCCTAATTCTTGTAATAGCATAACCGCCTTATCGGCGTCCTGATTGGAGACAGTATATACGGCACCATTGGGATAAATATTGATAAAATCCACACTTATTCCCGAATTGGCCATTGCTGTAAAGACCTCAGCTTGTAAATCATACTGGTCTTCTTTCGCTTTTACTTTAATCTGAGTGATATTGCTTACATGTGCAATACCTGTTACAAGTCGTTCCTGGATATCACTGCCGCGTCGGTGCTTCGGATGACCTGTCACTAACGTTCCTTCCCCTTCAGAATAGGTTGAACGGATCCTTAAGGGAACCTTAGCCTGCATGGCAATTTCGACTGCTCGAGGATGAATAACTTTAGCTCCCTGGTAAGCCATATTACAGACCTCTGTGTAAGTTACTACAGACAGTGGTCTGGCTTGTTCTGCAATGCGGGGGTCTGCTGTCATAATTCCTTCCACATCCGTGAATATATCAACATACTCAGCCTTTAATGCGGCTCCAAGGGCTGCTGCCGATGTGTCACTGCCTCCACGGCCGATCGTTGTTATATCTCCATTTTCAGCAACCCCCTGAAAACCAGTGACAACGATGACATCTGATTGTTCAAGTTCATCAATCAGTCTATCAGTCTTCATTTCCATTATTTTCGCATTTGTAAAATCATTATTCGTTCTAAATCCAGCCTGTCCTCCAGTTAAGGCAGTAGCCTTAATTCCCTTTTCCAGGAGCATATTGGTAAATACAACCGCTGAAATAATCTCACCGCAAGATAAGAGCAAGTCCTGCTCGCGATCTCCCAAGTACATTCCATTTCCATTCACAAGCGATAGCAATGAATCAGTTGCATAGGGATCACCTTTTCTCCCCATAGCAGATACCACTACTACTATCTTAAACCCTTTGTCTAAACCTTTTTTAATATGTTGAAAAGCATACGTTCTGCTTTCTGCATCTTTAACAGATGTACCGCCAAATTTTTGAATGATGATCTTCACTTTTCACACCCCAAAATTGGCCTTCATATTATAAGAAAATAAGAAGGCCGGAATATCCTCTATATGTGCTTACTTATACAAGTCCTAATCGAACAAGACTCTCCGCTATCTGGACAGAATTCCAGGCAGCCCCTTTTAATAGGTTATCTGAAACAACCCACATATGGAAGCCGCTATCTTCGTCCAAATCCTTCCTTACTCTTCCTACAAAAACTTCATTTTTCCCTACACAGTCTGCAGGCATTGGATACACCTGATTAGCAGGATCATCTTGAAGGACAACTCCAGGAGCATCCATTAATAATCCTTTTACTTGTTCAGCACTGACGCCTTCGCTTTCAATTTCAAAATACACTGATTCAGAATGACCCACCGCAATAGGAAGGCGGACACATGTAGCAGCAACTTGAAGAGAAGGCATATGCATTATTTTTTTTGTTTCATTAATCATTTTCATTTCTTCATACGTATAGCCATTATCTTCAAAGACATCTATCTGAGGAATGGCATTAAAAGCAATCTGATAATGTTTTTCTGCACCTTTAACAGGTAGTATAGATGGATTAACAGCCTTACCGGCTAAAATATCGCCTGCTTGCCTATTTAATTCCTCAACAGCGGCTGCACCAGCACCAGATACAGCCTGATAGGTGGAAACAATAATTTTTTTAAGTCCATGGGCTTTTCTAATTGGTTCAAGTGCTGCAACCATTTGAATAGTCGAACAGTTTGGATTCGCAATGATCCCCTGATGCTTATGAAGATCTTCTTCATTTACTTCAGGAACGACAAGCGGTACATTCTCGTCCATACGAAATGCACTTGTATTATCAACAACGATGGCACCTCTTTTAACTGCTTCAGGTGCTAGTGCTTTTGATATACTGCCGCCAGCACTGAACAGAGCGATATCGACCCCTTCAAAGCTCTCTGGCTTTGCTTCCTGTATCGTAACGATCTCACCGTTAAATTCAACTTGTTTACCAGCAGAACGAGAAGAGGATAATAGGCTTATTTTCCCTACAGGGAATTCCCTTTTTTGTAGTGTTTCAATCATTTGCTGTCCTACAGCCCCAGTAGCACCCACTACAGCTACATGCAATTTTTTTTCATTCATGGATGTTTCCCCCTCCTATAAATTCCAATATTTATTTTAATGTAAACTGCCACAAAAAATTAGAAATGTTGTAAAAATTATTCTTATATATATTTATAAAAAGGAGCAACATTCTTTTCAGAACAATGAATATATTCTTCTTTAAAATATATCACAAGATGTCATTTTTTTAAATCATCCACATTAATCTCTGTATCTTTCAATGATAATAGGCTGGATTTGTTTTGCTTCAAGAGCATATTCCACCGTCTCTAATAAACTCTCCATTTTAGCCACCATGGAATTTGGTTTTTTTATGGGGTCATCCTGACCAAATGGAATAAAGAATATATCTTTAGTACTTAGCAGTCTCATTAAATTTACACCATTTAAACCAAGCGCATCATTTGTTGAAATACCGAGTACAACTGGGCGATGATTTCTAATGGTTGCTTTAGCTGCCATAAGGACTGGTGAATCATTTTGTGCATTTGCAAATTTACTCATCGAAACACCAGTCAAGGGGGCGATTACCATACAGTCCAATGGATATTTTGGTCCTAATGGCTCTGCATCGACAATCGTATCAATCACTTTTCTGTTTGTCAGTTTTTCAATTTTTGTTATCCAATCCTCACCCTTGCCAAATCTCGTATCCGTATTTTTAACCGTATAACTGACAACTGGAACAACTTCTGCTCCTGCGTGAACCAGTTTTTCGATTTCAGGATAAACTTCATCATACGTACAATGTGATCCAGTTAATCCAATACCTATTCTCAACCCCTTAACATCCATCCTTATGTCTCCTTTCCATTTCCCAGATCATCCAAAAGTAATTGAGCCAGGACATTAGCTATAATTTGGCCAGCTGTTTTAGGTGCCACAATCCCAGGTAATCCAGGCGCTAATATCGCTTTAATTCCACGTTTTTCTGCATATCTGAAGTCAGTTCCACCCGGTTTCGAGGCTAAATCGATAATCAATGTTCTTGTAGGCATTTTTGAGATGATTACGGCCGTAACAATCTTGTGAGGCACAGTATTTATACAAATATCTACATTCTCAACAACTGACTCTAATTTAGATAAATGAAAAGGAGTCAGCCCCATTTCTGCTATTCTGGCTATATGTTCTGATTTACGGGCACCCACATGAACTTTAGCTCCAAGTCCATGAAAAGCACGTGCCACACTCATCCCCACTCTCCCCAATCCAAGGACAATCACATTAGACCCATGTATCGTAAAATCTGTATGCTGAATTGCCATCATAATCGTGCCTTCAACGGTGGGAATCGAATTGTAAATGGCTACATCATCCCGTTCAAATAGTTGGACCAATTTACGGTTTGCCAGCTTCGTTATATTTGTTAAATAATCATTGCTTATCCCCGAGTAAATTGTGCAATGTTCCGGGGTTTCCTTTAAAAAAGCTTCTGTCAGAACAATCTCCCTGTTCGAAAAAATAGTATCCAGCTTCCCTTCCACATTTGTCCCTGGAACAGGTAAAATGATGGCATCCAGTTCTTTCACAGGCAAATCTTCCAGACTTTCCTTAACTGCTCCTGTGTAAGCATGTGCTAATTGTTCAAACCCTGTTAAATACACCTTTGCATCCAACTCGGTTAATTTTCGAATCACTTCAAGCTGCCTGGCATCTCCTCCGAGAACAGCAATATTCATTCCTGTGAGCATGGAAGATTTTCACCTTCTTTATTTTTTAAAGATCAATTCATCCACTCTCATAGTATGAACAGAAGATGGCATACGTGATAAAAACGAAATCAACAAAAAAACGCCCTTGGCGTTTTTTTAGAAATCATTTATTGTATTTTCGTTAGGGATATCTATGATAATCATATCCGTACCTATTTTTTGTATATGACTCCACGGGACACGGACTTCATTTCCATTTTTTCTAAATCCAAACCATTTTCCCGATGGGATTAAGAGTGCGGTAATTTGACCGGTTAATTCATCTATCTCCAAGTCTGTCTGGCCCAACACTCCTAATCGCTCTGCTTTTTTAATATCTACAATCTCTTTTCCGCTTAATTCACTCAGCTTCATTTCGGCCACTCCTCTTCATATACTTACTCTAACTATATGAAGTGGTGGCATCCTTTTAGAAGCGAAAGTTGATCAGAAATGACCTAATAGAAAAACAAGACTGCTTATAATCCAATAGATTAAGCGCCAACTTACTCAATGGATCATCACACAAAACAATACAGCATTTTTTGTTGTGACTTTAAATGAATAAAAGGTGTTGTAATTATATAAATATTTGGTCCATAGTGTATAAAAAGGGTGGTTAAAAGAATTTATGTCTCTGTGTAAAAAGTTTAATTCTTATTTACCCTGTATTTTAGAGTTTTGATTGTAACAATTTTCTTTCTCTCCATTGATTAAGGATGCTTTGAAAAATACCCTTACGTAAATATATCTCTATCTCCATCCTGGTATCCAATCGCAACAATGTTTGAAATATATAACTAGAACCATCGTTTTTTTCCACTTTCACACTTATATTTTGGCGTGGGAAGAGCTGTTGGTCCAAGCCAATAAAGGAATATGTCTCAAAGCCATTCAAGTTCAAGGTTTCATAACTTTCTCCATTCATAAATTGAAGGGGCAAAACACCCATCATAACCAAGTTACTGCGATGTATTCTTTCAAAGCTCTCTGCGACAACTGCCTTGATTCCAAGGAGCTGCGTCCCCTTAGCCGCCCAATCTCTCGCACTTCCTGTTCCATATTCTTTACCAGCTAAGACAATAAGAGGTGTTTTTGCTTGCTTATATTTCATTGCTGCAGAATAGACATCTAAAGACTCCATACTCGGTAAATGGTTTGTATACCCTCCTTCCTTATCGAGTAGTTTATTCTTAATCCAAGGATGGGCAAACGTACCTCGAACAAGAACTTCATGATTCCCTCTGCGAGAACCATAAGAATTAAAATCAACAGGGTCTATCCCTTGCTCAACAAGATAATTTCCAGCCGGACTATTTTTTTGAATACGACCAACAGGAGAGATATGATCTGTTGTGATTGAATCACCTAACATCAAGAGTACCCTAGCTTTTTGAATATTGGCTGTTGGTTCATCATTTTTCTCCACTGCAAAGAAGGGAGATGCTTTTATATAAGTAGATTCTTTATTCCATTTAAAAACGGAGCTATATTCATACTCTAGTTCATTCCATCTCTCGTCACCCTTAAATATATTTTCATATGCTTCTTGAAACACATCGGAAGAAATTTTTGAATTTATTACGGCCGCAATCTCCTCGGCACTAGGCCAAATATCTTTTAAATATACTTCTTTTCCTGATGCAGACCAGCCCAACGGTTCAATCTCCAAATTAATATTCATAGTACCTGCTATGGCATATGCAATAACTAACGGAGGCGAAGCTAAATAGTTGGCTTTGACCAAGGAATGAATACGTCCCTCAAAATTACGATTTCCGCTTAATACAGCAGCCACCGTTAGATCATGTTCTTGAATTGCTTTTTCTACATCCAAATTCAATTTGCCGCTATTGCCGACACAGACAGCACAGCCGTATCCCACCTGATAAAAACCAAGCTTCTCTAAATAAGAAAGCAACCCTGCTTTACGCAAATATCCAGTAACAGCCTTTGACCCAGGTGCCAAACTTGTTTGAATTGTTTCAGGAATGGTTAAACCAAGTTCCAAAGCTTTCTTCGCTAGTATCCCGGCACCTATCATGTTTATGGGATTTGATGTATTTGTACAGCTTGTTATAGCAGCAATCACGATGGAGCCATCTTTCAGCGTTGTATTTTTTGTTTTATTACGTTCAGTTGCAAGTAGAGGTTTTGGGAATGATTCTCGAACTTCGCAAAGCTGTCTTCGTTCTTTTGGATTCTTCGGACCTGAAACACTCACCTTTACAGACCTTAAATCAAATTCTATGAAGTCCGGATAAACTCTCTCTTTGTCATCTTGAGTATAGAACAACCCTTGTTCTTTGCAATAGCACTCTATGAGGTCCAGTTCCTCATTCCCTTTCCCTGTCATACGCAAAAATTTTAATGTCTCCTCATCTACAGGAAAGAAGCCACTAGTCGCCCCATATTCAGGTGCCATATTCGAAATAGTCGCCCGATCTGGCAGAGAAAGAGCCTTTAACCCTGGACCAAAAAATTCAACAATTTTTCCTACTACATTATGTTCTCGGAGAATCTGTGTCATCGTCAAGGCAACATCCGTTGCCGTAACCCCTTCAGTTAATTGTCCGCTAATTTCAACCCCCACTACTTCTGGTAATGGCATACTCACGTTGATCCCTAACATGGCTGCTTCTGCTTCTATGCCCCCAACCCCCCAACCAAGTACGCCCAATGCATTCACCATTGTCGTATGAGAGTCTGTGCCAATTAAGATTTCGGGATAAGCAATCCTTTCTTGATCATTAGAGATTAGTTGGACGACTGCAGTCAAATACTCCAAATTGACTTGATGGATAATGCCATTGCCCGGCGGAATTACACGTAATCCCGTGATTGATTGTTGAGCCCACTTTAAAAATTCATATCTTTCCTTATTACGTTCGTATTCCATATGGAGGTTGTTTGAAAAAGCTGTTGCCGAACCAAAATAATCAACCTGAACTGAGTGATCAATGACCAAATCAACGGGGATAGCGGGATTAATGCTATTCGGTTTTATTCCTTCCTCAGCCAACCGCTGACGAAGCGATACAAAGTCAATTAATGCTGGGATACCGGAAGCATCCTGCATAATAACGCGTGTAGGTACAAACGGCATATCAACGGGTTTGTTGGCAGCTATTCTCGAAATAACCCCAAACACATCATTTTCTGTCATTCCTAACTGGCTATGATTCCGTATCAATGATTCTAGTAATATTTTTATCGAATAAGGCAATTTATCAATATTCACCAGCCCGCTCTGTCCCAATGATTGGAGACTATTGATCCAAACCTGCCCATAACTAGTACTTAATATTTGCCTATACAACCTTAATACCCCTTTTCCCCTTACTAGATTTCAATCTTTTGCTGACTTTTTGGTCTTGAGGATAAATCTGAGCATCTGCCTGCTTTCAGGAGAAAGCTATCTACATAGCCTGGAAGAATATGTTGTAAATCCTTTGCTGACTCTAACACGCTGTTTAAGGATATTCCGGTACGAATCCCCATTTCTTCAAAGCCATGAATTAAGTCCTCTGAAGCGATGTTACCGCTTGCTCCTGGCGCATACGGGCATCCTCCTAACCCTCCAGCTGAGCTATCAAAATGAACAATCCCCTCCTCCCATCCGGCCACAGCGTTGGCAAATGCCATACCTCGTGTATTATGAAGGTGAAGCGAGAAGGTGAACCCAGGAAATCTCCTCGTCAGTTTTCGAATATAGTTTTTGACTTTTACAGGGTTTGCCATGCCGGTTGTATCCGCCAATGAAATCTCTTCAATTCCCAGCGAACGATACCTTTCGCAGATCATCAGCAAACGTTCAATCGGGATCTCCCCTTCATAAGGGCATCCAAAGGCAACTGAGATTGAGCCTGATAATTTCATATTACTCTTTGCCGCAAGATCGACGAGCGGTTCAAATTTCTGAATAGCTTCTTCCGTATTACAGTTAGCATTGCTAATACTGTGGGAATCAGAAGCGGAAAGCATTAGCTTAACTTTGTCCACTCCTGCTTCAATGGCCCTTTCCAATCCTCGTGCATTTGGGACAAGAGCACGTAGTTTAACCTGTTTCGACCGTTTAATTCGCTTTAGAACCTCATCCGCATCTTTCAATTGTGGAATTGCCTTTGGGTGAACAAAAGACGAGACCTCAATCTGCGGAAATCCGCAATCTATGAATTGATTAATTATTTCGACTTTTTTCTCCGTGGAAATCCATTCTTTGATGCTTTGAAACCCGTCCCTTGGACACACCTCAGTAATTATTACCTCTGCTTTAGTCGCCAATCGGTTCCCTCCTTCAGATTACATTTTTATCTTTTAATCTAGCAATTTTATCTTCGTCTAACTCCAATATATCTTTTAAAATTTCATCGGTATGTTCACCTAAGTCAGGGGCAATCTGGTTAATCGAACCAGGTGTTTCTGAGAACTTGGGAATAACTCCTGGGATTTTAACTTTGCCCAGTCGAGGGTGATTTACTTCTACAATATTTTCCCTTGCCTGATACTGCGGATCTTCGAATATATCCTTGATACTGTAAATTCGACTCATCGGAACCCCGCAGTCATCTAGCAGATGCTGCAGCTCATCTGTAGATTTTGTTGCCACCCAATCAGCAACAATCCCATTGACTTCATCAAATCGGGCTAAACGGACTGAGTTCGTATGATACCGTACATCAGTCAGCATATCTTCGCGATTCATAGCTTTAGCTAAACGCTCAAAAGTTTTGTCAGAACTAGTCACTAAAATTATCCACTGATCATCCTTTGTTAGAAAGTTCCCGGCTGGTGCAGAATGACCGCTCAATCCAGGAGATCTTTCCTTAACTCTGCCTGTTTGGTCATACTCAGTCACTAAAAACTCCATCATTCGAAACATCGATTCATATAAACTGATATCTACATACTGACCAGACACAGAGCCTCCTCCTTGACAATCCCTGTAATACATGGCGGTCACAGCTGCAAACGCTACATAGATTCCAGTTACATAATCAGTCAATGAAAAGGAAGGACTGATTGGAGCACGATCAGGGTATCCGTGCAAATACGTAAACCCACTAAAGGCTGTAGCCGGTGTCCCGAAGCCAGCTTTATGTGCATAAGGACCTGTCTGACCATATCCAGTTACTCTAATCATGATCAAATTAGGATTAACCCTTTTCAAATCTTCATAGCCAATCTCCCATCTTTCAAGGGTTCCTGTCCTAAAGTTTTCAATGATGATATCAGATTTCCTGGCTAGCTCTCTCAGAATTTCCTTCCCTTCTTCCTGGTGTAAATCTAAGGTAAGGGATTTTTTATTACGTGACATACCAGGCCATCTTAATCCTTCACCATCAAGATAAGGTCCTAAATTCCGCAATGGGTCCCCTTTGCCTGGCATTTCAATTTTGATAACTTCAGCCCCAAAATCACCCAAAAGGGTCGCTCCATATGGAGCAGCTATAACAGTTGATAGATCGAGAATACGAATCCCTTCTAAGGGCCTCTTATCCTTTTTTACACCCATGTATAACCACGCCTCTAATCATTGTATTTTTTGACTAATAAGAGCTCTGTACTCAATGATCCCATTCAAGGGACAGACTCAAAGGCTACATCCTGTTGGTTATAGCCTTCGAGATTTAAATTCTCTTTTCTATCTAACATGGACTCCTGCTCTTTCCTTGTACAGCCAATCTATATATTGATAATCATTTTCTTCACGATTCAACATAATGGTATTGCGTAAAAGCTGAGTAACTGGATCTCCAGTATGTTTTATTTCTCCCCAAGTGCGTGCTCCGCGTTGTACCTGAGCGGTCCGTGGAATACGTTCTTGTTGATATTCATCAAATGCTCTAGCAAAATTCGAACTGTTAGCACGCATTTTGTCTGTTAAACAGACAGCATCCTCGAGAGCCTGGCAAGCCCCTTGCGCTAAATATTGAAGCATTGCATGAGCACTGTCCCCTAGCAGAGTAACACGATTTGTTGACCATTTTTCAAGCGGTTCAATATCAAATAACTTTGAGACTAACCCTCGTTCAGCGAATTTCAATGATTCTTTAATGGTCGAGCAGCACTCACCAAACATATCATGTAGCTCATCAGCTGTACCCCAGTCATCAGAATTCTCGGTATAGTTGTAACTTTTAAATACTGCGACTTGATTAATAACACTTTTATGGCGAACTGGATACTGGACTAAATGGATGCCAGGACCAATCCACGTTAATTTCTCATCCCAATCAATATTGATTTTCATTTCCTCCATTGGCACGGTAAAGCGGTAAGCCACATATTGCGAAATGACAGGATCATCGTTGCTTAACAGGTTTCGTGCTTTTGAGCGTATTCCATCTGCTCCTATAACGGTTTCTGCTTGGAATACCGCGCCATTTTCACAATGTAATTCTACATAATCTGCTGATTCCTCAATGTAATCCAATCGGTGATTGCTTAGGAATGTAATATCACCTAACGCTTGACAAGCCCTCAATAAAACACCATGCAAATCAGAACGATGAATAACAATATACGGATACCCATAGCGCTCACGAAATGACTCCCCAAAATAAACGGCCGAAAGCTCCTTGCCGGACAAGGCATCCATGAACACATGACGGCGAGGAAATACTGCAAACTTATAGACTTCTTCTAGAACACCCAACGAATCTAATGCCCGCAGACCATTAGGACCTACTTGTAAACCGGCACCAACCTCACCAAATTCAGGCGCTTGCTCAATCACCATAACCTTCTTCCCTAATTTTGCAATTCCATAAGCAGTAGCCAACCCTCCAATACCACCACCGACAATGATAACCTCTTTATGTTCTTGCCCCAATTTGATCACCCCGTACGTTTATTTACTTTTAAATTCTATTATTCTACTTGCTAGTAACCGCATATTCAGGCTCAAAAACTGATGTAACTTCTTGATGTCCATCATTTTCTTCATACCCTTCTTCTCTTTCAAACCCAAATACTTCCATAATCGGCAAATCATTTGTTGAGAACAAAAATGCTTCTTCTGCCTCTGATGTATTCACGTGCTCATGCAATGTCCAAGCCGGGAGTGCAAAATAGTCGCCTGCTTCCCAATCAAAACGGACACCGTTCATCACTGTATATCCTTTTCCTTTATGCACATGATACACCGCGCTGTGCACATGGCGATGTGCCTTTCCTTTAAATGAAACTGGCAGCTTCTGCATTCTGGCACCAATTCTTCCGTTTGCATCTTTGCCAGTAGAGGGATTAATATATTCCACAGCGAAGCCATCGAATGGATCGGCTTCTAACTCACTCTGTCCATCAATCGCTTTTTTCGTCAAATCCCATGTATAGCGTCCAAGCGGTGCAGCTGAAGGCTTACGATCCGAAATTGGTCTGACCATCCCACCTGCATAACGCTTGTTCCCATAATCGACGGGATTCTCAACCGGTTGTTGCTCCTCGGGATACATTTCAAAAAATGAACAAGTCAAGGCTGAGGTGAAAGGAATATCTAAACAGTCCATCCACAATACTGTTTCATCCCCTTCATTCACGTGATCGTGCCAGCACCATTCTGGTGTGATAACGTAGTCACCCGGTTCAAAAAAATATTTCGTTCCATTTACGATACCGGACGCTCCGTGGCCTTCCATGATAAACCGCAATGCGGAAGTCATATGGCGATGAGATGGTGCAACTTCTCCTGGATTAAGGGCTTGAACAGCAGCATACAATGTTTGCGTTGCCCCTCCCCATCCATGCGGCTCTAAATGTTTCATACCGGGATTGACTAAATAAATAGCCCTACGGTCAATAGAACCTGTTCCTACCTCCAACAGTTCCTTTGCTTTGTCTAGCATGGCCAGTATCTCCTTCTTTTTCCACAAATACGGAACCGCTCGTGGCTCTGGCTGAGATGAACTAAAAACGGAAGCCCATAATGGACCCATATTCTTATCCTTTAATTCCTGATGGAAACCCAATAACTCCGGTGTCCATTCTTTTTTAGCTTTGTGTTCTGACATATTAATTCCCCACTTTCAAATTAGTTTTAATTAAATGCCTGGTTTATAATCGACTTTTACGGAAAACTTTCCGATTCGTTCAATCTGTATGCAAACGGTATCTCCTTTGCTAATCGGTGCCACTCCCTCTGGTGTACCGGTAGTAACTATGTCCCCCGGAAGGAGTGTCATGACGCGTGAAGCCGCCTCAAAAAATTTATAACAATCATAAATGAGGTCTTGCGTGTTGGCAGATTGTCTGATTTCATCATTGACCCACAGGTCCATTTGCAATTGATTCGGATTATCCACTTCATCACTCGTCACAATCCAAGGACCTATCGGGGTAAACGTGTCAAAGGATTTCCTCCATGGCCTATCTTCCTTTCCTCGCACAGTAATATCCAGTAATGCGAGATATCCGAAGATGTACTTGTGCGCATCCTCCGCCAAAACATCCTTAGCTTTCCGACCAACTACAAAAGCAATTTCTGCTTCATGATCTACTCTCCGGTCTCTGAATGGCAGTTGTACTGTTTGATTTGGTCCGATAATAGATGATGGCGCTTTCAAGAAAAAGCCTAATCTATCAACGGTGAGAGCTGTATTCATCTCTTCTTTATGAAGGATATAATTAATTGGCGCAGCTACAATCTTGCTTGGATTAGGAACGGGAGCATGCAGGACTACATCAGATACCTGATATAAAGGACATGACCCACAGCCTGCTTCAATAATAGGCTTCAACTCTTCAAATCCTGCCATGAACTTTATTAAGGAATTCTGTGGCTCTTCGCTATTCCAAGAAGTTAATTCCGTAATATCAATCACATTCTTGCCTTCGACAACACCGATTCGATTATCGTTAAATAAGGCAATTTTCATTGGATGCCCCCTTCCTTTTGATTCAGCTATGAATCAAATCACTTGTTTTGGATTATCGTTATTAAATTGCTTGCGGATATCATTAATCCATTCACCAAAGCATGTGTACGAGTCAATTTGCAATCCTTGCTCATACAGCACATCCGCAATTTGTTCAATATTGCTATTATTCGAAGTCGCAGAAGAAAAATGTATTAAGCAACTTTTCCACTTTTCGCGATACTCTTTTTCATTTAGGGGTTTCTCTAGAGATCCCGGAGCATGTAAGACTGTTTTATCAAATGTCTTACCGCTCTTTGTCCTGATTTGGATTTCTATCGGCAATAACTTGTTGCTTTGCTTGTCCTGGATTGTTTCTTGCAATTCCAATAATTTAACTGATGGCAGTAACTCCTGAATTTTTCTACGTTGCACTTTCTCATCTTCAAAGCTACTCAACCCGATATCCCCATCGTTTATGGCTGCAAGGACGGTATATTCGGCACTGAACTTTCCCTGTAGCCCTGTCACTGGACGGGAATGCACAAGCGGTAAGAAGCTTCTCGATTGTGCTCGTAGCACAATTTCTTGAATATCTTCAAGATGCAAATGATGCTCCTCTCTAAGATCCAGTGTTCCTTGGATAAAACGGTGTGTCCCAAAGCAACAAGGAAACTTCTTAACTGACAGTCCTGTTAAGATATCAAAAGGTTCGCCAAATCGGATGGCGTTTATCGCATAATCGAGCTCTTGTTGTTCAGCTCCTCCGCTAAACGCTGTGAAAAAGCCATGTTCTCCAAAAATTTCGATGTTCCCTGTAAAATCACATTTGGCAAGCTCTGCCGCCTGAATGCCATGGGATGCCGATAATCCCACATGGAGGGGTTTGGTCATAGAACCAAAATTTTTCCGCAATCCACCAGCCATTGATGCTGCGATAGCAATTGCATTCGCACATTGTTCTGCATTAAGATGCAACAAGTAGGAACAAGCAGCAGATGCCCCTAGGGTGCCTAATGTATCAGTCGCATGCCAACCAAGAATATAATGTCTTATTCCCATTACCTGACCAATACGGACCATCACTTCTGTTCCAACAGCATAGGCAGTGATGACCTCTTTACCTGTGGCTCCAATTTTTTCGGCTAAAGGGATTACTGCTGAAAGGATTGGTGCGCTTGGATGGATAACGACGCCAGAGGAAGCATCATCATAATCTAAAACATGCGAAGCTGTTCCATTAATAATGGCTGCTTTATCACATTCTACCTTTAGTGAATCCCCCCAAAGAGAAGAGACGCCTCCATGTTCATTTACCTGCGAAGCATATACCTTTTTGGCTATTTCTACAGCAGGTTCATTCCATCCGGCTAACGCAACCCCAATCGTATCTAGAATTGCTTGTTTCGCTGTTAACACCACCTCCTGAGGAAGGTTCTGATAGTTTGTTTCAGTAATAAAGGTCACGAGCCTTATCATAAACATGCTATCGATTTTTCCAATCTGGTTTACGCTTTTCATTAAAAGCTGCCACTCCCTCTAAACGATCTTCAGAAGATACCAGTTGGTTATATGTGGCAATATCCAAAGCATAGGCGGTATTGTAATCAGTTTCCGAACCTCTGTTAATCGAAGTTTTCGCCGCCCTTACTGCCATTGGTGCACTAGCGGTTATCGTTACTGCTAATTCTAAAGCTGTATCCAACGCCTTTCCTTTTGGAACTACTCGGTTTACCATCCCCCATTCATACGCTAACTGCGCATCAATTCTTCTCCCTGTATAGATTAGTTCCTTGGCTCTTCTGACCCCGATTGCCCGTGTCAGATTTTGCAAACCACCGCCTCCCGGCAAGATTCCCCTAAGTGCTTCCGATAACCCAAATTGGGCTGTTTCTGATGCTATAATAAAATCCGCTGACAATGCCATTTCACATCCGCCAGCAAGAGCATAACCTTCGACTGCAGCAATGACAGGAACCGGAAAATCCCGAGTCAACAGTACTAAATCTTCAATGATGTGATGCTGACGCCTCCATGTATTATCGTTCATTCCGTTACGTTCTTTTAAATCTCCCCCAGCGCTGAAAGCTCTATCGCCAGCACCAGTTATGATTACACACCGCAAATCCTCATTGTATGCCTGTTCACGGAACAGTGTAAGGCGCTCCTCCAGCATCTTTGTGTTCATTGCATTCATCACTTCAGGCCGATTGAGGATGACAAGCATGATTTCCTTGTTACTCCCTTTAAATTCAACTTTCAGCATTTCGTAGGATGACTGTCTTACCATCTCCATAGTACATTCCTCCTTTGAAAAACTTGCTTAGTACGATCTTGGCAATTCCAGAACATGTTGGCCAACATAGCTTAAGATTAAATTGGAAGATATCGGCGCAATTTTCATCATTCTCGCTTGCATCCACTTGCGATTTATATGGTATTCATTGGCTGCTGCATAACCGCCATGCGTTTGCATACAAGCTTCTGCTGCATCATAAGCAGCTTCAGAGCAAAGATATTTTGCCATGTTTGCTTCTGCACCAGCAGGCTGATTATTGTCAAACTTCGTAGAAGCCTTATACATCAGAGCTTCTGCAGCCTGAAGTTCTATATAGGCCTTTGCAATTGGGAATTGTATCCCCTGATTTTGACCAATTGGGCGATTAAATACAATTCGCTCCTTCGCATATCTGACCGCTTGATCAATAAACCACTTACCGTTTCCCAGCGCAGAGCCTGATACAAGAATCCTTTCTGCGACCATACCGTCCATCACACAGTATAGTCCTCTGCCTTCTTCACCAATAAGACAATCTTCAGATACTTCAAGATCGTTGAAAAACAATTGACTCGTATCACCACCAAGCATGGTCGAAATCTTTGTCGCTTCAAGGCCATCCTTGATTTCTCTTAAATCAATCAGGAACAAGCTAATACCGTGAGTTTTCTTTTGCACTTGTTCTAGTGGTGTTGTACGCGCGAGAAGTAGCATTAAATCCGTATTGTTAAAACGGGAGATAAATATTTTTTGCCCGTTAATGATATAGCGGTCACCCTTTTTCACAGCAGACGTTTTGATTTTCGTCGTATCCGTACCTGCATCCGGTTCCGTTACAGCAAATGTCTGCAATCTCAAAGAACCTTCAGCAATTTGCGGCAAATATTTGCGTTTTTGTTCCTCCGTGCCGTGTCTAAGAACCGCCCCCAACGTGTACATTTGAGCATGGACCTGATTGGCATTGCCTCCGGAACGATTAATTTCTTCCAATATAATTGCTCCTTCCGTAAAACCAAGACCTGAGCCCCCATACTCTTCTGGAATAAGTGCCCCTAACCATCCAGCTTCGCTCATCGCTGTTACAAATTCTACTGGATATGTACCTTCCTCATGAGATTTCCTCCAGTAATCTAAATCAAACTTAGAACAAACTCCCCTTACACCCATTCGAATATCATTTTGAAAGTCTGTAAATTCAAAATCCATACTTTAAACCCTCCATATTGTATATTTCATTTATTATTAATCCTTCAATAAGCCTTGTGCCTGCTTCCATGGATGCGGTCTAATACCTGAGAGCACCCCACCTTTTGAGAGATGACCAGGCAGCTCTCGACCGACTAAATGCTCACTCATTTTTGCGCATTTGACTAAAAGTTCTAAATCCAGTCCCGTATCGATGCCCATTTCTTCACACATAAACGCGACATCCTCAGTGGAAATATTGCCGGGAGCTCCTTTCACGGCGGCAAATGGACATCCTCCGAGTCCTGCAATCGCTGTATCAAATTCCCACACCCCCTCTTGGAGTGCTGCATAGACATTTGCTAGACCGAGACCGCGAGTATCATGCAAATGTAGATGAATAGTGAGTTCTGGCCACTTATCTTGAATAGCGCTGATTGTTTGCTTGATCTGTTCCGGATTAGCCCAACCCATCGTATCCGCTAGCTTCACCTTCTGAATTCGCTCGCCGTGTGATTCAGCTAAAGCCATCACTTTGCCCATAAGACTGAGCAAATGATCTAAATAGATATATCCTTCAAAGTTGCATCCAAAGGACGCCATAAATCCCATCTGCTTTACCGGTATCTCCGCTTTTTGATAAGCTTCAATCCAATTTGTAAGCGCATTCAACATTTCGTTTGTTGATTTATTCATATTCCTCTTGGAAAAGGTATCACTTGCTGATAAAACTAAGTTTCCATCCAAGGTAACATTATTTTGCAACGCTCTTTCCAATCCTTTTAGATTCAAGTAAGCGGCACGATAGGACACTCCCTGAACTCGCTCAATACTAGCAAGCAAAGATTCGGCATCTGCCATTTGCGGTACCCATTTCGGACTGACAAACGATGTAACCTCAATACTTGTAAGCCCGGTCTGATTAAGTGCATTAATAAGTTTAATCTTATCTTCTGTAGTAATCTGTTTGTCTTCCGATTGAAAACCTTCCCGAGGACCTACCTCATATAATGCGACACTTTGTGGCAATCCCATGCTTTTAGCTCCTTTAACCTACGATACTTTTACTCTTTAATTCTTCCATTTCTTCCTTCGAATAATTAAGCGTTGTGAGAATCTCTTCTGTATGCTGACCTAGTAAAGGCGGTAACGACTGCAGATCCCCCCGTTCTTCATTGATTCTGAATGGAAGATCGACAATTCTGAAATCTGGAACCCTAAAGCCTTCGATTGATTTAATCAAATCTAGTGCATTCACTTGTTCGTCTTCTAAGACACGATCTAATGTATTAATTGGTGAACTAGGTACATTGAAATCTTCCATTAGACGTACAAGATCTTCCAACTCGTAGCCCAAAGTAACTTCTTCTATGATCCTATGAAGCTCTTGACGATTTTGCACCCTTGCTGAATTTGTTTCGAATCTTGGATCATCAACCAACTCTGGAATCTTAATTGCTATACACAAATTTTTGAACAAGCGATCATTACCTGCCGCTATAATAGCCCATTCATCCCCTTTCGCTTTAAAAGCCTCATAAGGTGCTGTCGTTGCCATGCCTGTACCCATCTTTTTAGGAAGTTTCCCTGATGCCATATAGGTAGACAGTTGCAAGGTAATCCAAGATACCCCAGTTTCGAGAAGACTGTTCGCCACCTTACATCCTTTGCCTGTTTCGTTGCGATGATGTAGCGCACTCAGTATTCCAATCAGTGACCACATGCCAGTTGCCATGTCAACAATCGATACACCAACACGAGCAGGATCATCTCCCGGGTTGCCTGTCAATCCCATAATCCCGCTGTAGGCTTGTATGAGCGGGTCATACCCTGGTTTGTTTTTCATCTTTCCCTTATCCCCAAAAGCACTGATTGCTGCATAAATGAGCGATGGATTGATCTCAGATAACTTTTCATAGCCTAGTCCACGTGTTTCTTCGCTGCCTGGCTTTAAACTATGGATAAAGATATCTGCTTTCTCGCATAGCTCGTGAACAATTTTCTGCCCCTCTGGATGATTAAGGTCAATACAAAGACTCTTTTTATTACGGTTTAAAGCCAGAAAAGTGGATGATTCCTCTCCCCATAGAGGCGGATGCCAATGGCGAGTATCGTCTCCCGTGGTTGGACGCTCAATTTTAATAACCTTTGCTCCTAAATCACCTAACATTTGTGAACAAAATGGACCTGCAACGTTTTGTGTAATATCAATGACCGTAATGCCTGATAATATGTTTGTCAATTTCGCTCCTCCTTTCTTTTTCGTTTCAAACAGAAACTTTGCTGAATTCTTCCGTTAATAACGGCACTACCTCAAACAGATCCCCAACGATGCCATAATCGGCCACTTTAAAAATTGGTGCTTCTGGATCTTTGTTAATTGCCACGATAATTTTGGAATTGGACATCCCTGCTAAATGTTGAACTGCACCTGAAATGCCGCAAGCAATGTATAAATCAGGTGTGACAACTTTCCCAGTCTGACCAATCTGCATTGAATAATCGCAATAGCCAGCATCACATGCTGCTCTGGATGCACCTACAGCCGCTCCCAAAACCTTTGCTAATTCATAAAGAGGCTGGAATCCCTCTGAATTTTTGACTCCCCGACCTCCCGAGATGATAATTTTTGCCTCGGTCAAATCGATGCTTCCTGTCGTCTTTTTTACGACATCTTTAATGATTGTACGTAAATTAGTAATCGCTATATTAAAATCTATTGTTTCTGCCGAACGGCTTGTATCTGGTTCGTCTTTTTCAATATTATTCGGACGAATAGTAGCAAATATCATTCCTTCTTTTACTCTTTTCTTTTGAAACGCTTTTCCTGCGTATATCGGACGAACAAATACGATCTCATCCCCTTGGATTTCTATGTCCGTACAATCTGAGATTAATCCAAGTCCAAGTCGAGCAGCGACCCGCGGCGCAAAATCTCTTCCGATTGCTGTATGACCAACCAACACGGCATCCGGCTTTTCTGAATTAATGACTTGAGTCAAAGCTTGAGTGAAAGCATCTGTGGTGTACACATTCAATTCCTCATTGGCCAATAGATATATTTGATCCGCTCCATGATGAGCCAACTGCTCCTCAAATACCTTTTCTCCTTTGCCAAATAAGACAGCTGTAACTCTTCCTCCTGCAGCAACTTTTTTGGCAGCTGCAAGTGCTTCAAATGAGACATTTCTTAAATTACCTTCCCTTGTTTCTGCTACAACCAAAACATTTTTACTCACTATGCCGTCCACTCCTCAATTTTTTATTACTTATAAAATAAGCTGTGACGTCCACCATAGTTAAATCACTTTCTCTTCAAACCTTAGTGCTTCCACAAGCTCTGTGACCTGTTGGGACAATTCCCCTTCCAATATTTTTCCTGCTGTTTTTTGAGGAGGCAGATAATAATCCAATATCTCTGTTTTCTCCCCGATTTCTTTGAGATCCAGACCAAGATCAGCAAAGGATACTCTTTCCACCTTTTTTTTCTTCGCCTTCATGATTCCAGGAAGAGATGGATAACGGGGTTCATTAAGTCCTTGCTGGGCTGTAACTAGGACAGGTAATTGCACCTCAATAGTCTCGATATCTCCTTCCATGTCTTTTTCCACCAGTACATTTCCGTTTTCTACCACTAATTTTGTTATGGTCGTAATTTGCGCGATTCCCATTTCTTCTGCCAAGCGTGGCCCTATCTGGGCTGCACCATTATCTACTGACATATATCCACCGAGAATCAGATCATAAGATTCTCTTTTTGCTATAGCAGCCAATACTTTTGATATGGTATACTCGTCAGCACAAATCGATTCATCATCTTCCACGATTATTCCCTTATCAGCTCCCATAGCCAAAGCATGGCGCAAAGCATTTTCTACACGGGAAGGACCAATCGTGACAACTGTCACTTCACCACCATGTTTCTCCTTAATAGCAACAGCCTCCTCGACTGCATATTCATCATAAGGATTAATGACAAAAGTAACTTTACTTTCACTCACTTTTCCATTAGTGAGGGCTATTTTCTCTTCTGTGTCAAATGTTTGCTTTAGTAACACTAAGCTTTTCATAATCTCCTCCAAGTTATAAAATTATAATATTTTAAATATTTGTTATATTTAGAATTTAACACCATATAAGATATATTACTAATATCTATCTAATAGCCTTGCGATATGATTTAAATATGGGATAAGAAAAACATTCTTAAAAGTTGCGACCCCTATACTTGTCTGCTGATTCCTCACTAGCAGAACGTGTAAGATAACCAAAAATCAGAAGAACCAATCCACTTGCCCAGAAGATAGTTGAAACCCCAACAAGACCTCCTATTCCACCAAAAATTAAAGGAATAGCAAATTGTGTTATGCGATTAACTGCCATCTGAGCACCTAATATCTCTCCGCGACGCTCAGGTAAAGTTGCTTCTAACACTGCAGCCGTACTGAGCGGTTGGCCAAGACCAAGCCCCACACCTAATAGACCAATCAAAACAAACAGCAATGTCACCCCAGAGGAAAACGGGACTACAAGATAGATAAAGCCTGTCAGATAGATCGACCAAGTAAGGATTGTCATCCGTCGATAGAAGCGAATGAGTATAGTTTGACTAAAACGAATAACGAGCATGGTCAGTCCGCAAACCGAGAGAAGGATTCCTGTTATCGTGGGAGTAATGCCCATATTCTCGGCAAGAAGAGGAAAGTAGACATTAAATAAATCGCGGCTTGAGAATAGCAATGCTCCGATTAAAATCGCATTTCGCAAATCACGATTACGCATGAGCGACCAGATGGATTCTCTTTTTACCAATTCAACCTCTTGGTTGTCCTTAAATGTTGATTGGTTCTCACCATCTGCATTTCTCATCCCTAACTCGCTGACCAAAGCGAAACTAATGATGGAAATATTAAACCAAACACAGGATTGATACCCATAAACATCGTAAATATAAGAGCTCACTACAGGTCCAATCATAGCTCCCATCGATCCCGATAGACTATAGTTAGCCACGATCTGATCGATTTTTCCTCCTATACCTCCAACTCGCTTTTGCAGACAAAGCATTATACAAGTAGAAGCTATACCGACCATGGACTGCTGAACCAAAAAAATGATTAAAGAAGGAGACATTATGCTTAACCATAGAGCAACAATTAGCATAACATTACCGAGTATGATCATTGGCCTAGTTCCAAAATGATCAATCATTTTCCCCATTCGAAACGCTAACAAAGCTGGGAAGAAAGCTGAAGCTGCAATGATCATGCTAATTTCTTGAGGAGAATATCCAATTGAATAGGAATATAAAGAAACAACAGGCTTTATCCCAGTAATTGTGGAGATAAGTATCGTATTCATAAGAATAATAATGTAAAAATTCAACCTCTTCACCACCAAGGTAAATGAATTCTAGGATAAAAAAGGACTCCCCAAAATTCGGGAAGTCATTGGCACTTCTTACTTATGATAATTGATTCCATGGTATTCAATAAATTCATCAAACACCTCAATGGACTTCTCCCTGCCAATTCCGCTTTGTTTAATACCGCCAAATGGGAGATACTTTGAACCCAGGGGAGTTTGTCCGTGTCCGTTAATGAAGGTCATCCCTGCTTCAACCTCATCAGCAAGTCGCAACGCATGTTCAAAATCCGATGACCATATTGAAGAACCCAATCCAAATTCTGAATCATTGGCATAACGAATTACTTCCTCTTCTGTACGATATGGTATTATGGGCAGTACAGGACCAAATTGTTCACAGGCAACAATATCGGCATTTGGATCAACATCCCGAACAACGACCGGCTGAATATAATATCCATTATCCCAATTTTCAGATTCCAACCGCTTGCCCAGCTTGACAAAATTTGCACCGCTGTTTTCCAGCTGTTCAATCAATGCATTTATCCTTCGATGCTGAAGTTTGTTATTGACAGGACCCATGGTTGCTTCTTCGTTTAATTGATGGCCTATTTGAAAGGAATCAGTCAGTTTACAAACCCGTTCGTAAAAGTCATCATACAGATGGCTTGGGATATATACGCGCTTGATTGCAAAACAAAATTGCCCCGTTCTTCTGAAAGCAGCTTCTACAATTTTTGGGGTAACTTCTTCTAAATTTGCATCATCTAATACAATGGCAGGATCATTACCTCCTAATTCAAAATGTATACCTTTAAGTGAATCCGCTGCCGCTTTCATTACCGTGACAGCGGTATCACCTCCACCCGTAAATGAAATTTTGCGTACAAGAGGATGTGTGGTTAAAGCACTTCCTACCTCGCCTTCACCAAGAACTATATTTATAACTCCTGGTGGAAAAAATCTCGCCATAGTTTCCAATAATAATTTTACACCCATAGATGCCGTTGGTGATGGTTTTACGACAACCGTATTGCCTGCAATTAAAATCGGTACTATTTTTTGTAAAGTCAAAATAAGGGGAGCGTTCCACGGAACAATACAAGCTATAACCCCCATAGGTTTTTTTGCTACCTGAACCCAGCCACTGTCATCTTCGATAACCCGCTGCTCAAAAGCGATGATTGCCAAATCAGCTAAGTTTCTTATATCCATTAATCCTAATTTGATTTCATCAATCGTTCTGCCAAGTAGGATACCATTTTCCTTAGCTGTTACATAGGCAATAGAGGCGGCTTCCTTTTCAATTTCATTGGCTGATTTCAACAACAAAGAAATTCTTTTCTCTAGTGGCACATGCCTCCAAGATAGGAAAGCTCCATGTGCAGCTTGGACAGCAAGATCCACATGGTTAGCATTTCCTTTTGCAATATACCCAACGGTTTCATTCAGTCTGCCCGGATCCTTGGCGTCCGAATAATGTTCTGTCGCAATTTCTTCATTGTTTATTAATAAGTTCACCTTCATATGGAATCCCTCCACTTCTGCCATTTGGTATCAGTTGCGTCTATTACACTTCAACATCATCAGCTAATTTTCCACGCATATTTTTCACTCCGCTATATATGCTAAGTACGAAAATAAGTAAAGCAATACTGATTATTGTCGCTGATATAGGACGCTTAAACAAGATCAGGAAACCTTCCTCGGAAATTGAAAGAGATTGTAATAGGGAGGACTCCAGTTGCGAGCCTAATATGAATGTAACAATTAAGACAGCCATTGGTATATCTAATTTTTTTAGAATATAGCCAATCATTCCAAAGATCAGCATCATCGTAACATCCCATAGACTTCCATTCAGACTATAAGTTCCAACCAAAACAACCATCAAGATGATTGGAAATAATAATTTGTTTGGAATCATAGCAATTTTTGCCCAGACATTCACTAAAGGAATGTTCATAATCAGCAACAAAACATTCCCGATAAACATACTTGCAATAAGACCCCAAATAAAATCTGGGTTTTCGTTAAATAATGCCGGACCTGGTGTTAATCCATGCATGATGAATGCTCCTAACATCACCGCCATTGTAGGTGAACTGGGAAGTCCTAGGGTAAATAAAGGAATTAGTGCCGCCCCGCTATGCGCATTATTTGCCGTTTCAGGACCAGCAACTCCCTCAATGGCTCCTTTCCCAAAGCGGGAGGGATCTTTTGCAAACTTCTTCTCAAGTATATAAGAGAATGACGAGGCAATAATCGAGTTTGCTCCAGGGATGACACCCAATATCATACCTATGCCTGTCCCCCTTCCAACGGACTTTAGTGTCGGGCCCAACTCTTTCCGTCTTGGAAGAAAACCTCTGACTTTTTCTGCCTTTTTGATTTCCCGGGGTTTTTCTATATTCAGTAAGATTTCAGAAATACCAAACAACCCCATTGCCATTACTGCAAAATCAATACCGTCCATCAATTCGATGGAGTTGAACGTAAAACGGAATTCCCCTGATACCATGTCTTGTCCCACCATAGCTAACAACAATCCAGCAAATGCGGCAATTAACCCCCTAACCAATGATTTCCCCATTAATGCGATGATCAACAAAACCCCTAGCAACATGATAGAAAAGAACTCGGGAGGACCAAACTTAAGTGCAAAATTTGATAGAATTGGTCCCACAAAAGTTAGAGCAGTTACGGCTACAATACCACCAATAAACGAACCGATAGCTGCCACTCCCAGAGCGGCACCCGCACGCCCCTGCTTCGTTAACTCATAACCATCTATACACGTAATGACAGATGCAGCCTCTCCCGGCACGTTAACTAAAACTGAGGTAATGGTTCCACCGTACATCGACCCGTAAAAGATTCCAGACAGCATAATTATGGCTGATACCGGCTCCATTCCAAAGGTAAGAGGAATAAGAAGTGAAGTGCCGGAAACGGGCCCAAGACCAGGAAGTACACCTATGAACATCCCAAGCGTTACACCAATAAAGCAATAAAGAAGATTCGACCATGTGAAGGCCGTTTCAAACCCTTGTAAAAGCAGTGATAATGATTCCATTAATCCTTCCCCCCTTTAAAATAGAATCCCATATGCAGGTAAATGAACATCTAATAAATAATTAAACATCCAATAGATTAAGAAGGTTATCCCAACGGACATGGATAAGTTAATGTACCATTTATATCCTTTATAGAATAGAAGATACATAAATAATACCCCTGCAATAATGAAACCAAATAACGAGAACAATAGAACAAACAGGAATAGACTCATCATAATAAACAAAATTCCCTTGAATGAACCTCCTGTTGGCCAGACCTCTGTGCTTTCATTTTTACCTTTCATCGATTCATAAATATACAAAATGGATAAAATGATAAGTATTCCACTTATCCAAACCGGAAAAAATCCAGGTCCTGGTCCTATAGCGCTAAGATACGAATATTGAAATGACACTATAAACATAAATAGAGATACTGCAAAAATAATTGACCCTGCCCAAATCCCCGGCTTAATGTTATTCATTTTTAATTCATCTCCTTTCATCTATTTTCAACTGCCTGAAATGAAATAGTATGTAGAATCACTCTTGGAGATACAATCTCTAGCTTTCATGATCTAGAGACAATGTCAAAATCAAATTCACTTAAAATTCATGCAATACGATTAATTCATATATGCTTTATTCAAACTTAATTGTTTGTAACAAGGTTCAAACTGCTCATAACTGGCAGCAATGGTAAGCAGTGCTTTTTCCATAAATGGTTTACCCATGACCTGTAAACCTATGGGCAATCCATCAGAATAAAACCCGCAAGGTATTGACAATGCTGGAAAACCAGTAAAGTTAAAAATATGCGTTTTAAACCAACCAAAGATTTTTTCTTTTTCTTCTATGGTCATTGAGCCAATATCAAAAGGCGGATTTGAAATGGTAGGAGAAACTAAAACATCGATAGATTTCGTTTTCTCCTTAAATTCTCTTATAAATTCCTTACGAAACCTATGTGCATCCCAATACTGCTGTGCAGAAATATTTTGTGCCGCTGGAAACCTACTTTGCAGATCCTCCCCATAGGCCTCTGCATATTTTTTAAGAATCGGCTTATGAACGGCATACCATTCAGTTCGAATCATGTTAACAAAATGTGGGAGTGCCAATCGAATGGAGGGAATTGATACTTCTCGGATTTCAGCTCCCATTTTTTGCAATCTCAAAATCGCCAGTTCTACATGTCGTTGTACTTCCGGATGTAAGTTTTCAAAAAAATACTCTTTGCACACCCCTACAACAACTCCACGAAGATGTTGAGGAACAATCTCTGGAGTAACATCAACCGACATTTTGGATGTTGTTGGGTCATTCATGTCATATCCTGCTATTGCTTGCAATAACAATGCGGCGTCTTTAACGGTCCGAGCCATTGTTCCAATATGATCGGCCGAGAAACTAAAAGGCCAGGTTCCATAACGACTCACTCTTCCATATGTAGGTTTGATTCCGACAATTCCACAATGCGACGCTGGAAGACGGATAGATCCACCCATATCTGAACCCAATGTACCAAAACACATACCCGAAGCTACTGCAGCAGAAGAACCTCCACTTGACCCGCCTGGTATTTTACGTAAATCCCACGGATTTCTTGTAGGTCCGAAGTGAGGATTTTCATTTGTTCCACCACTCGAAAATTC
Organism: Pradoshia sp. TA40_28; assembly: GCF_059694525.1. Lineage (NCBI taxonomy): Bacteria > Bacillati > Bacillota > Bacilli > Caryophanales > Bacillaceae > Pradoshia > Pradoshia sp. TA40_28. Next base: position 265,642 of record NZ_JCATZO010000002.1, read on the forward strand.
ATGCATATTTGTCTTACCTATAATTAAAGCCCCTGCGTCTTTAAGCTTCCGAATGACAGTCGCATCCTTATCAGGAATCCAATCAGCAAACAACTTAGATCCTGCTGTTGTCACCTGACCTTTAGTCTCAAAGATATCTTTAATAGCAATTGGAATACCATGCAGCGGTCCGCGATAGACTTTCTTACTTAATTCATCTTCTAAAACTACTGCTTGCTTCAGAGCATCTTCTTCTAGTACTCGAATAAATGCATTAACCTTTGAATCAATCTTCTTGATTCTTTGTAAAGTCTGTTTTGCTAATTCTACTGGACTCAATTCCCCTTTTCTGATCAAGAGCGAAACTTCATCAATGCTTTTGAAAAAAATATCATTCAAGTAACTCATCCTCCTCTAAGGTAAAAATAAAGGCCGGATCAAGTCCAAGTAACAATTCTTCTTCAGGAATCTGAAGTACCTCTATTAGGAATGTTTTTAAATCCATTTCCAAGTTTGTCCCCTCCATATATGAAATTTTTTTAATACGTAGGATACATCTTTGATTAGTGTTTGTTTGCAATACTTTTTTCATCAATTACATCAACCTTACTTAAAAAATACGACAGTCTAAAAAAAGAAAAGCTATAAACAGGTTGATCTTGTTTCGATTTACAAAATATTCCGATATTTAATTCGTTTTGATTGTACTAGTATCAACAGAATTAACCTGTGAACTTTCTTTCGGAGCCCTAACCGCAGAAAGTGATAAAGCAGCAATCAAAACAACAATTCCAAATGCCGCAAAGCTTGTTAAGGTAGAAAAATTTAGTGATATAATAATTCCCCCAAAGAACGGGCCAGTTAATGAGCCTACTCTTCCCATTATGTTTGCTGATGCTATTCCTGTTGAACGAATTTCTGACGGATAAAACTGGGAGCAAAAAGCTAGTAGTAAATTTGTCGATCCTGTTGTTCCGCAACCAATAATAAAAAAGATAGAATATAAAAACACTGTGCTACTAACGTTTATACTAAGTAAACATAGGGATATTCCTCCTAGTATAAAGGAGAATACTACTACTTTTTTCAAGCCGATTCTTTCCGCTATTTTCCCCCCTGTTAAGCTACCAATCAATGCTCCTAATCCTAGTACAACTGAAAATAACAAACTTGAAGTTAATGGATAGCCTGCTCTTACCATTAAATTTGGTAGCCATGCAGTTAAGCCAAACGATACTATATAAGAACATATACATGTTAACCAAATGAGCAGTGTATCAAATGATCTCTTATTTTGAAATAATGCTGTATAAGGAACCTTAGTTTGGGGTGTCAATTCGACATAATATTTATCTTCGGCAGTATAGGTCTTTATATTTTCAATATCGTTTAATGTATTTGATAATTCTTCAAATTTTTGTTTCTTAAAAAGAATAATAGGTGATTCTGGCAATTTTTTTATAAGGAAGGGCAATAATAAAATCGGTACAGAACCTACAAAAAACAGCGATCTCCATCCAAATTCAGGAAGCAAGAAAATAGCTAAAAGACTTGCAACCATAGATCCCAATCCAATAGAAGCAGTGGCAATTGTAAGTGAGAATGAACGATTTTTAAGTGGAGAAATATCAGATAGTAAACCCAAAGTTGTCGGAACAACTCCTCCCATACCAATTCCTGCTATAAAACGATATATACTAAAATCAATAATCCCTTGAGAGAATGCACCCATAAGAGTAAAAAAGCTGTACAGAAAAGTACTTGTTATAATAATATATTTCCGACTCACTCGATCTCCTAAAGGTCCAAATAGTAATCCTCCAAGAATCATCCCAAATGCTGTATAACTTGATAAAGCGCCAAGTTGAACTGAATTTAAAGACCATTCCTCCATTACTGAAGTCGAAATTGCACCAATTAGTCCCAGCTCTATTCCATCAAAAAAGACTAGTATAGAACACCAGAATACTAATAGGTAGTGATAACGGGAAAATTTGCTTTCATTGATAACTACCGATACATCAACAGTCCTCATAAAGTTCCTCCTAGGTTTACGAGTTAATTTTCAATGTCACATTTTTTAGCTGAGTGTAGTGTTTTAAAGCTTCCATTCCCTTTTCCCTTCCATAACCGCTTTTCCCAACACCACCGAACGGTAGCTCTGCTCCACCCTCAGGTACTCCGGTACTGTTAATAAAGATTTGTCCTGCACGTATTTTTCTAGCCAACCAATGAGCCTTATGGACGTTTTTCGTATGGATATAGGCCGCTAATCCATAAGGTGTATTGTTGGCAATCTCGAGTGCATCTTCCAAACTATCAAATGGTTGCACAACCAGTACCGGACCAAATATCTCCTCTACCAACAAGGGGCTCGTCTTCGGCAAATGATCAATTATTGTTGGTTCAAAAATCAACTTTCCTTCTTCTTTCCGTTTACCACCTCTTACAATATGAGATCCCTCTTGTACCGCCAAATCGATATAATGTTCTATTCGATTGATTTGCTTTTCTGAAATAACCGGGGATAAATCCGGATTATCATAAGAAGTTCCATAGGTTAATTTATCCATCAACGACTTAACAAGCTGAACGAATTGTTCATGAATACTCTTTTCAACTAGCAATCTGGATCCTGCCGCACAGGTTTGACCGGCATTGCGGGTAATGGAGCGCACAACATTTCGGGCAGCATCCTCCAAATCGGCATCTGCAAAGATGATTTGTGGAGATTTCCCGCCCAGTTCTAGTGTTAATGTAACAATGTTATCTGACGCACTACGCATCACATTAGAACCGGTTTCAACAGACCCGGTAAATGTAATATGATTTATGTCCGAATGCGAAGCTAGGGCTGCTCCTGCTTCATATCCAAAGCCTGTTACTACATTGAAAACGCCTTTGGGTACACCTGCCAATTCCGCAAGCTCTGCCAATTTTAATGTCGTCATCGGTGTATCTTCTGCTGGCTTAATTATTACAGTATTTCCGGCAGCCAAAGCAGGAGCAACACTTCGTGCGGTCATTTGCGTTGGATAATTCCACGGAACAATATGAGCCGTAACACCTACCGGTTCTCGAATCGTATAATCCAGAAAATCATGGCGAACGGGTATCGTTTCACCTAGTATCTTATCTGCTACACCGCCATAATATTCAAAGTACCGGGCAGCAAGCTCTACACCAGATTGAGCTATCGTTAATGGACGACCTGTATCCAATACTTCCAAATCCGCGAGTTCATTCTTATTATTTCTGATGATTTGCGCCAGTTGTAGCAAAATGCGGCCTCGCTTTGCCGGTAACATGTCACTCCACTCTGCTGATTCAAAAGCACTCCGTGCAGCCCTTACAGCAATATCAATATCCTCTTTTTTACCCCGAGGTACTTTAGCTACAGCTTGCAACGTTTCCGGGTTGATCGATTCGAACATTTCACCAGAAGCAGAATCTTTCCATTCACCGTTAATATATAATTTTAATAATTTCATTGTAGTTAACCTCCATAACTATATTAGACAACTATATACCTCTTCCTCCGTCTACATCAATGAAGCTACCGGTTACCATAGATGCTGCTTCGGAGGCTAAAAAGACCATTGCATTCGCAATATCATCAGGTGATGCAAGCTTGCCGAGTGGAATTGAATTGATCATTCTCTCACTACGGATGCGGTGCGATTCTGTACCTTTCTCTCCCATCAATTGGGTTAATACATTCGTTTCAACAGCCACTGGATTAACCCCGGTTACCCGAATACCGAAAGGAGCCAATTCAATCGCTAGGGCTTTGGTTAATGTAATAACCGCACCTTTGGTTGCCGAATACATGGCATTGCCGGAACGCGGTCTCAAGCCGCTGGCTGAAGCCGTATTAATAATGACGCCAGTCCCTTTCTTTTTCATATAAGGAATGACAGCTTGACAACCAAAATATACCCCCTTCAGGTTAACACCGATCAGACGATCCAACTCTTCCTCACTTGTTTCTTCAGAATTTCTTGCCTTCACGCCAATTCCTGCATTATTAACCAAAATATCTACAGCATCAAATGTGCTAATAGCAAAATCAACCATAGCATTTGCTTCATTTTTATTCATAATATTACATCTGAAGGCAGCAGCTTGCCCGTTATTAGCCTGAATCAATTCTGCAGTCTCAAGGGCTGCTTGTTCATTGATATCAGCTACAACCACTTTTGCTCCACGCTTAGAAAATTGACGTGCTGCTGCTCTGCCAATACCTGAACCCGCACCCGTAATAATAACTACTTTTTCAAAAAAATCCATATAGTTGCCCTCCAGTATTTTTATTTGATTAATCCAATATTTTCAAGAACCTCTTTCAATCTTTCATTCTCTTTATTTAATTCTTCTTGAACAAATTCAGCAGATTGATAATTAACTTGGATATTCACCTTCTCGAATTGAGCTATAGCATCTGGATCATTTAACGTCTTTTGTACTGCACTTTGTAATTTTCGAATAATTCCAGCTGGTACATCTTTCTGTGCAATCAAGATGGTATGACTGTCGTACACAATGTCAAAGCCTTTTTCCTTTAAAATTGGCGTATCCTCTGAGTACGGCACAGGAGTACTACCAATATTGAAAAGCGCTCGAAGTTCACCAGACTCTAAATACCCCTTTACATCAATTGGCTGTGCAACGATGCTTTGAACATGTCCTCCAAGCAATGCTGAAATGGCCGGAGCCGTACCATCGAATGCCACAGGCTCCATAGTAAGGTCCGCATTCATTTCTAAATCAGCCATTGGTAAGTGCGCACCAGAACCAATTCCTGCACTTATCCCATACGTAAATTGACCCGGATTACTTTGTACATAATCTAGCCAGTCCTCAAATGTCTTCCACGGTGCATCCGCTTTTACAACTACTAATTGTTGGTTACTAAAAACATTCGCAATTGGCTGGAAGCTATCATGCTGATAAATAGTTTTTCCATAAAGAGGTTGTAACGTAACTACACGGTGCGTTGTCATCGCTATTTTATGGCCATCCGGATTTGATTTATATAAATCAGTAATGCCGATTGTTCCTCCCCCACCGGGCTTGTTCACAACAACAAGCTCTGCCTCTGGTAAATATTTCGGTAAGTATTCACTAATAATCCTTGCACCAATATCGGTCGAACCGCCCGCTGCATATGGAACGAGAATCTCAATCGGCTTCTTCGGATAATCGATGTTTGCTGCCCCTTTTACAGATTCATCATTTGATGTCTGTCTGGAATTCAAATTGGAGCAACCAACACTAATTAGTATTAGAGCAATACAAGAACCCAACCACAATTTTCTCATTCACATCCCCCTTATAAATAAGTTTTGAAAGTTAGCTCTACTATCCATTTCTTGTGCCTAGTATAAAAAGTCACCTTCCATCACCACCTAAACCGCTTTATTATTGACAAATCTCATATCGGCACAGTCAATATCATGACTAGCAAAAAGGAGAAAAAATAATAACTTTAATATAAATAGTATGAATAATTTTGCTGACATGCTGGGCTTTAACATTGATGCCCGATTGATTGTTCAATGTGCAAGTTATTTAATCAGGTTCAGCTTCTTCAATATTTTTGATGATTTTCCATTCTCATCGTTAAGTTCTTTTTGTACATATTCACCATTATGAAATTGAACCTGAAGGCTAGCTTTCTTGAATGCTTCAATAACCTCCGGATCCTTCATAGTTTTTTCTATTGCTTCCTCAAGCATGGACACAATCTCTTTCGGTGTGTCTTTCGGTGCTACTAAAGAAGTATTAGAATCAAACGTAATATCAAATCCTTTATCTTTTAATAATGGAATATCTGGTAAATAAGGAACAGGTTCACTCCCTGCATTAAAAATGGCCTTTAATTCTCCAGATTCAATCATAGGTAAAACATCGCTCGGCTGTAGTACGGCTCCCTGGACATGTCCTCCTAACACTCCAGTTATCGCAGGAGGTGTACCTTCAAACGGCACTGGTTTAGCTTCAAGATCTTCCATCATTTCAAGTTCTGCCATTGGCAGATGAGCACCTGAACCAATTCCTCCGCTTACTCCATATGAGAATTTCCCTGGGTTCTTTTCCACGTAATCTAACCAATCCTCGAAATTGTCCCAAGGGGCATCCCCTTTAACCACCATAATTTGCTGGTTGCCAAAAACTTTGGCTACCGGCTGAAAGCTGTCATGCGAATATTTTGTTTTTCCATATAGAGGGGCCACAGCGATTGCACGGTGAGTGGACAATGCAAGAGTGTATCCATCAGGCTTGGAAGCATACAAATCTGTAATTGCAATGGTTCCGCTTCCTCCTGGCTTGTTGACAACCACGAATTGAGCATTAGGCATATGCTTTGGCAGATATTTTTCTAATATTCGAGCCCCCACATCAGTTGCACCACCAGGTGAAAATGGCACGATGATTTCGATCGTTTTTTTGGGATAATCGAGTGCGGCCTTGCTATCTCCAGCAAGTGAAGAGTTCTTGCCGCAACCACTTAAAGTAATTAGTAAAAGTAACAATCCTACCATCATTTTTTTCATTAACCAACGACCTCCTCAATAAATATGAATATCCAAAACCAACAACAAGTTTAGTTCTCTCTTCTCCTAATACTGAAATTAATCTACTTGATGTGAAATTTTAGCCAAGCGTACATCTACAACAGCAGACCTTCCATTTTTCACTTCACTGATAGCTTGACACAACACATCCTGCAGCTCTTGGGGATTCCACACTGTTCTGGCATAGCTACCTCCTGAAGCCTCGGCAATTTTCGCCAAATCTGCCGATTGATCAAAATTTACCCAGTATCGATCCGTTTGCTTAGCTGTGCCTTCTGGATAGCGTTTTAATAGATTCATTTTCGTTGCATTCCAGCCTTCATTGTTAAAAATCACTGTTAAAAAAGGAGCTTGGTATCGACGTGACATCCAATGGACAGAAGACGGTATACTGAAAAGATAGGAACCGTCACCTGATAAGGACACTACAGTTTCTGTCGGCTCTGCTAGTTTCATTCCAATTGCAGCACCCCCATTCCATCCCAAGGACGTACCTCCACTTCCAAAATAGGTACCTGGCTTTGAACGAGGCAAGTGCTTCGTTACTGCCAACGTATTTGTAATCGATTCATCCAAAATGATAGTGTCTTCATCAATTACATTTCTTAAGCAAGCCAACAACCATTCAGGTGTAATGATTGCGCTTTCATAATATTCCAGTTGCTTCCATGCTTTACGTTGCTTCTCATGATGCTCAGTTAAACGGTTTAATCTTTCCTGAATTAATTCTTTTTTCAAATTCACATGTTTGAGATAATCATTCAGCTGATTTAGGGATTCATAAACATCGACCCGATAATTCTTTAATGCAGGTATATGCCAAAGAGGTATTTCTTCCTTAATTGGATCTATATCAAGGTAATAAACTTTACAGTCTTCCTTGGGTTGAACTTGTGTGGATAACCAAGGAACATCCGTATCCAAGGCAATGATAACATCAGCTTCCTGAATAAAAACATTTGGATTGTATCCTTGGTGCAGATGATGATCTCTCGGAAAATTCATATAGGACGGATTTTGCTCCACAAGTGGTATGGCCAGTGCTTCACAAAATTCCACTAATTTTGCTACTGCTTTCTTATTCCTTCCTAGATATGAAGTAATAATAAGAGGATTACTAGATTCTGCTAAAACACTAATAATTTCCCGAATCCCGGAAAGGGGTACTGAAGCAGGTTCAATTAATTTCCATTGAGAAGAAGAATCAGGTAGTTTTTTAACCTTTTCCTCAAGCACTTCCCTAGCCCCGGTCAAATAAACAGGTCCAGCCGGATCGCTACATGCCATCTGCATCGCTCGATATATCAGCTGTTTAATGTTTTTTCCTGTTCTGATATCAGATTCCCATTTGACATAAGACCGAATTATCCCTCGCTGATCATATACATTTTGCAGAAAATTCACAAACGAATTTCGACTTCCTGAAAGCTCACCTTCCATGGTAAACGGGGTCTCTCCTGCGAAGATGAACACTGGGACACGACACCGAAAAGCATTGTGAACAGTACCACCTAAATTTTGCGTACCAACGTCCGTATGTATAATTACACCTTGCGCTCGTCCAGAACTCATCGCATATCCTTGGGCTGCTGATAAAGCCACGCTTTCATGCGGGCAAATAATAGCCTTTGGAAGTTCCCTCTGTTCTTCTTTTGCTATTGCTAATGCTTCTATAATAGAAGGATGATCGCTACCTAAATTGCAAAATAAGTATGATACTCCCATTTCCTGAAGTGCTTCCAGTAGTGCATCTGAACTCGTATAGTTCTCTCTTTGGTATAAATCGCCCATTAACTCCTCACCTTTCCATCTTTCTATTAAAATTGTATTGATTTTTCAAGGATTTCAGCAATATCCAAAGTTTGCACCGACGCCTCAACTTCCTTAGCCTTAGTACTGTCGCTGAACATGGTTAAGCAATAAGGACAATTACTGCCAATGACTGTAGGGTTGGTTCGAAGTGCCATTTCTGCTCGAACAATATTCATTCTTGTTCCTTCCGTCTCCTCCATCCACATCCTTCCTCCACCAGCTCCACAACAAAGAGCATCCTCTCGGTTACGTTCCAGCTCTAGCATTTCTATTCCTGGGATGGCATCAAGTATTGCTCTCGGAAAATCATAAATATCGTTGTAACGTCCTATATAACAAGAATCATGATAGGCAATTTTCTCTTGGACTTGCCTGATAGGTTTCAACCTTCCTTCTTTTATCAACTCACCCAGTAGTTGTGTATGATGAAGAACTTCTGCTTCTAAACCGAATTCAGGATACTCATTTTTAAAGGTGTTAAAAGCGTGTGGGTCGGTCGTTACAATTTTCCTAACATCATATTTTTCGAAAATCTCAATATTATGTGTGCATAGTTCCTGAAATAAATACTCATTCCCCATTCGCCTGGCCGTGTCTCCAGAATTCCCTTCCTCATTACCAAGAATTGCGAATTTTACACCAGCCTTGTGCAGAAGACGCGCAAGTGATCGGGAAATCTTTTGGCTCCGCATATCAAACGAACCCATAGAACCTACCCAGAAAATTACATCATATTCAGACGTTTCAGTAACAGTCTTAATCACATCCTCCATTCCCTCACGCCATTTGATACGGTCATTTCGGTTAATTCCCCATGGATTGTTTTGTCTCTCAATATTTTGAAAATATCGTGAAGCTTCAGCTGGCATCTTCCCTTCAGTCATGACTAAAAAACGTCGCATATCAATAATCTTATCTACATGTTCATTCATTACCGGGCATTGATCTTCACAGTTGCGACATGTGGTACAAGCCCATATTTCTTCCTCAGTGATGATATCCCCAATAAGATTTGGCGTTTCAATTGCAGTTGCTACCTCTGAGTATGCATTCGACTTCATAGCAAATTGGTTGGCTTTAGCATCTTTAAAAGCAAATGCTGGCATCCAGGGTGTTCTGGATGTGATGGCGGCTCCCCTTTCCGTCAAATGATTTCTCATTTTAACAATAATTTCCATAGGTGACAAGGTTTTTCCTGTGCCCGAAGCTGGACACATATTAGTGCACCTCCCACATTCAGCACATGCATATAGGTCAATCAACTGCTGCTGGGTGAAATCCTCAATTTTCCCAACCCCGAATTCCTCTGCCTCATCGTCTTCAAAATCAATCTTTTTTAATTTTCCAACATGAACTGTTTTCTTAAAAAACAAATTGAACATTGCAAACAACTCATGTGCTTGCTTCGACTGCGGAACAAATACCATGAAGGATAAGACCGTGAGCAGATGCACCCACCAAAACAAATAGAATATTACAGTTGCAGTTGTTGTACCTAATCCTGAGAAAGCAGCCGTAATTGCTCCGGAAAATGGTGCATAAACAAAATTGGGCTCTTTTCCGAGCATAATACTTTCAAAACCCAATGTTAGCAGGATGGATAAGGTTAGCGTGATTAAAGCAATAATGACGATAGCTGCTTTGCTATCCCTCCCCAATTGTAAGCGCTTTAATTTTTCGATATAACGACGATAAAATGCATAGCATACTGCACACAGCATAAGAAACGTGGTCCATTCTTGCATTAGACTAAAATATTTATGCACATCACCTAAGGGTAACTCGTACCCCTTAATAAATCCCTTGATGATAATTTCAATTAGACCAATTTGGATAACAAAAAAGCCATAAAATAGAATGAAATGCATCAGACCACTTTTTTTATCTTTAAACAATTTCTTTTGTCCAAATCCATTAATCAACACAGAATTAAGCCGCGCTTTGAGATTCAGCTCAAAAGCAGGTTTCTTGCCAAGTTTTACAAACTGATATCGACTATATACAATTTGAAAAAATAGATATAAGGTATAACAAGTGACAACTAAAAAGGCTATAAAATTCAAATACACTAACAACCCAATCCCCTCCATTTTCACTCCTTTTCGATCCCGTTTATCCATTGCACTCAAAAACACTTTTAATTGTAAATATTCTGAATATTATTTACATTTATGTTAACATCCCTTATACTATATTTCTAATATCTTTTTTATAGATGTGCGATACGATTAAAATATGGATAGGTGATTAAGGATGGATATACGCCAACTACGGTATTTTGTGACTGTATCGAATGAAGGTCAAATTACGCGTGCTGCAAAAAAATTAAATATGGCTCAACCTCCCTTAAGCCAACAGTTAAAGTTGATGGAAGAAGAACTAGGAACCAATTTATTTATCCGCAACAGTCGAAGTGTTGAATTAACAGAGGCCGGTTATTTACTATACAAGCGAGCAATTAGTATTTTACATCAAATTGATAATACTTTAACCGAAGTCAAAGAAACCGGTGAGGGTCTACGGGGATGTCTTCCAATCGGTACAGCCAAGACTTGCGCGGTTACATATCTTCCACATAGAATTCAATCTTTCCTAGATCAATATCCGCTCGTTACTTTTCGCATTTTAGATGGCCATCCCTATCAAGTTGTAGAGTATGTAAAAGAGAGAATGGTAGAACTAGCGATTGTTCGTTCCACTCTAGACCTACATGTAGATTATGAATCAAGAACTTTGCAAGTAGATCCCTACGTATTATTTGTTCCTAGCAAATGGGGGTGGAGCCCAAATCAAACTTCAATATGCATGAAGGATCTTGAAGAGATCCCCTTAATAATGGTAGTTAGGGACAACCCTTATGGAACTTACAGCGCCTTCCATAACGCCTGTGTTAAACAAGGTATTAAAACGAACATCGTTTGCGAATGTCCAGACGCTTCCATTCTATTTTCCTTTGTCGCCACGGGCATAGGAGCAGCAGTCCTGCCTAAGTCAACTATTTCCATTTATCCTTTAGATAATATTGATATCATTGAGATTGATGATTGTACACTACTAAATAAGATTTCTCTCCTTTGGGCCCGTGATCGACCTCTTTCAAAAGTTGCACAGCGATTTATTGAGACTTTTGATTAAAAATCAATAGTCCAGTTCGCTCTGAATGTATGATTTTTAAAGATTGGAGCTAAACCAAAAGCAGCCCTAGATAAATGGACAAATCTAGTCTCTATATATTCAATGCTAAACGAGGAAGAAAGTGTTTTCCCCATCTAGAGTAATCGATTCAATTGTCGTGGTGTAACAGGTATAGGATTTTTTAAAAGTAGATTTACCAAAATGGACAATGTCTTTGAGCCTCATACGTATAATTACCCTATAATCACTTTAATGGATTAGGGTAATTTTCCTCTCACTTTCTAACTTTGCATCAAAGAAAAACTGCCCCTCCAATTACTAACTAATTGGAGGGGCAGTTCATTCTTTCTATCTTATTTTCTGCATAGGTACTTATTTTCAGTACCTTTTTCAGAAAATATTTTTTCCTTTATCATTAAATCATTATAAGTTCCACTTATCTTGCGGGCCAACTAAAGCGGCTGCATAGGAGTCTGTAAATATATCTCCGATGCAATCATTTACGCTGTTAACAGAAACAGCATCGATTAATTCAATTATGTCATCAAGTGATCGGTGTCTTCCCAGTAAGAGCTCATTTTTCCCATTGCGACTCATTCGGCTATTGGTGCTTTCTAAACTTAACATCAGACTGCCTTTCAATTGCTCTTTGCAATTATCGAGTTCTTTGCTGGTGATCCCTTCATTGCGCAATTCAGCAAGCGTGTCCTGAATCGTGTTAAATAGCTCCTGAACCTGATTGGCTCCCGTTCCGCCATAAATCACAACTAAACCATTATCCTGATAGGATGTATGATAGGAATAGACACTGTAAGCAAGTCCCTTTTCTTCACGTACATTCTGGAATAAACGGCTGCTCATCGATCCGCCTAACACATTATTTAATGTTATTAGACTGTAAATGTTCTCATTACCTATATCATACCCGTTAAAACCAAGACATAGATGAGCTTGTTCAGTATCCTTTTTTCTAACAATTTTATTCGCGTGGAAGGTCGGTATTTCCAGTTCAGGACGCGCTTTACCACCTTCATAGCTGCCAAACAACTTTTCAACCTGCTTGATAAAGCTTTCATCAACATTGCCTGCAACAGAGATTACAACCTTATCTGGAGTATAGTGATCATACACATACTGTTTCAATGTTTCCGGGTTGATTGTATCCAGGATTTTTTCTGTGCCTAAGATTGGGTAACCAAGTGGATGTTTTTCAAAAACAGCTTGGCTTAAAATATCATGAACAATATCATCAGGTGTATCTTCATACATCTTGATTTCTTCACAAACCACATTTTTTTCTTTTTTTAGTTCTTCTTCAGCAAATGTGGAATTAAAGAACATATCACCAAGAACATCCAATGCATATGGCGCATGGTCATCTAAAACTTTGGCATAGTAACACGTATATTCTTTTGAAGTAAAAGCATTGACCTGTCCGCCTATCCGATCAAATGATTCAGCTATTTCTTTCGCAGATCGAGTAGTTGTTCCTTTAAAAAACATATGCTCCAGAAAATGAGAAATCCCGTTGTTTACAGAATCTTCATTCCGTGAACCTGTCTTAATCCAAACCCCAATTGCAACTGAACGAACAGTAGGAATCGTTTCTAATACTACACGGACCCCATTTTGACATGTATATTTTTTAATCACAAATGTTCCTCCTATTCATGATGCCCCTCTAATAACCATACCCAATATGTATAAATTTTAATTGCGCAGTAAAATCTTTCCTGTCTCATTAGGGACAGGAAAGTCTTAGGGACTTACACGTTCTTCCTTGAATGCCTCATTGACAGGCACAATCTTATATTGCTTCTCGATGTTCTTAATTAATATATCCAATGATTTAGATGTTGATTCTGTTGGGTGCATAAGAATGAGCGCACCTTTATGTATGTGGTCAAGGACCCTCTTTGTTAAAGCTTCTGGTGTTGGTTTTTTCCAATCTACTGTATCAACTGTCCAGAGAATGGTTTCCATACCAAGCCCTGATGCAATTTGTACTGTCTTATCATTAAAACTTCCACTTGGAGGTCCAAATAATGTTGGCGTATGACCTGTCACTTCTTGAATCACCCGGTTGGTTTCTTTAATTTCCTTTTCAGCAGCTGCAGCCGATAAATGTTGCATATTCGGATGTGTGTAAGAATGATTTCCTAGTTCATGTCCGGATGCTGCTATTTTTTTGGCAAGTTCAGGGTTGTTTTTTACCCAGCGCCCTTCCAAAACAAATGTAGCATTAATTTTATACTTTTTTAAAGTTTCCAGCATTCCTTCAATATACTCATTGCCCCAAGCAACATTAATGATAAATGATACAACAGGTTTATTAGGATTTGCACGGTAGATCGGTGATGGTGATAAGTCTTTCAAATGCACTTTTGGGCTGATTTCTCTGAAAACAAGTTGATTTTCCTGGAATTTCCCTTTAGGTTTCATCTTTTGGTACGATTTCTCTATGTCTATCCGCGTTCCATTGTATCCAGGTGTTTTCTTCCAGACCCGGTCAATGGCAGCATCCACAGGCTCTTGGTTGTATCTTTCAGCGGCCTGTTCAATTTGTTGGTACAGTTCATCGTTAGTATTCGTGACATAAGCAACCATACCATTCGGAATGCTCTTCACATATTGGTTCATAAATGGACTTTGCACCACCACCCATGATATAACGCAAATGGTACATAATGCAAGAAATTGCGACATTTTTTTATCCATCACTTCTCCTCCTCACACAAAATGTATGAGGGGATAGGACAGGTTAGAACTATAGAGATTTATTTACAAAAGAACATTGTTAAAAGACTAGGAAACCAATGTCTCCTAGCCGACTCGTCATGCTTATTTTTGTTCTGCTTTTTCTTTTTCTTCTTTAATAACCGCTTTACGTGATAGGTTAACTCTTCCTTGTCGGTCAATTTCAGTAACCTTAACAAGAATTTCATCACCAATCTTCACGACATCTTCTACTTTGCCAACACGTTCTTCTGCCAATTCAGAAATATGGACAAGACCGTCTTTTCCTTTAAAGATTTCAACGAAGCATCCAAATTTCTCAATACGTTTCACCGTACCAAGGTAGATTTGACCAACTTCCACTTCGCGTACTAAATCCTCGATAATGGATTTTGCTTTATCATTCATAGACTGATCAGTGGATGCGATATAGATTGTACCATCTTGCTCGATATCAATTTTTACGCCGGTTTCTTCAATAATTTTATTGATTTGTTTTCCACTTGGCCCAATAACATCTCTGATTTTATCAGGTTTAATAGCCATTGTTAAAATCTTAGGCGCATATTGAGAAAGTTCTTCACGAGGCTGATTCAACGTGCTCATTAGATGATTCAGAATATGATTTCTTCCTTTTTGAGCTTGCATTAATGCTTCCTCAAGGATTTCACGAGTCAGGCCTGCAATTTTTATATCCATTTGAAGTGCGGTTACACCTTTTGCTGTACCTGCCACTTTAAAGTCCATATCACCAAGGTGATCTTCCATACCTTGAATATCTGAAAGAACCGTATAATGTTCTCCTTGCTTAATAAGACCCATTGCAATACCTGCTACCGGTGCTTTAATTGGAACTCCGGCATCCATCAATGCTAATGTACTTGCACAAATACTTGCCTGTGACGTAGATCCATTGGATTCAAGTACTTCAGATACAAGGCGAATTGTATATGGGAAATCAACTTCATTAGGGATAACCGGCTCAAGCGCTCTTTCACCAAGTGCTCCGTGTCCGATTTCACGTCTGCCCGGTCCTCTGATTGGTCCTGTTTCACCAACACTGAAATGCGGGAAATTATAGTGGTGCATGAAGCGCTTAGACTCTTCAAGACCAAGCCCGTCCAAAATTTGTACGTCTCCTAAGGCACCCAATGTAGCAATGGAAAGAGCCTGAGTTTGTCCGCGTGTAAATAATCCGGAACCATGAGTACGAGGCAATAAGCCTACTTCAGAGGATAAAGGACGGATTTCTTCTGGGTTTCTTCCATCAGGACGAACTTTTTCTTCCGTAATTAAACGGCGAACCTCATCCTTCACCAATTTACTCAATATTTCACTTACTTGTTTAAGTGTCTCTTCATCCGCTTCTTTTTCTTCAAAAACAGCGATAACTTTATCTTTCACTACTTTAATCGCATCTTCACGAGCATGTTTTTCTTGTACTTGCACAGCCGTGTTCAATTCTTCTAAACACAAACCTTTAATTTCTTCAATCAACTCTGCATTTAGTTCATATAGAGTGACTTCACGTTTTTCTTTACCGACAGCTGCCACAATTTCATTTTGGAATGCAATCAATTTCTTGATTTCATCATGTCCAAACATAATTGCTTCAAGCATTGTTTCTTCAGGAACTTCCTGCGCTCCTGCTTCAACCATGTTAATAGCATCCATTGTTCCGGCAACCGTCAAATGAATATCACTATTTTCAAGTTGTTCAACTGTTGGGTTAATAACGAATTTACCATCAACTCGCCCAACAATTACACCGGCAATCGGTCCTTCAAATGGGATATCAGAAACACAAAGTGCCAATGAGGAACCAAACATAGCTGCCATTTCGGTAGGACAGTTTTGGTCTACACTGAGGACCATACTTACTACTTGTACATCATTACGGAATCCATCTGCAAAAAGCGGGCGAATCGGACGGTCGATTAGTCGACTTGTCAGAACTGCCTTCTCACTTGGTCTTCCCTCACGTTTAATAAATCCACCAGGGATTTTACCTACTGCATATAATTTTTCCTCATAACTAACTGTTAATGGGAAGAAATCTAAATTCTTTGGTTCTTTTGAAGCTACTGCTGTACTTAAAACGGCTGAATCGCCATAACGAATCAATGCAGCACCATTGGCCTGCTTTGCTAATTGGCCGATCTCTACCGTTAATGGACGTCCTGCCCAATCAAAAGAAAATGTGCGTTTTGTTTGCTCCATTTATTCTTTGCTCCTCTCTGCTTACGATAATCTTACAAAATTTATCCTATTTCTCATCTTTTAGACAAGAGCTGTTGGATTTAGAATCAAATTAATATTAGTATACTCCATAGTTATCGAGTTAAAAAGCCAATACCTTCTAACTTTTATGATCTCCTCTATGTATAACAAAAAAGCGGGAAAAATCCCGCTTTTTCTGAGTAGTTTATCGGCGTAAACCAAGCTTGTTGATTAGTTCGCGATAACGTGTAACGTCTTTATTACGCAAATAAGTAAGTAAGTTACGACGTCTACCTACCATTTTTAAAAGACCGCGACGTGAGTGGTGATCTTTTTTGTGAGTGCGTAAGTGTTCGTTAAGTGTGTTGATTTGTTCAGTAAGGACAGCGATCTGAACTTCTGGAGAACCAGTGTCGCTCTCATGAGTTTTGTACTCATTAATGATCTCATTTTTACGCTCTTGCGTTAATGCCATCCTAATTCACCTCCTAAAATTTTCAAATCCCCTAATCCTGAGCGAACGTTGGTGATGCGCTTAGCCAAGGATAGGTTCTTTTCATACGAGTATTAGAATACTACTTTCTCGTTAAAAAAGCAAGTGCTTCGTTTTAACCAAAATATTCTATTGCGAAATTTTTATCTTTTTCCAGCTGAGCAACCAAGTCGTCCACAGAATTGAATTTTTGTTCACTACGGATACGCTTATGCCATTCGACGATGACTCTCTCTTTATAGATATCAGCCTCAAAATCTAATAAATGCACTTCTACAGTCGGAATCTCTTCTTTTTCCATATGAAAAGTAGGTTTATAGCCTACATTACATATACCCTTATACCAATGATCCCGCACATTCATACGTACACAGTAAACCCCTGTGCCTGGCAGATAATAATCCGGGTCCACTTTTATATTAGCCGTTGGAAAACCTAATAGCCTTCCCCGTTTTTCTCCATCAACAATACACCCTTTAACGGAGAAGTGTCTGCTTAGTAATTGATGAATGGTTTCGGTATGACCATTAATTAATTCTTCGCGAATTCGGGATGAGCTGATTTTCTCATCTCCAAGATCTTGTTTGGATACCGTCGTGACATCAAATTCCCCTCTTGAATGAAGCGGAAGGTTTTCCATAGTACCTTTTCCATATTGCCCATAGGAATAATCAAAACCGGCAACCACATGTTTAATATTGAGTGATAGTAAATAATCATCGACAAACTGTTGTGGTGAAAGACGCGAAAAATCCGGAGTAAATTGGACAATAAAAAGATAATCCACTCCCATATTCTCCATTAAATCGATTTTATCCTGCAAGGGAGTTAATAGTCTCACATGCTTAATATGTTTATTCAAAATGACAGATGGATGAGGATCAAATGTCATCACCGCTGACGCCAACCCTTTTTCTTCACCAATTTTTTTAGCTGTCTCAATCACCTTTTGATGGCCGATATGAACGCCATCAAAATAGCCAAGAGCAGCTGCTAGTGGCGGAAAGTCTCCCCTATGATAATCATGGGGATGTGCAATATTGATTATTTTCATCTTTATTCCCCTCTAATTTCAATCTCCATCATTATCATACTATATAATTGGAATAACTTTAACCGGTTTACACAATCCTTTTTTCTCAGGATGGTGTTGATAAATAGCTATTAACTCTTGCTTATCATTAAATACGGCAAACGGGCTTTCTATATTCCCTGCAGATAAATAGTCAGCTGATAAAACGGCACCGTTCTGAACCTTTTCAGAAGCCTCCCTTGACACTTCTAAAGATGGCAGGTTGGGAACACCCTCTTCAATGGGCTTCAGCACCTCGTTGACTGTACCCTCCTCCGCATGCTCAGCTAGCTGCTCCAGGGTTATAGCATCCTTTAAGGTAAAAGCGGCTGATCGCGATCTTATGAGCTTAGACATATGAGCAGGATAGCCTAATTGATCTCCTATCATACAAGAAAGGGTTCTGATATACGTTCCTTTGCCACAGGACACTCGAAAAGAAAACGTAATGGAATCACCTTCAAAGATCTCTCTGTCGTCTAATAGCTCAATTTCATAAATGGTTACTTTACGTGATGGAATCTCTACTTCCTGCCCCTTTAACGCATACTCATACAACCTCTTTCCATTTACTTTGACTGCCGAGTAAATAGGAGGCGTCTGAACAATCGTTCCTGTGAGTGAGTTTAAAATACTGATAATCTCAGTTCGTTTAATTGGTCTATCAATTTTCTTCTGATTGACTATATCACCAGAAGAGTCTTCCGTGGTGGTTGACCAGCCGATGGTCACTTCACCTATGTATTCTTTACCTGCATCCGTTATGTACTCTGCAACTCTGGTTGCCTTTCCCAGACATATAGGTAATACTCCGGTCACATCCGGATCTAAGGTTCCGGTATGCCCGACTTTTTTCATTTTCAGTATTTTTCTTACTTTTATAATACAGTCATGCGACGTATATCCTGCCGGTTTATTGAGAATCAGGATTCCATTTAACTGATCCATCCCTATCACCTAAGTTCTCATAGTATTTTTAATATAAAAAGGGGATAGACATTACGTCTATCCTTGCCTCTATTCTTCCTGTTTATCTTTATCTTCTGAATGAATTTGATGCAACAGATTTTCAATTCTATTTCCATAATCAATGGATTCATCAAATTCAAAAATAATTTCTGGTGTTTTTCTCAGGCGAATACGTTGACCCAGCTCAGAACGAATAAATCCTTTTGCTTTAGCAAGGCCTTTTAGTGTATCCTCTCTTTTCTCAGCATCACCAAGAACAGAAATATAGACTTTTGCCTGCTGCAGGTCACCAGATACTTCAACATCTGTTACAGTCACAAATCCTACGCGTGGATCTTTAATTTTTCTGCCAATAATCTCACTTAGCTCTTTTTTCATTTGTTCTCCCACACGTGTAGATCTAATGCTCATGATTCTCACCTCTTTTTAAAGCCATTCTAGATTGGTTGAATTCCTTTCCATTTCAGGAAAGGAATCAAGGAAAGCCAATGCCTTCTGCAGCTCCTTTTCAGCCGCGATTTTGGAAGAGGAGACAACCACAATAGCAATCACCGTATGTTGCCACCTATCCTGATAATCAACTTCAGCGACAGAGACATTAAATTTTTGTTTTAAACGAGTCATGATGCGCTGCAGAACTGCTCTTTTATCCTTTAAGGATTGAGCATTCGGAATTAAACATTCACATTCTGCTGAAGCAATCATGCTCTTTTAATTTCCTCCATTACGTATGCTTCGATAACATCGCCTTCTTTAATATCGTTAAAGTTTTTGATTGTTATTCCACATTCGTAACCTTGAGCTACCTCTTTCACATCATCTTTGAAGCGTTTTAGTGTATCCAGTTCACCTTCAAAAATAACAATGCCTTCTCGAATCAGACGGATTCCACTGTTACGTGTAATCTTACCGTCTGTTACATAACTTCCGGCAATTGTTCCAATTTTAGAGATTTTAATTGTTTGACGAACTTCAGCCTGCCCGATTACTTTTTCTTCGTATTCAGGATCAAGCATTCCTTTCATCGCCGCTTCAATTTCTTCAATCGCTTTATAAATAATTCTGTGAAGACGCACATCTACTTTTTCTGCTTCAGCAGCACGTTTAGCATTGACATCCGGACGTACGTTAAAGCCAATGACAATCGCATTGGAGGCCGTAGCTAAAATGATATCAGATTCAGTGATCGCACCTACTCCTGCATGGATAATTTTAACTTTTACGCCTTCAACCTCAATCTTTTGCAAGGAAGCTGCTACTGCTTCAACAGAACCTTGAACATCACCTTTTACAATGATATTTATTTCTTTTACTTCCCCTTGTTTTAATTGATCAAACAAGTTTTCAAGAGTTACACGGGAACTCTCATTACGTGAAGCTAAAATTTGTTTTTGAGCACGAGCTTCCCCAACCTGACGTGCTGTTTTTTCATCTTCAAATACAACGAAGCGATCTCCTGCTTGAGGCACATCGTTTAATCCAGTAATTTCTATTGGAGTGGATGGACCCGCTTCTTTTACACGACGACCCAAATCATTTACCATCGCACGTACTTTACCAAAAGTGTCACCAACAACAATTGGATCCCCTATACGAAGTGTTCCGTTTTGGACAAGCAAAGTAGCGACAGACCCACGTCCTTTATCCAATTCCGCTTCAATAACAGTACCAATTGCTTTACGGGCAGGATTTGCTTTATATTCATTTACTTCACTTACAAGTAAAATCATTTCAAGCAATGTATCGATTCCTTCGCCTTTTTTCGCAGACATTGGTACAAAGATAGTATCCCCGCCCCACTCTTCAGGTACTAGGCCATTTTCAACCAATTCCTGTTTTACGCGTTCAGGATTAGCTCCTTCTTTGTCCATCTTGTTAACTGCAACAATGATTGGTACTTCTGCTGCTTTAGCATGGTTAATCGCTTCAACTGTTTGTGGCATTACACCATCATCAGCAGCTACAACGATAATTGTAATATCCGTTACTTGCGCACCACGTGCACGCATGGTTGTGAAAGCAGCATGCCCTGGTGTATCCAGGAATGTGATTTTCTTTCCATCAACCTCTACTTGATAAGCACCGATATGCTGCGTGATTCCACCCGCTTCGCCTTCAGTGACTTTCGTATTTCGGATTGCATCCAGCAAAGTTGTTTTACCATGGTCAACGTGACCCATAATAGTAACTACAGCCGGTCTTTCCACTGTATTCTCGTCTGGATTTTCATCATCAGCGATAACAGCTTCAAGATCTGTCACATCAATCTTAATAATTTCTTCTACTTCTACGCCATAATCAGCACAAATAAGTTCAATTGCATCTTTTTCTAATACTTGGTTAATTGTTGCCATGACTCCAAGCATAAATAACTTCTTAATGATTTCACTTGGTTCACGGTGAAGTTTTTTACTTAATTCCTGTACTGACAGAGATTCAGTAAACGTAATTTTCTCCGGTAATTCTCTTTCTTTTCTTGGTACCGGTTGATATGTTGATTTACTTTGATGACGTTGGTTATTTTTTTTATTTCGGTTATTTTTGAAGTTACCTCTTTTTTGATTATCTTGCACGCTTTTTTTCCCTTCATTACCCTTAGATGCTGGTTTATTCTTTGTATTTTGTTTAGTGACCTGCGTATCCTTCGTTCCAGTGACACCAGGTTTAGGTCTTGCAGTATTTTGAGCTGGCCTAGAAGTTTGCTGGCCGCCTCTTTGTTGATTAGTATTTGCTTGATTGCTTTGTTGCCCGTTTATAGTTCCTCGGTTTTGGTTCTGGTTCTGATTTTGACTAGTTCTAGTTTGGTTGGTATTTTGGACTTTCCCCGTATCTGCCTTCTCTGATTTTGGATTAAACAGTTTTTCTAATTTCTCTACTGATTGATCCTCAAGAGCCGTCATATGATTATTGACTTCGATACCCATATCTTTAAGTTTATTAATTACCACTTTACTAGA
Source organism: Pradoshia sp. TA40_28 (assembly GCF_059694525.1). Taxonomy (NCBI): domain Bacteria; kingdom Bacillati; phylum Bacillota; class Bacilli; order Caryophanales; family Bacillaceae; genus Pradoshia; species Pradoshia sp. TA40_28. The sequence continues at coordinate 287,593 of NZ_JCATZO010000002.1, forward strand.
AACATTGTTCTTCTTCGCATATTCATATACACGTACTTTACCCATTCCTTCACCCCCGAATTAGTTAATCGAGCAAGGAGATTAATTTCTTTGCAAATCCATCATCTTGTACAGCAACTACCACTCTTGAATCCTTGCCTATTGCTTCTCCAAGCATAGTACGGTTTTCAACTCTGATAATCGGTACTTTGTAAAAATGACATTTGTCGGTGATTTTCTTTTCCGTATTTAAAGAAGCGTCTTTTGATAATAAAACTATTTTCGCTCGACGAGAGCGTATTTCTTTTATAACCAATTCTTCCCCGGAAATAACTTTTCTCGCTCGATATGCGAGTCCCAATAGGGACATCCATTGTTTTTGTATCATGGTCGTGATTTGTTCTCCTTAGCAGCCAGCATTAAAAGTTCTTCATATATAGAAGAATCAATATCTGCCTCCAGATGATTTGATAGGCTGTTCTTCTTTTTGGCAGCTTTAATGGCTTCCTCAGATAGGCTTAAATAGGCTCCCCGGCCTGATTTCTTACCGGTTGGATCTATTGAAACCTCTCCTTCCTTGGAGCGAACAATCCGGATCATTTCCTTTTTTGGTTTCATTTCACCGGTGCCGATACATTTTCTCAGCGGTACTTTCTTTCGGTTGTTCACCATCATCACCTCACCAATGGAATCATTCTTCTCTTTCATCATCGAGTCCGAATGTAAAACCTGTAAACTCGAGTTCTTCTTCATCTTCGTTATCAGCTAAGCGATTAACAGGATAAATCCCTGCTTCACGCGCATCTGTTTCACTCTTAATATCAATCTTCCACCCAGTAAGCTTTGCAGCAAGCCGAGCGTTCTGTCCGCGTTTACCAATCGCTAAAGAAAGTTGATAATCAGGTACAATGACCGTGGTTGCTTTTTCTTCTTCATTCACAATAACTTCAAGTACTTTTGAAGGACTTAAAGCATTGGCTACGAAAACAACCGGATCTTCAGACCATTTTACGATATCGATTTTCTCACCTTTTAGTTCGTTCACGATTGCTTGGACACGTTGCCCTTTAGGACCTACGCATGCACCAACCGGATCGACCTCTGGATTATCGGAGTAAACTGATATTTTAGAGCGGTCTCCCGCTTCACGAGCCACAGATTTAATTTCCACTGTGCCGTCAAAAATCTCAGGCACTTCCAGTTCAAATAATCTTTTCAAAAGGCCTGGATGCGTACGAGACACAAAAATTTGAGGTCCTTTTGATGTTTTTTCTACTTTCGTCAGGAATACCTTATAGCGTTCATGTGGTTGATATGATTCATTCGGCATTTGTTCATTCGCTGGAAGCAATGCTTCTGTTTTGCCAAGAGCCACATAAATATATTTTGAATCACGGCGTTGGACAATACCAGTCATTATATCTTCTTCACGATCAATAAACTCGTTGTATACAATGCCTCTCTCAGCTTCACGAACACGTTGTGTTACTACTTGTTTAGCTGTTTGAGCTGCGATACGGCCAAAGTTTTTCGGTGTAACTTCAAGCTCAAGGACATCTTCTACTTCATAATTTGGGTTGATACTTTTTGCTTCTTCCAATGAAATTTCAAGGCGGGAATCAAAAACTTCATCAACAATTTCTTTACGTGCAAATACTCGCATGGAGCCATTCACCAAATTAAAATCTACACGTACATTTTGTGCTTGGTTGAAATTTCTCTTATAGGCTGATACAAGAGCTGCTTCAATGGCTTCTACAAGTACATCCCTGGAGATTCCCTTTTCCTTTTCTAAAATGGTCAGTGCATCGAGTAATTCATTACTCATTTTACTAATCCCCTCCTAACAAACTGTAACCCTTATGAAAAACTAATAGCTAATCTTGCCTTGGCAATCTTGTCATAAGGAATCGTTATTTCCTTTTTGCGTGTTTTAATTTTAATTTCAATACTAACGGTGTCGCCAGTGAAATCTTTTAAGATACCTTCAAACTCTTTTTCATTATCAATCGGTTCATATGTTTTAATATGTACATTTTTACCGACTGCCTTCGTAAAATCACTGTCTTTTTTAAGTGGACGTTCAGCACCCGGAGAAGAGACCTCCAGGAAGTAGTTGTTGGAGATGGGATCTTTTTCATCAAGCTTTTCACTCAATCTTTCAGAAACAATGCCGCATTCTTCAATATCTACACCGTCTTCCTTATCGATATACACTCTAAGGAACCAGTTTCTGCCCTCTTTTACATACTCTACTTCTACGAGCTCGAGGTTTAATTCTTCGAGGATCGGGGCAGCCATTTCCTCGACTATCTCAGTGACTTTCTTGCTCATGCTTTCACTCCTTTACGTCTATGTAAACGACTGAATATCATCCTAATACAAACGAAAGAGTGGGTTTCCCCACTCTTTAGCACATACGTATCAGCAGTAATTCTTACTTGAATATAACATAAAGAGTTGTTTTTTGCAAATAAGCGAGTGCTTATTAGAATAAGGAGAGTTGGTTTTGATCAGGCATATCGCCCAAGCAACCATGATTATCCAGATATTCCAATATAGTTTTAGACACTTTGCCTCTCTGCTGCAAATCTTCTTTTGATAAAAATTCGCCGTTTTCTCTAGCTTTTACAATATTGTAAGCCGCATTCGTACCAAGTCCTGGAATTGCATTGAACGGCGGAATTAACGTATTTCCATCAATTATAAACTCAGACGCACTGGATCGGTACAGGTCTACTTTTTGGAAGCTGTACCCACGCTCACACATTTCTAGAGCTATTTCGAGAACAGTCATTAAGTTTTTCTCTTTCGTAGAGGCATCAAGACCCTTTTGATTAATTTCATCAATTCGAGAACGAATCATCTCCGATCCCTTCACCATGGCATCAAGATCAAAATCTTCTGCACGCACCGTAAAATAGGCTGCGTAGTAAAGGAGTGCGTGATGCACTTTAAAGTAAGCGATTCGGACAGCCATTAATACATATGCCGCGGCATGGGCTTTCGGGAACATATATTTAATCTTTTTACAGGATTCAATATACCATCCCGGCACATTATTCTTCAGCATTTCCGCTTCCATATCCTCACTAAGACCCTTACCCTTACGTACAGACTCCATTATTTTGAAAGCAAGTGATGGATCGAGTCCCTGATAAATCAAATACACCATAATATCATCCCGGCAGCCAATAACCTGGCTCAGGTTACAAATATTATCCTGAATTAATTCCTGCGCATTGCCAAGCCAAACATCCGTACCATGTGAAAGACCGGATATTTGAACAAGCTCTGCAAACGTTGTTGGTTTCGTATCCTCAAGCATTTGCCTTACAAAGCGCGTACCGAATTCCGGGACACCCAGGGTTCCTGTTTTACAGTTGATTTGCTCAGGTGTTACCCCAAGTACTTCCGGTGTACTGAAAATTTTCATTACTTCAGGATCGTCTGTAGGAATTGTTTTCGGATCTATTCCACTTAAATCCTGCAGCATCCTGATAACGGTTGGATCATCATGACCAAGGATATCTAGTTTCAAAATATTATCATGGATGGAATGGAAATCAAAGTGTGTCGTTTTCCATTCTGAATCACTCGCATCAGCAGGGAACTGGATAGGGGAGAAATCATAAATATCCATATAATCAGGGACTACAATGATTCCCCCTGGATGCTGCCCGGTTGTACGCTTAACACCCGTACATCCGCTTACCAAACGATCTGTTTCCGCCGAACGGAAATGCAGATTATTTTCCTGTGCATACCCTCTGACATATCCATAGGCTGTTTTTTCAGCTACCGTACCAATCGTTCCTGCACGGTACACATAATCCTCACCAAAAAGAACCTTTGTGTAATTATGTGCTTGTGGTTGGTATTCACCTGAGAAGTTCAAGTCAATATCCGGAACTTTATCCCCTTTAAAGCCAAGGAATGTTTCAAATGGTATATCATGCCCATCTTTAACATAATTGACGCCGCAGTCCGGACAATCCTTATCAGGTAAATCAAAGCCTGATCCCACGGACCCATCATTAAAGAATTCAGATTGCTTACACTTCGGACATACATAATGTGGCGGCAATGGATTAACTTCCGTTATTTCAGTCATGGTTGCCACAAAGGACGAACCGACGGATCCACGTGAACCAACCAAATAACCATCATCGAGCGATTTCTTAACTAATTTATGAGAAATCAGGTAAATAACCGCAAATCCATGACCGATGATACTCTTCAATTCTTTTTCAAGACGCGCTTCGACTATTTCCGGTAGGTTTTCACCATAAATCATTCGAGCTCTTGAGTAACTCATCTCACGTATGTCTTCTTCGGCACCCTCGATTTTTGGTGTATATAAATCATCCTTAATCGGCTTAATTACATCAATCATACCGGCAATTTTGTTTGTATTCTCTACAACGATTTCTTTTGCTTTTTCTTGACCGAGAAACGCAAAGCAATTCATCATCTCATCCGTCGTACGGAAGTGTACATCAGGCAAGCTGTGACGGTTCAGAGGGTTTGCACCCCCTTGTGAGTTAATTAATATTTTCCGATAGATTTTATCGTTTGGATTAAGGTAATGAACATTTCCCGTTGCCACTACCGGTTTATTTAATTTTTCTCCGAGCTTAACTATATTGGCAATAATCGATTCGAGCGCCTTATCGCTTTGGACAAGCTCCATCTCGATCAGAGGTGCGTATACTTCTTTCGGATGCACTTCCAGATAATCATAGAATTCAGCTACTCCCTCTGCCTCTTCAAATGATTTTTGCATCATATTCTCAAATACTTCACCACGATCACAGCCAGAACCGACTAATATCCCTTCACGATATTGCATAAGGACAGATCTTGGGATCCTTGGGACACGGTAAAAATAATTAATGTGGGCAATAGAAACAAGTTTAAATAAGTTCTTTAAACCCTCCTGAGTCTGAGCCAGTAACGTACAGTGATACGGACGGGCTCTCTGGAAAGCCTTGCCTTTACCCATATTGTCATTTAATTGATTATGATTTGTAATCCCTTTTTCATTAGCATCCTTTAACATTTTCATTAATAAATGCCCGGTTGTTTCGGCATCATAGATAGCTCTGTGGTGCTGAACAAGTTCCACATCAAATTTTTTCGCCAAATTGTTCAGTCGGTGATTTTTTAAATCTGGATAGAGGAAACGAGCTAATTCAAGTGTATCAATAACCGGATTTGAGGCTTTACCAAATCCAAGTTTTTTATAGCCCATATTTAAAAATCCCATATCAAAACTAGCATTATGGGCAACAAAAATGGAATCTCCTGACCAATCCTTGAACTTTGTCAATACTTCACTAACTTCAGGAGCATTTTCGACAAGGTCATCCGTTATCCCCGTTAAATTAATCGTTGTAGAAGACAATTTATGGTGTGGGTTAGCGAAAGACTCAAACCGATCGATAATCTCACCATTTTTCATCTTAACTGCCGCAAGCTCAATTATCGTATCATATATGGCAGAAAGCCCAGTTGTTTCAACGTCGAAAACGACATATGTGCTTTCCTCTAAATTTAAATCTGCTGTATTGTAGGCAATCGGAACGCCATCATCAACTAAATTTGCCTCTACTCCATATAAAATTTTTATATTGTTTTTTTTGCCGGCAGAGTATGCCTCAGGAAATGATTGAGCCACGGCATGATCTGTAATGGCGATGGCTTTATGACCCCATTTGGCTGCCTGGGTAACCAATGCAGAGACAGATGTAACAGCATCCATTTGACTCATCGGACTATGCAGGTGCAGCTCTACGCGTTTTTCATCTTCAGGAGCTGTATCCTTGCGTTGTTTACCCGATATTTCATTGATATCATTTGCAATCATGACTAAATCACGCACAAATGTATCATTTTGGACGCTTCCCTGTACACGTACCCACATTCCTTTTTTAACACGTGCCAATTGGCTTGCATCCTCTCTGTCACGTGAAAACATTTTAACGAGAATACTATTGCTATAATCTGTGATTTTAAAGGTCAATAATGTACGGCCACTCTTTAGCTCTCTTGTCTCAGCATCAAATACATATCCTTCAACCGCGATTCTGCGCTCTTCTTCCACGATTTCATCCAATGTTTTGAAGTCAGCATCCGGTTTAATTTTATAACCGATTACTAATGGACCATCAGGGACTGTACCATCATCCTTAGCTTCAGCAGCTTTCTTCATATCCTGGACGGCCTGTAGAGCCTTTTCTTCATCTTCTTTTTGCTTTTCCTTTTTAAAGGTTTCCATCGCGTCACTGTATGCATTTCTATCAACTATTGCATCCAGTTGCAATGGAGGGAAACCAAAGCGCTGATAAACATCAGAAATTAAAGCTGTGTACTTTCGTTTGAGCTGTCCTGCTTCCGCTTCATTGCGTGCGGTTATTATCAGCTTATTACCTTCAACCTTAGGGACTTGTCCATGTAATAGTTCTAATATTGCCGGAGAAATTCCATCGATTTCACTTATACAATTCTTCCAGTAGTCTGTAATCAGTTCACTCGAAGATAGTGGATTCTTAACTTCTATAGAATAGCCAACAGTTGCGATTGGAGAAAAGACCTGAATTAATTGTGTTGTAAATCTGGTCCATACACTGCAAGGAATTATATGTTCAAAGCTGAAAAAGAAGTGCCATTTACGCGCCACTTTTTCTATCACTACTTTATCGATTTCTGCATTGGAAAAATGCATAACTACTGCATCTTCTGTTAATTGAAGTTGCTGGAGCAACGTTCTGAATTTATCTTGTTTAATACGAGAATTTTCTTCCATTTCTATCTCTCCCAAACGTCATTCTCCTTTTGTGTCTAGTAATTATAACACAACTCTTTTTTATTCAAATCCCTTCTTGCAAAGATTAATGCTTTTATCAATTCAGATAAAACTGTTAAACCCTTTCTTGATTGTCTACTATGCGCTCCTATAGCCCTTAAATGAATACGTACCACTTGCTTTAACCATTAACTACTTATGAATGAAGTATGACTTTATTTTTTTGCAAAAATAAGCTCCCCCCAGTAGTTAGGGGAGAGCTTTATTTGTTTCACCTGTTTGTTTACAGTAATTCTTTTAAACGTTCAGCCAAATCAGCAACAGACACTTCAAAGCTTTCGCCTGTCTTTCTCACTTTAACTTCCACGATTCCTTCAGATGCTTTTTTCCCTACCGTTACTCGAACAGGAAGCCCAATTAAATCAGAGTCAGCAAATTTTACACCTGCACGCTCTTTACGGTCATCCATTAAGACATCATAGCCTGCCTGTTGAAGCTGACTATATATTTCCTCACCAAGTTTACTTTGCTCTTCATCCTTCATATTGACAGGTATTAAATGCACTTGATATGGAGCAATATTGACAGGCCACATTAATCCTTTTTCATCATTAAATTGCTCAGCAATTGCCGCAACTGTTCTTGATACGCCAATTCCATAACAACCCATAATCATTGGCTGGCTGCGTCCATTTTCATCCAGGTACGTACCATTCATGGCCTCACTGTAACGTGTGCCCAATTTGAATACATGACCTACTTCGATTCCTTTAGCAAACTGAATGGTTCCTTTTCCATCTGGAGAAACATCGCCTGCCTGGATGAAACGAAGGTCTTCATATTTCACATTTTGGAAATCACGTTCAGGATTTACATTCGTATAATGGAAACCTTCTTCATTAGCTCCGCAAACTGCATTTTCGAGGACTTCAACAGCATAATCTCCAATGATTGTCACGCGGTCCCCTTCCACTCCAATTGGACCAAGAGATCCGACGCTGCAACCAAGGACTTCTTTTGTTTCTTCTGGACTTGCAGGTTCAACAATTGTTGCATTAAAGATATTTTTTAACTTAATATCATTTAATTCATGATCTCCTCTGATTAACACAAGGACAAACTGATCGTCCACTTTCCAAAGAAGTGATTTAATGCACTTATCCGCACCTATATTTAAATAACTTGATACTTCTTCAATTGTTTTTTGATCAGGTGTTGATACCTTGGATAGCTCTTTCAGCTCTTCACCCGTTTTTACCGTTGTGTTTACAACTGGTGCCATTTCAATATTCGCAGCAAAATCAGATGTATCAGAATAAGCAATTGTGTCCTCACCAATATCAGAAAGCACCATGAATTCATGTGTATCTTTTCCGCCCATTGCTCCTGAATCAGCGATTACCGCTCTGAAATCGAGACCACAACGGCTGAAAATATTAGAATAAGCAGTAAAGATACGATCATACACTTCGTCCAGGCTTTCCTGACTGGAATGGAATGAATAAGCATCCTTCATAATAAATTCACGGCCGCGAAGCAATCCAAAACGAGGACGCTTCTCATCACGGAATTTTGTTTGGATTTGATAAAGCGTTAATGGCAGACGTTTGTATGATTTCACCTCATCACGAAGTAAGCTTGTAATGACTTCTTCGTGGGTTGGACCCATTGCAAACTCACGATTATGACGGTCTTTCATTCTCATCATTTCAGGACCATAGGAATACCATCTGCCTGATTCCTGCCATAGCTCTGCTTGTTGCAGCGCAGGCATTAATAATTCAACCGCCCCTGCACGCTCCATTTCTTCTCGAATAATTTTTTCAACATTTTGAATAACTTTTAAACCAAGTGGAAGATAACTGTATATTCCACTCGCATTTTGGCGCATAAATCCAGCACGAAGTAATAATTGATGGCTTTTTACTTCAGCGTCAGATGGCACCTCTCTTAATGTTGGAATCATGGTCATACTTTGTCTCATATCTATTCACCTTTCTATCTCTTTCACTGTACTTATGTATAACAAGGGCTTTTTTTGAGCCCCTGTTACTATAAAATCTATCTTAAAAGAAAAATCGCTGTATATCATTCCATGTGACAACGATCATTAAGAGCATTAATAAGGCAAAGCCAATAAAATGGAACATACCTTCTTTTTGCTTATCAACCGGTTTCCCTCTTATGGCTTCAATAGCAAAGAATAAAAGCCTTCCTCCATCCAGCGCGGGTAGCGGTAAGAGATTCATAATCCCGAGATTAATACTTAAGACCCCTGCCCATTTTATCAAGTAGAAAATGCCCGATTTTGCCACTTCTTCGGTGGAAACATATATTCCTACAGGGCCTGATAAGGCATCAATAGAGAATCCACCAGTAATAAGATCTCCAAGAACAATAATGATTTGTTTTGTCCATAAATAAGTTTCCGTAAATCCATATCCGATCGCTTTTAGGAATGATTTTTCGGTAGGTGCATATACCCCGATAATTCCCCGTTTACCAGCTGAATCATCCACTAATTTAGGCGTCACTGTGACTTCTTTTGTCTGTCCATCTCGCTCAACATTAAAAGTCAGTTCATTATTAGCATTCTTTTGGATCGTTGATTGAATATCACTCCAAGAATCCACTTTTTCACCATTAATGGATTGGACGATATCTCCTTCTCTAAGTCCTGAACTGATGGCAGGTCCATCTTCTGTCAATTTCCCTAGCTTTGGATCTTCAACTACCACACCTTGGGCTATCCCAATAATCATGAATAAAATAGCGGCCAAAACAAAATTCATCATTGGTCCGGCAAAGATAGCCATCGCCCTTTGCGGTAAAGTTTTTGAATTAAATTGACGGTCATAAGGAGCAATTTGAAGCTCAAGTCCATTTTCTACCATTACTGCTTTTGGATGAACCTTAAAAGTTTGGATTGTTTCATCATTCCCATCTTCATATCCACGAATGATTAACTTATGATCCAAATCAGCTTCTTCGACTTCAATAATCCTTGCTTCAGGATATTTATCCTTGTTAGTGACAATGATTTTGTTGATTTCCTGATTTTCATTAAACAGTACACCGATTCGGTAGCCTGGTTTCAACTCAACTGATTCTTCATCTTCACCAGCCATCCGTACAAAGCCTCCGAGCGGAAGTAAACGAATGGTATAGACAGTATCATTCTTTTTTATAGTAAAGATTTTCGGTCCAAAACCTATGGCAAACTCTCGACAGAGTATACCCGCTCTTTTTGCAAAGATTAAATGGCCTAATTCATGAAAAAACACCAATCCGCCAAAAATTAGTATAAACGCTAATATAGTTTGCACTTAATCGACCATCCTTTTAATGTAGTGACTCGATATATCTTCTTGTATCCTGATCGACTTCTGTTATAATCTCAAGCTCAGGATTTTTGATTGGCTGATGACGGTTCATTGCCTTTTCCACCAGTTCCTCAATTGCCAAGAATGGAATCTTGCCCTGTAAGAATAATCCGACCGCCACCTCATTGGCAGCATTTAAAACAGTCGGCATGGATCCGCCAATTCTACCGGCGTTATATGCGTATTGTAAACAAGGATAACGGTCAAAGTCCATCTTTTTAAAATGTAAAGTTGCCGCATCAGCTAAATTAAGCCTTTTTGAAGAGATTAGCGGTAACCTGTCCGGATAGGAAAGTGCATATTGAATAGGAACACGCATATCCGGAGTACCAAGCTGTGCAATCACACTTGAATCATGAAATTCAACCATCGAATGAATAATGCTTTCCTGATGCAGTAGAACATCAATTTGATCATATGGTAAATTAAATAGCCAATGAGCTTCAATGACTTCAAGTCCTTTATTCATCATCGTAGCGGAATCTATTGTAATTTTTGCACCCATAGACCAGTTTGGATGATTCAGGGCATCTTCTACCGTAACATTTTTTAATTCATCCCTTGTCCGATCTCTGAAACTTCCTCCAGATGCTGTAATAATCAGGCGCTCGATATTTTTAGTCTGCTCTCCCTGTAATGCCTGGAATATAGCAGAATGCTCACTGTCCACCGGCAAAATGGGCGTATTATACTTTTCAGCAGCCTCCATAACAAGATGTCCAGCTGTCACCAACGTTTCCTTATTGGCTAGAGCAATTTGCTTGCCCGCTTCCATCGCTTGCATGGTCGGAATTAAACCAATACTTCCCATCACAGCATTAACCACAATATCTCCATTTACATAAGTAGCAGCCTCTATTAACCCATCATGCCCGTATACAATTTTTTTAGTTGGAAATTCTGTTTTCAATCTTTCCGCATCTTCTTTTAACTGTACACAAATTAATTCTGGTTGGAATTCCTGAGTGATTTTACGGATTCCATCCATATTTCTCCCGCCTGCAATGGCTGTTAACTTAAATTCCTCTGGATGATTACGTACAATATCGATTGTTTGCATACCAATCGAGCCTGTAGCGCCTAATAAATTGATCTTTTTCAAACTAATGCTCCTCCCCAAAAGTTGTATGGTTATTAATTAAAAAATGAAGAAATGCAAAATGGGAAGAATGAAAATCATACTGTCAAACCTATCCAAAATTCCTCCATGTCCCGGTAAGATATTACCCGAATCTTTAACACCATAATGCCTTTTATATGCAGATTGTACAAGATCCCCCAGCTGTCCGAAAATCGAGATTAACAATGCCATAATAATCAACTTACTTATATTGTAGTCCAAATTAGAGAAGAAATAGAACAAAATTGCAACAACAATTGCACTTCCGATTCCTCCAAGAAATCCTTCCACCGTTTTATTTGGACTAATTTCCGGCCAAAGCTTTCGTTTCCCTAAAGAGCGTCCTACAAAGTAGGCGCCTGAATCTGTAACCCATATCGTAACTAGAACAAAAAGTAATGTTACGAGACCATTACTTGCATCCCTTGTAGCAAAAAAGTAATAAAAAGCAACACCTATGTAAAGAGACGACAACATGAGAAAAGCCGCATCATCAAAGGTAAATACATTTTTTGAAATTACAGTGATGATCAACAACAATAAGGCAACAATAATGACAATATCCATTTTCTCATACTGAATCATATCAAAAATATGGCTATATCTATCAGGAATCAATAGAACCCATACTAGTATAAACGATAGCAGAGAGGATATCGTCATTAATGGCATCTCTTTCATCTTAAGTAATTCATATAGCCCAATAGTTGCCATCGCATACATCAAAAAAAGAAATGGGATATTTCCATATATCAATATCGGTAAAAATAAAGCTAGTGCTATAACTGCAGTAATGATTCTTTGTTTCACCCTAAGATCCTCGCCTTCCTATTTATACGCCACCATATCTTCTTGATCTTCCCTGGAATTCTTCAATCGCATCCAGCAGCTCATGATCATTAAAATCTGGCCATAAAACATCTGTGAAATAAAATTCCGTATAGGCTAATTGCCAAAGCATAAAGTTGCTCAGGCGAATTTCGCCGCTTGTTCTAATTAATAAATCCGGATCCATCAGCTGATTAGTCATCAAGTACTCTGAAAATCGTTCTTCTGTCAGCTCATTTTCATCCAAGACACCATCTTTCAAATCAGCTGCGGCTTTCCTTACTCCCTCAAGAATTTCTGCACGGCTGCCATAATTAAGGGCAAAATTTAAAATCAGGCCATCATTATCTTTTGTTTTTTCCAATGCTGTTGTGACTGCATTGACAGTATGCAAAGGAAGCCTCTTCTGATCACCCATAATTTGAACCTTAACATTTTCTTCTATTAATTCCGGTAAAAAAGTGCCTAAAAATTCTTCTGGTAATTTTAACAAGTAATCGACTTCATCTTTCGGCCTTTTCCAATTTTCAGTTGAAAAGGCATATACGGTTAATACCTTTACGCCTAATTGATTAGCCAATTTAGTCGTTCTACGCACGACTTTCATTCCCTCATGATGTCCGGCAACTCTTGGCAGTGCTCTTTTCCGCGCCCAACGGCCATTCCCATCCATAATAATGGCAATATGGTTTGGTATATTATTTTGTTTAACCTTTTCTATTCTTTCTGATATAGAACGCTGTTTCCCTTTTTTCTCTTTCTTCCATCCAAACATTTTATTTCCTCCAAAAGGAATTGATCATCCCTGCTTATGTATATCTTTCATCATTCTACCTTGGTATAAATTCCATAACCTATCATACCACAATTAAATGCCACAAACATTTCTGTTTATAAGTTTGTTTATCTAGAATCAATGAATCCTTTATAGGTTACCTTTTAAAATCTGAAAGGAGCCCATTAATTCTTTTATTATTTTTACAAAGCATACGTTGTGGCAGAGAAGGAATAGAATACCGAAGTTACTGATTCTCGTTGTACAACATACAAAATGTAACAAAAAAACCCCTTTAGGCTAAAGGGGTTTTTTGATATAAAATCAAACTTCCATGATTTCCTTTTCTTTGTCTTTAGCAAGCTGATCAATTTTAGCAATGTGATCATCAGTCATTTTTTGAACATCATCAGAGAATCCACGCAATGCATCTTCTGTAATTTCTCCGTTTTTCTCTAACTTTTTAAGATCATCATTTCCATCACGGCGTACATTACGAATAGCCACTTTTGCTTCCTCAGCTTCTTTTTTCACTTGTTTAACAAGATCACGACGGCGTTCTTCGGTAAGTGCAGGAACACTTAAACGAATGATGTTACCATCGTTTACCGGATTAAGACCAAGATCAGATTTCAAAATGGCTTTTTCAATATCACCAAGAATGGATTTATCATAAGGTGTAATAACTAGCATACGTGCTTCCGGCACACTGATTGAACCAAGTTGGTTTACAGGCGTAGGCGCACCATAATAATTAACAGTTAGTCTGTCTAAAAGAGAAGCACTTGCACGACCCGCACGAATAGAGGCTAATTCTCTTGAGAATGCCTGAATTCCTTTATCCATTTTTTCTTTCGTATTTGCAATAACTTGATTTGCCATTATTATTTCCCCCTAACGATAGTACCTATAGTTTCACCCATAACGGCACGTTTAATATTTCCTTCTTCCATTATCGAGAAGACAATTAGTGGAATGTCGTTATCCATACATAAGGATGATGCTGTGGAGTCCATTACAGATAAACCATCCTTAATTAAATCAAGATAAGAGAGTTTATCATATTTTACAGCACTGCTATCTTTAACAGGGTCTGCATTATAAACACCGTCAACATTATTCTTACCCATAAGAATAACATCTGCTTCTATTTCGGCAGCCCGTAAAGCTGCTGTCGTATCTGTAGAGAAATAAGGATTTCCAGTTCCTGCAGCAAAGATCACTACACGGGTTTTTTCTAAATGCCGGATTGCTCTGCGACGGATATAAGGCTCAGCTACTTGTCTCATTTCAATCGAAGTTTGCACCCGAGTCTCAATGCCCTGCTGCTCCAAACTATCCTGTAGCGCTAGAGAATTCATAACTGTAGCAAGCATTCCCATATAATCAGCCGTTGCACGGTCCATACCTAGTTCACTGCCTGTTTTCCCGCGCCAAATATTTCCTCCGCCAACTACCACTGCGACTTCTACACCAAGCTCTGCAACTTCTTTTACTTGTTTAGCAACCGAAGAAATAATTTTTGGGTCAATTCCAAATCCTTGAGCACCGGCAAGTGCTTCCCCACTTAACTTTAATACAACTCTTTTATACTTTACGCCGCTCATAGTAACCTCCACCATTGTTAGTTATCGATCTTTTTGCAATCTATATAATCGATATCCAAATCTCTGCTCATTATTTCAAATAGAATGTACTTTTGAAAAATAGGGAACACAGCGTGTCCCCTATTTTTATGCTATAGACATTTGTAATTTGGATTAGTCTTTCTTAATTTGATTCATTACTTCTTCAGCGAAGTTATCTTGTTTCTTCTCGATACCTTCTCCTACTTCATAACGAATGAATTCAACGATGGAAGCACCGTTTGCTTGTACGAATTGACCAACTTTTTGATCTGGATTCTTAACGAAAGTTTGGTCTAGTACACATACTTCTTCAAAGTATTTACCAAGACGGCCTTCAACCATTTTAGCAACGATTTTTTCTGGTTTACCTTCATTAAGAGCTTGTTGAGTTAATACTTGACGCTCATGCTCAACTTCGTCTGCAGATACTTGATCACGAGATACATATTTAGGGTTAAGAGCAGCAATATGCATAGATACATCTTTCGCTACCGCTTCATCAGTTGAACCTTCAATAATAGTTAGAACACTGATACGTCCACCTTGGTGGATGTAAGCGCCGAAAGCACCATTTTCAGGTTTTGTTTTGATTTCAAAACGACGAAGAGATAAACGCTCACCAATTTTAGCGATAGCAGCATTAATGTGATCTTGAACAGTTGCGCCATTTTCCATAGTTTGAGCATGTGCCTCTTCAACAGTTGCTGGAGTGTTTGCTAAAAGATGAGCAGCCAATTCTTTAACAAGAGTTTGGAAACCTTCGTTTTTAGCAACGAAATCTGTTTCTGCATTCACTTCAAGGATAACTGCTTTATCTCCTTCTACAACGATAGAAGTAAGACCTTCTGCAGCGATACGATCGCCTTTTTTAGCAGCTTTCGCGATACCTTTTTCACGAAGGTAGTCAATTGCTTTATCCATGTCTCCACTTGTTTCTTGAAGCGCTTTTTTGCAGTCCATCATACCTGCACCAGTTTTTTCACGTAATTCTTTTACCATTTGAGCAGTAATAGCCATTTGGTCTTCCTCCTTTATATGATCCGATAAAATCAGTATGTAGCAGTGTTCGATTCCATATACACCACTCTATTTTATTTCAAAAAAAGGTGATAAAAGGCACTGTCCTCTTATCACCTTTAAAAAATCAATTAAGCATTTTCAACTGTAGTTGCTTCTTCAGCTGCTACAGTTTCTTCAGCTACTGCTTCTTCTGCAACTGGAGCTGTTTCTTCACCTTGTTTACCTTCAAGAATAGCATCAGCCATTTTACCAGTAAGCAATTTAACAGCACGGATTGCATCATCGTTTGCAGGGATTACATAATCGATTTCATCCGGATCACAGTTAGTATCAACGATACCTACGATTGGAATGTTCAATTTATGAGCTTCTGCAACAGCAATACGCTCTTTGCGTGGGTCGATGATGAACAATGCATCAGGGATTTGTTTCATATCCTTGATACCGCCCAAGAATTTTTCAAGACGTTCTTGTTCTTTTTTCAATTGAATAACTTCTTTTTTAGGAAGGACTTCGAAAGTTCCGTTCTCTTCCATTTTTTCGATTTCTTTAAGACGTGCAATACGTTTTTGGATTGTTACGAAGTTTGTTAATGTACCACCTAACCAACGTTGGTTAACATAGTACATACCAGCACGGCCAGCTTCTTCTTTAACAGAATCTTGAGCTTGCTTTTTAGTACCAACGAATAACATAGTACCGCCATCAGCAGCTAAATCTCTTACGAAGTTGTAAGCTTCTTCTACTTTTTTAACCGTTTTTTGAAGGTCAATAATGTAGATACCATTACGCTCCGTGAAGATATATTTTTTCATTTTTGGGTTCCAACGACGAGTTTGGTGCCCGAAGTGTACACCTGCTTCAAGCAGTTGTTTCATTGAAATTACAGACATGTTTGTTCCTCCTATGTTTTGTTTTTTCCTCCGCTTAAATCATTTTCAGACTGAAACTGTAATATTACAGCACGAACAGTCCAAATCCTTAAGCGTGTGTAATAACACCATGTCATAATATAGCACAATAAAGGAACACAATCAAGATATTTTCCCTTACTTTTGGTTTAATTTAATTAAAAGGTCAATTTCTGTTTTGCCACGCCCCATTTTCTTGGCGATTTCTTCGGTGGTTATCCCTTGATTCTTCATATTTATTATCTCAGCAAGTACACGATTTTGATCCGTCTCCTGACCCTCTCGGACTGATTCCTTCTTCTTAACTATCCTTTTTGTCTCGATCGATTGTCCGCTTAAATTGGTATAGGCATTTAACGCTGCCTGCTGCCTATATCCCTGCGGTAGACCTATAACCTCTTGATCTAGTTCCTCATCCATATCAGATTGGTGACCCTCTTTAACTGGATCCTCACTTTCGCTCCTGAACAACTGTTTAATTTCATCATTTTCTTCTTTCATCTCAAAAATAAACGTATTAATGAGCTCTTCCATCTCTTTTAAAGAAGCTTTATAATTTTTTTCAAAATCAATCAGGCGATTCTGCCTTGTATAAAGGATGATAACGGTTAATATTGTTACTAAATTGACCATAATGCTTAAAATAAGGATAACGGTCATTCTGTCCTCTCCTCCTCTTCTATTTATTTTCAGTGGATTGCAATTCAATAAAAAAAGCAGAATGATCATTGCGCGCTTTATCATTCTGCTGCCCTAAATTAACGGAATTAGACTTCCACCCATCTGGTCTACGTACAGTATTTGCTCTTTTGCCTTTTTCCTATTTCAAGTGCATATTCAATTGTAGATCTGGAAAATGCAGCATACCCTATATTCAGCTGAAATCCTGCCACCCTTGTTCATACAATATGTAGTTCACTCTTTTCTAAACTTATGATCATGCTTGTGACAGAGGCTACATAGTCGATTAAATTTCTGAATTTAAATGGCTGTTCATGCTTATCCAACGCCTTGGTATATACGAGCATCCATTCTCCATCATATCCATTTCCAGCTGATTGTCCTTGTGCAAAAAATAAAGAACAGCTAATCTGTTCCACATCTAACAATAGCGATTTCACTTCTTCTTTACCCCAAATGTGATCGGTATTGTAGCCAGCCGTTCATCTACTTCTCTTTCAGAAACAATCTGTACCGGGTTTCCTGATGGTATAATCCATGCCTTCATTTTGTCTGGGGAAATCTCCAGTTTATATGGAAAGTCCATCTTTCCCCTCCCCAATTAACGCTTTAGCGGTATATCGTTTTTGCCAATAACTCTTTTAGTTTAAATAAAGCACGTGAATGGATTTGGGAAATTCTTGAGGTAGATAGTTTTAAAATATATCCAATCTCTGTAAGAGTTAATTCCTGGCGGTAAAATAAATCCAAAACTAGTTGTTCTTTTTCACCAAGTTTATAAATGAGGTTTTCCATCTCTTTCAGCAATTCCTTTTTAACCAGTGCTTCTTCAGGAGATAGCATGCGCTCATCTTTCATCGAATACGATTGTGCGTCTTGTTCTGAATGAGCATCATGCGGCTGTTCATCCATTGACAATACATTGGAAAAGAAGTTTTCATTCGTAATTTTGATAACCTCATCTTCAGGTATCCCAAGTTCCTCTGCAATCTCATCGGGTGTAATATTACGCATTTTCTTCTGTTCCAACGCTTCTATCGTAGAATCTATCAATTTTGCTTTTTCTCTCGTACTTCTAGGCAACCAATCTTCTTTTCGTAGTCCATCTATAATAGCTCCCCTAATTCGAAAGGAAGCATAGGTTTCAAATTTTAAATCACGAGATGGATCAAATTTTTCTAATGCGTCAAAAAGACCCATATTTCCCAAACTCCGTATATCATCCCTATTTACATTTTTAGGCAGGTTTACAGAGATCCGTTGAACATGATAACTGACCAATGGCAAGTATTTTTTTGCCAATATGTCTCCAGCCTGCGCGTCCCGGCCTTCAAGCCATTTATGCCAATACGTTTGTTCTTCACCGGTATTCACTTGAGACATTTTGACCCTCCTTGATTTGGTTTATAATGGTAATACAATTATAACAAAAAGCCACATATACACATCCGACAAATTTCCCTTAATTTCGATTCATTGTCGTAGATTTTAAATATACTGACTGCCATGATTCACCGTGCGAATATGCAATACACTTGTCATCGGATTAAACTCAATTGTTCTTCCGCTATTCCCGCCAACTTCTTCAGCCATTAATTGGATATGATTCTCTTTTAGGTGTGTTTTAATGGCATGAACATTTCGCGGTCCAATCCTCATTAATTCACTTCCCGAACCATATGGAAACATTTGGGCTCCACCAGCAATCTTCGCCTTCAGTGTCTGTCTTTTTACACCTTTATTTTCTAATTGAGCGAGCATCTCAGGAATTGCCGTATCAGCATATTTAGCTTTATTAAACATTTTCCCTCTAGCAAGTGAGGAATCCGGAAGCATGACATGAGCCATACTGGCAACTTTTTGTGTTGAGCTGTACAGAACAACGCCAACACATGAACCAAGGCCAGCCGTTCTAATAATCGAATTCGTACATGCAATTTTCATATCTGCAATTCCAACCCGGATAATTTCATGATCATCAGATGGATTCATTCCATTTTCACTCCCAATGCGGTAAAGAGAGTAGCAAACGATTCAGGATCAGGAAGTAAAAAGAAATGTCCATTTAGATCCTTCTCATCTTCACTATCAAATTCAGTTAAGTCTGTATCAATGATAATCGCATAATCGCCAAGTTGAGAAAATTCCAATAAACCATCCCCTAATAGGGCTCCCACCATATCAATTCCCAATACAGGAACAGATGGGTAGATCTTCAGACCGGTAAAATCCGACAAGGCAGTTAGATAGGAACCCGACAAAATATTACCCATTTCCGTTAAAGCAGATAAGGTAATCTCATTGTCTGACGACTGATCAAAAGTAAATTGTTCAGAACCTGTCATTTGATTGATAAACCGGGCGGCCTGGGATCGGGATAGGATAAAATACATATTGCCAGTGATATCTCCTTCAATTCGTAAGTAAACACTTGCGACTACATTATCTGCTCCTCCTGCCAGCTCCATTGTTTCGTCAAATGTAGCAATTCTTACGGAGGGAACGCTCATCATGACCCGTTTGTTCACTAAGCGTGACAAAGCAGTGGCAGCATTGCCTGCTCCGATATTCCCTATTTCCTTTAATGTATCCAATTGGAGAGCTGTAATGGAATCAAAATATGACATGTGATTCTTCCTCTTCCTATATAGATTGTGCGGTTCCTAGTTCTTGTAAAATCCGTTCAAGCTTAATCAGGATGAGCAGTCGTTTATCTATTTTGGCAACCCCATCTATAAAATCAATTTCCTGAAGACCTACCACCTTCGGCTGTGGTTCCACCAAATCCGTCGGGAATTCCAATACATCCTTTGCTGAGTCCACAATTAATCCTACTTCAAACTGGTTATAAGAAATAATAATAATTCTGGTAGACTCATCATGCTCTTTCCTTTCAAGCCCGAATCGTATTCGAAGATCGATGATTGGCGTAATGGTTCCTTTAAGATTTATGACTCCCATCACAAAGTTTTCTACACCTGGAACTCTAGTAATATAGGGTACTTTTTCGATAGACATTACATATCCAACCGGTATGGCATATTCTTTGTCCACTAACTCAAATACAATTACTTTTAACATACGCTCATTCGTATTTTCAGCCACATAAATTCCTCCTTTCCTTTACTGCTTACTTAACAAGAGAATTGCAATCTAAGATTAAAGCTACTTGTCCATCTCCGAGAATCGTCGCACCTGACAGTGCAAAAACAGAGTTTAAGTAGTTACCCAATGATTTTAAAACGATTTCCTGCTGTCCAATAAACGAATTAACGACTAATCCAGCCATTTTATCTCCATTTCGAACAATAACTAGTGACAGAAATTCCTCTTCCTCCCGGGTCACAGGAATCGATAAAATAGAATGTAAGTAAACAAGCGGAATAATTTTGCCTCTAAAATCAATAACATCCTGGTTATGAGACTTTAATATATCTGTTTTTTTAACAATATAGGTCTCAATTATGGATGATAACGGAATTGCGTACTTTTCATGCTGAACTTCAACAAGCATGACGGAAATAATAGATAGAGTAAGAGGCAATTTTACAGAAAATATCGACCCGTAACCAAGACGCGAGTGAATGGATACGCTCCCACCAAGAGATTCAATTGTATTTTTTACGACATCTAGTCCAACGCCCCGGCCTGAAATATCAGAGATTTCTTTAGCAGTGGAGAAACCGGAAGCAAAAATAAGTTCATTTTTTTGCCGCTCTGTCATTGCTTCAGCTTGTTCGACTGTAATAATTCCTTTATCCAATGCTTTTCTTACAACTACATCGGTATTGATGCCAGCGCCGTCATCTTCAATTTCAATAAAAACGTGGTTTCCACTATGATAAGCCTTCAAGATTACAGTGCCTTGCTCAGGCTTGCCTTTTTCACGTCTGGCTTCCGGTGTTTCGATGCCATGATCCAGGGCATTTCGTAGGAGATGCAGGAGCGGATCACCAATTTCATCAATAACGGTCCGATCTAACTCTGTATCCGCCCCGACAATTTCTAGTCGAATTTTCTTGTTTAAATCTCGGGCAAGCTGTCTAACCATACGAGGAAAACGATTAAAGACCGTTTCCACTGGTACCATTCGCATATTTAAGATAATCGTTTGCATATCCCCTGATGTTCTTGTCATCCGTTCAACCGTCTCAAATAGCTCAGGATTATTAAGATCTTTTGAAATTTGTTCAAGTCTACCTCTATCAATCACTAACTCTTCAAATAGGTTCATCAATATATCAAGGCGCTCAATATTTACACGAATTGTCTTATTATGAGCTATAGCTGTCTTTCCAGACACTGCCTTTTGTTCTTCTTTATCCTCTGTCTGATTGGCCGGATTCTTCATTGCCAGCACCAGGTTCTCATTCTCCAGTTTGTTAGTGTCTTTATGGCTTTCTTTTTCAGATGTTTTATTTATCACCGGCAGAACTTGAACAGATTCAATTTCAGATACCTTATTTATTTTCTGCTCAATATCCGTTGCAGATTGTTTTGTTAGCAAGGTCGCCGTAAATTCTTGTTCAAACTTTTCTTCCTCAAGATTATCTACGGAAGGGACAGACTTAATAACCTCACCCAGTTCAGCGAAAATTTCATATACCATAAAAACTCTGACTGCTTTTAAGATACAATCATCCTTTAAGATTACCTTTACAGCGTATGCTTGGTACCCTTGTTCGATGGATTGTTCCAATACCGTCCATTCATATTCATCATAAGCTTCCGCACCAGATTGAGTTTCTCCCGGAGTGCTTGACGAATCATCCTCCGTAACCGGACTTGTTATCATTGTTCGTTCACCAGTCACAATTTTTTCTAATTTTTCTATTGTTAGAGAGACATCTCTTTTCCCATCTCCACCATCTGCAATCGATAAAACCATGGCTTCAAGATCGTCAACAGCTAAAAATACAACATCCAAAATAGCGGTATTCACTTTTATTCGCTCATTTCTGATTTCATCCAACACATTTTCCATCTGATGAGTCAAACGCGCCAAATCATCAAACCCCATGGTCGCAGACATCCCTTTTAACGTATGGGCTGCACGGAAAATTTCATTTACAATCGTTAAATCACCATCATGTTTTTCCAGTTCTAATAATTGTTCATTACAAGTTTGCAAGTGTTCTTTGCTTTCTTCTATGAAAACCTCTAAATATTGATTTAAATCCATACCAACTCACCTCTCATTCTTACAAATTTCATTTAATGCTCCTGCTATCTTGTATAAAGGCATAACTTCATCTACCATTCCAGTTGCAACCGCAGATTTTGGCATACCGAAAACCACGCAAGTTTCTTCAGATTCGGCTATCACTATTGAACGTTTGTTCTTTTTTATATTCAAAATCCCATTTGATCCATCTGCACCCATCCCCGTCATAATAACCGCTATTTGCTCATATATCCGGGGCAGTTCGGAAACAGAATTTAACAAGGTATCCACTGATGGACGATGGCCATTAATTGGTGGATTTTCATCCAATTTAGCAACTAACGCACCAGCATTTATCACAGCCGTCAAATGCAACCCACCTGGTGCGATATATGCTGTACCATTACGTAAGATTTCTCCGTCTTCAGCTTCCTTCACCCTTATTTTTGATAACTTGTTTAACCTGCTTGCCAGAGATTTCGTAAACCCTATCGGCATATGCTGAACAATCAGAATAGGCGCCCTGATTTCTCCACTCAATAGCGGCAGAACGCTATACAATGCCCGCGGCCCTCCGGTAGATGTTCCGATACAAACAATTTTCTGGAAATCCTTAGCAGCTATTAATTCAGTCATCCGAGAATCTTCCTTTTGTACCGGTTTCTCGGAATATATTGGGACAGTACGTGCAGTCAACAAGCTATCATTTTGTTTGAACACATCCATATTTACTTTGACAGCTTCCTTTACTTTCTCAATCATTTCCCGCTTAATTCTATGTAGATCCTGTGAAAATGATCCAGAAGGCTTCTCAATAAAATCAACTGCACCTAGCTCCATGCATTCCATAACCATGTCTACCCCCGACCGATTCGTTCCAGAAAGCATAACTACAGGGGTTGGATGTTTCCTCATAATTTCCTGCAAGGTCATAATACCGTCCATAACCGGCATATCAATATCAAGCGTAACCACATCAGGTTTAAACTTTTCGATTTTCAAAAGCCCGTCTGCACCATTCCGGGCAATAGACACCACTTCTATCTGTTCATCTTCTTGAAGAATTTCTGTAATTAACTTCCTCATAAAAGGTGAGTCTTCAACTATTAAGACTTTAATTGCATCCAATGTGTAAGACCTACCTTTCAAACAGAAAATTCTTCATCTTTTTCATAAACGAAACAGGCTGATTTGTCTCTTTTGCCAAGGCTCCCAGGTAATGTACAATGGTTTTTTTTAGAGCCTCACTTGCTGGGGAAGATGTATTTAATAAGATAAATGGAATTTGCCTAATCACTGCTTTATGTACAGATTTATCATCAGGTAAAACACCAAGCGCCAAAATCTCTTTATGTAAAAATTGATGTGCAGCTCTCGTTAAACGCATGAGAACTTCATTGCCTTCCCTGCGACTTGAAGCCCGGTTACACAGTAGATAGAACGGTACATCTGTACTGCTAACAAGATACTTCATCATCGAATACGCATCTGTTATAGCAGTTGGCTCAGGAGTGGTAATAAAGATCAACTCCTGAGCTGAAACGATAAATTGTAAGGTTTGTTCTGATATTCCAGCACCCATATCTAAAATAATAAAATCATAATCTTCCAGAATGCTTTGAAACTGATAACTAAAATGATCAAATTGTTTTTGATCCATCTTAAATAAATCTGACAACCCTGTCCCACCCGGAATATAATGAATCCCTTCAGGCCCTGAAGAAATGGCCATTCTTAAGGGAATTCCTTCATTAAAATGATCGGCTATAGTATATCTGCCCGCTTGGCCGATTAAGATATTGATGTTCCCCATACCAACATCAATATCCATGATTAATACTTTTTTATTTTGCTTGGCAAGTCCAATTGAAAAATTCAATGAAAAATTTGATTTACCGACTCCGCCTTTTCCACTGACAACAGCGATGACTCTTGCAGCACATCCATCTTTTTCTTTTAGAATTCTTTGCCTCAGCAGTTCAGCTTGGTCGTGCATATAAATAACCTCCACAAACTGTTTTAATGATTTTCTCCGGTGTGGCAGCAACAATATCATCAGGTACATCCTGTCCATTTGTCATATAAATGACTGGCACCTGATGGTTTAAAATAAAATTCAGAATGGAACCATGATAAGCTGTTTCATCTATTTTAGTAAAAATGACACCTTGTATCGGAATAATGGAAAACTGATTATAAATCCTATCCATATCGTGGGCTTTGGAAGTTATAGAAAGAACAAGGTACGTCTCCATATCCATATCAAAATCAATCAAGCCCTTGAGATCCTCAACAAAATCCTGATTCCGATAATTACGGCCTGCTGTATCAATAAATACATAATCATAATGAGCAAAACGTTTAGCCGCCTGTTTAAAATCCTCCATGTTATAGGCCACTTCGACTGGAACTCTCAGTATCTCTGCATATGTTTTCAGTTGTTCAATAGCGGCTATTCTATAGGTATCAGTCGTGATAAACGCAATCTGTTTATTATGTTTCATGACATATTCTGCTGCAATCTTCGCAATGGTCGTAGTCTTTCCAACTCCGGTAGGACCCACGATATTTACATATTTCCTCTTAAATAATCCCACATCATTTGGTACATGATTCGTTAATTGATCGACTAAGTAGGAATTAACCAGATCTTGTAAATCACGTTCCGTTATTTCATCTGAGTTCCTATTATTTCTCCATCTTTCCAATAAATAATCCATTAGTTTATCGGTTAAATGTTTATCCAATTCTATTTTGACAAGCTTTTTGTATACTTTTCTTAATTGATCCGGATATAAACTATACTTAGATTCGAATGAAAGCATTTGTTTCATTTCCTGCAGTTCATTAAGTATGTCTTTTGAAGGAATTTCACTATCTTTGAAATCGGCTGCTTGAACAGGCTTTACAATGGATTCACTTTTGAATGGTCGTTTTAGTTCATTGTTAACCTTTGTATATGTCGGCTTTTTACTATCCACGGTATCGGGATCAATCGTGGCAATCACTTCAAAAGTTTTCTTTTTAAATAGACCAAGTATCCCATTGCTATTAACCACTTTTGAATTCAAAATCACGGCATCATCACCAAATTCTGTCCGTATTTTGCTCATCACATCTTGCATGGATATCCCAGTAAATTTCTTCACTTTCATTCAGCATTCACCATCCCTACGCTTTGTATCTCCACATTGGCTTCCAACTCGTTGTACGATAAAACTGGAAGCTGCGGAAAATATCTTTCTGTCAGTTGGCGTACATACATCCTTACAGCTGGTGAACATAGTAATACAGGTGCTTGATCGAGCATTGTATGCTCCTCCAACTTTCCGGCTACTGATTCAAGGATTTTCTGTGAATCGTTTGGATCAATGGATAGATAATTACCTTGTTCAGTTTGTTGAATACTGTCTGCTATTATTTTTTCTACTCTTCCAGAAAGAGTTAATACTTTTAAATTATCCCCCATAACATATTGGTTGGTAATTTGACGGGCCAGTGCCTGTCTGACATATTCCGCTAAAATATCTGTATCATTCGTCATCCTGCCAAAATCAGCTAACGTTTCAAAAATAATTGGTAAATTCCTAATTGAAACCTTTTCTCTTAATAATTTTGCCAGCACTTTTTGTATGTCACCGACTGACAATGGGTTTGGTGTAACTTCCTCTATTAAAATAGGTGAAGACTCTCTGAGATGCTCGATTAATTGTTTTGTTTCCTGACGTCCGATCAAATCAGCTGCATTTGTTTTAATAATCTCTGTAATATGTGTAGAGACAACCGATGGCGGATCTACGACTGTGTAACCGAGCATTTCAGCATATTCCTTCGTCTCTTCTGTAATCCATTTAGCTGGCAACCCAAAGGAGGGTTCAATTGTATCAATTCCATCTATTGAGTCATCATCCATTCCCGGTGCCATTGCTAAGTAGTGGTCTAACAAAAGTTCACCTCTTGCCATTTCAGCACCTTTAATTTTCAATCTGTATTCATTGGGTTTAAGCTGAATATTATCTCTGATTCTCACAACTGGAATAACCAGACCCAACTCGATCGCAAGCTGCCTGCGAATCATAACTACTCGATCCAGAAGATCACCACCCTGATTAGCATCTGCTAACGGAATCAGCCCATACCCAAATTCAAATTCAATTGGGTCAATACTGAGAAGGCTAATCACGCTTTCAGGACTTTTCATTTCTTCTGTCTCTACGGTTTCATCAACTTCAGGTACAGCAGGGGTACGATTATTTTTCTGAACAGAAGACGCTTTATATGCAC
The DNA here is from genome assembly GCF_059694525.1 of Pradoshia sp. TA40_28. Lineage (NCBI taxonomy): Bacteria > Bacillati > Bacillota > Bacilli > Caryophanales > Bacillaceae > Pradoshia > Pradoshia sp. TA40_28. The sequence goes on from NZ_JCATZO010000002.1 coordinate 314,174, forward strand.
CCAAAGCCAATAAGCCCGAAATAAACAGTGTTAAAAAATTATTGATCGGTGTAAATAGACCTAATAATAGAATAGTCCCGGCAGCAATATACAGCATTTGTGGATAAGCAAATAGCTGGGAGGTAATATCAGATGCAAGATTGCCATCTGATGCCGCCCTCGTGACGATAATCCCTGTTGCTGTTGAGATCAGTAAGGCAGGCACTTGGCTGACAATCCCGTCCCCTACAGATAAAAGAGAAAATTTTACAGCTGCTTCACCAAATGATAAATCCATTTGCATAACACCGATGATCATTCCAAATATTAGGTTGATCAAAACGATAATGATACTGGCTATGGCATCCCCTTTAACAAACTTACTGGCTCCATCCATCGAACCAAAAAAATCAGCTTCTCTTGACACCTTTTCACGTCTGGTTCTTGCTTCTTGTTCAGAAATCATTCCAGCATTTAAATCAGCATCAATGCTCATTTGTTTACCTGGCATTGCGTCGAGCGTAAAACGGGCTGCCACTTCCGCAACACGTTCAGCTCCTTTGGTAATCACAATGAATTGAATGATAATCAGAATTAAGAATACAACCAAACCGACAATTACCTGACCTCCGACCACAAAGTCCCCAAACACATGAACGACGCCACCAGCATCCCCGTGTGTCAGTATGGCTCTTGTCGTTGAAATATTAAGGCCAAGCCTAAACAAGGTAAGGAGCAAAAGAAGAGAAGGGAAAATCGAGAATTGTAATGGTTCCTGCGTATTCATTGAAGTCAATAATACTAATAAGGCAAGAGATATATTGACCATGATTAGAAAACTAATTAACCATGTTGGTAAAGGAATAATCAACATGGCTACGATCATGATGACGGCTATTAAAACGGAAAAATCTCTTGCTCGCATACTTGTTCTCTCCTAACGGGTAATAAAGTGAAACATACTTTATAAAAATCAAAATTTATCTTTCTACTATGTCAACTGGCCTGTGAACGTATCGGTTGGAACATTTCTCTAAGACTTGTCTTTCATTTTATAAACATAAGCTAAAATTTCAGCCACCCCTTTATAAAATTCCTCCGGTATAGCCTGTCCAATTTCCGCCTGATCGTACAATGCTCGTGCCAACGGTCTGTTTTCCATCATAGGTATATCATTTTCTTTGGCAACAAGCTTAATTTTTTGGGCAACAAAATCCAAACCTTTCCCGAGGACATAAGGAGCATCCAGTTTATTTTCATCGTACTTTAATGCGATGGCATAATGGGTTGGATTTGTAATGACAACATCTGCTTTCGGAATTTCCTGCATCATTCTCGACATGGCCATTTCTCTTTGTTTTTGCTTGATTCGAGACTTTATAATAGGATCGCCCTCACTTGTTTTATACTCCTGTTTAATATCCTGCTTAGACATTCGGATACTTTTTTCAAAATCAAATCGTTGATAAAGATAATCGAGCAGGGCTAAAAATAATAAAGCTCCCGAAGCAAACAAACCGGTTCTCACTGTTATATCTGCAAGTGTAATTAAGGATGCCCCCAGGTTCTTAGTAGAAAGCATCATAATTTCGTCCAACCGAGACCATATGCAATAGAACGTTACACCCCCGATGATCGCAATTTTTAAAATTGATTTAAGCATTTCTACGATGGCCCTCATGGAAAAAATTCGTTTAAACCCTTTAATGGGATCAATTTTTTCTAACTTAAATTGAATGGTCTCTGTTGAAAACAAGGCTCCCACCTGGGCGAAATTTGCAAGGATACCTGCCACAAATGCAGCCATCATAATGGGCCCCAAAATAATAGCCATTTGCTTCAGAATATCTATGAACATTAAATACAAGTCACCTTCTGAAAATGTGATTGTTGATGAAAGATTGAGTGGATATTTAAAAAGGGCAATTAACCTATCTTTTAAAAATCCGCCGGCTATATATAAAAAGAAAAATACTCCCAGCAAAACAACTGCTGTATTAATATCCTGACTTTTGGCAACCTGTCCTTTTTTTCTCGCATCCTGTCGTTTTTTAGGAGTAGCTTTCTCCGTTTTTTCTCCAGAGAAAAATTGCAAATCCAATTTTAATAGAGTCATATCAACTTCCTCCAAACAGATGCATAAGGGAACGCATTCCTTCCAACGTTGTATTCAATAGCCCCTTCACCAGTAGTAACGTAGTTCCCATTGTAATGATAATTAGAATAAAACTAACGAATATCTTGATTGGAAAGCCAATCACAAATATATTCATTTGTGGGACTGTTCTGGCTACTATTCCAAGGGCTATATCCACTAAAAATAAACTTCCCACAATCGGTATCGACATTTGAAAGGCAATAATAAATGACTGCGTAAAAAAATGGACCATCAGTGTCAGTATTTGCTCATTTCCAAATGGAAGAAAATCTGTAGACAGCGGAATAAATTCATAACTGTAAAAAATTCCATCTAGTAATAGATGATGCCCATCAATGGCTAACAAAAAAAGAAGGGCAAACGTATATAAATATTGGCCCATAATGGGGCTTTGAGCACCTGTTTGAGGGTCGATGACATTTGCCATTGAAAAACCCATTTGAAAATCAATGAATCCGCCGGCTGTTTGAACAGCCGTGAACATCATATAAGCAAAGAACCCAATCATTAACCCGACTAAGCATTCTTTTACTACTAATAAAAGATATAAACTGTCTATCTCAAATCCAGGTGATGAGACCGTATAATACATAATCCAAGCAAGCAACGCACTGATTCCAATACGATGCTGAGCAGGAATCGTCCTATGAGAGAAAATAGGCATTGTAATAAAAAAGGATGCGATGCGAACGAAAATCAATAAATAACTACTAAACTTTGGTATGATTTCTTCCATACTTTATCCTACAAACTTCGTTAAATTATTAAAAATATCTGCCGTATACGACAGCATTTTGCTCAGCATCCAAGGGCCAAAAAATACAATTCCCAGCAAAACAGCAACAATTTTTGGTATAAAGGCCAATGTTTGCTCCTGGATTTGTGTGGTTGCCTGAAAAATACTGACAATTAATCCTATACCTAAAGCCAATATTAATAAGGGAGCACTTATGATCAATACGGTATAAATCCCCTTCTCCGCTAAAGAAATGACTACTTCTGATGTCATCTTTTTCTCACCTGCCTAAAAACTTTGTAATAAGGATTTAACAACCAAATACCATCCATCGACCATGACAAACAGCAAAATTTTAAAGGGTAACGAGATCATTACCGGCGGCAACATCATCATTCCCATAGACATCAGAACACTTGCTACTATCATGTCTATTACCAGAAAGGGAATGAATATCATAAATCCAATCTGAAAAGCTGTTTTCATTTCACTGATTGCAAAAGCAGGTACAAGGGTTGTCAGCGGGATGTCTTCGATTTTTTCTGGAGTCTCCGCTTTTGAATATTCCAAAAACAGCTGCAAATCCTTTTGTCTCGTATGTTTACTCATGAATTCCTTAAAGGGTCCTGCCGCTTTTTCATAGGCCTCTTCCAATTTGATTTCATCCTTAAAAAGTGGTTGAAGTGCCTCGTCATTCACTTCAGAAAAAACGGGAGCCATCACGAAAAAAGTTATGAAAAGTGACAAACCGATTAATACTTGCGTAGGTGGCATCTGCTGAGTCGATAAGGCAGTCCTTACAAACCCCAAAACGATGACAATTCTTGTAAAACAGGTCATTAAGATTAAAATACTGGGCGCAAGAGAAAGTACAGTCAATACCAGGAGTAACTTAACTGATGTTGATACGGTGGCGGCATCCCCACTACTAAAAAGATTCATTAAGTCATTCATCCCGGTGCGTTCCTTTCTTACTTATGTCTTCTTTAACCTTTTGACGATCTTTCTTTAACTCTTCCAATTGTTCCTGAAAGTGACTTGAGAATGATTGAGGAATTTGTTTGGGAGATTTTAATTTCCATTTATCCATAAGCTTCGTAGCAAAATCCATCGGTACCAACTGCTGGTCAACTTTCTCATTATGTTCTTTCATTAATCGGTTGTACTCTTCCCTATCATCAATTACATTGAGTAACTGTACCGTGTCCCCGACCCCTACAATGTAAATCGTTTCCCCAATTCTAACCATTTGAACGGAACGATTTCCTCCTAGAGGAGTACCCCCGATATTTTCGATGATCCGGCCATGTTGATACCCGCGGTTTTTTTTATTGATGACACGCAAAAGCACAAACAACAAGCCTGCGACAAAAAGTAAGGCAAAAAACATTCTAAAGATATCGCCAAAAGAAATTCCCACATCACTTGTCTCTTTCTCATCTGTTTCAGGGGTTTGATTGGTATTGGTATCGCCAGTATTCCCTGATTCCGCATTATCATCTTTATTATTAAAATAACTGTCTACACTTTGATTGCTATTGTCCGTCGCCGCCGCCGCACTCACAATAATTCCCTTATAAAGTGAAACAACGGCCAAACTCAAAATGAAAATTAGGATCAATTTTTTATAGCTTGGCTTACGTTGCACGTTTATTTCTCCTTTTTAAGACAAAGCTTTGCTAATTGCCTCTAATACACGATCAGCAGCAAAAGGTTTTACTATAAAATCTTTTGCGCCTGCCTGAATGGCATCAATAACCATAGCCTGCTGGCCCATTGCAGAACACATAATAATCTTGGCATTGGGATTTAATTTGCGTATTTCTCTCAATGCGGTAATTCCGTCCATCTCCGGCATTGTAATATCCATTGTAACTAAATCAGGCATTGTTTCTTTATACAGCTCAATTGCCTGTTGACCGTCCGCTCCTTCACCCACCACTTCATATCCATTTTTAACCAATATGTCTTTAATCATCATTCTCATAAATGCTGCATCATCCACTACTAAAATTTTATGTGCCATTCTATTTTCCTCCAGCTTACTTTAATTTTTTCAAGCGATCGGTTTTGCTGATGATATCCGTTACCCGAACACCAAAGTTTTCATCAATTACAACTACTTCCCCTTTAGCAATCAATCGATTATTCACCAAAATATCGACAGGTTCTCCCGCTAATTTATCCAATTCAATAATAGAACCTGAAGACAATCCAAGAATTTCTTTAACAGATCGATTGGTTCTACCCAGTTCAACCGTTACTTGCAAAGGAATATCCAGTAACATATTGAGATTATTAGCTTCTTTCTCCTCCAGTTGATGTACCGGTTCGAATTCCGAAAACGTAGCAGGCTGCACCTGGACAGGCTGACTATTCACTACAGAATTCATTCCAAGATGCTGATTGCTTTGCATGTATTGCTGAGACTCACCTTTCAACCTATCATCTTCATAAATACGCTGCTCCTGATAAGCCCTATTAGAAGTCGTATCTGGCATTAACACGTCTCCTACAATAGCATCTGGTTCCTCTCCCTTCATGGAATCAGTAGCCGAATGCGCTTTGGTAGGTGTATCCACATTGCCATACGTTTGACCCAACAACTCACCTACTAAACTTCTGGCAAAATCTGCAGGTAATAATTGCATAATATACGAATCGATTAAATTACCAATCTTCAATCTAAACGATACTTTAACTAGCAATTCATCCTTTGGAATAACATCATGCCCTGCTCCCTCAGGTAAATCAATAAGTTCTATTGAAGGAGGTGAAATGTCAACACGTTTATTAAAAACCGTAGACATAGAGGTTGCGGCAGAACCCATCATTTGATTCATGGCTTCCTGTACAGCACTGAGATGGATCTCTGATAAGTCAGTGGCCGGAGATTGCCCATCTCCTCCGAGCATCAAATCAGCAATAATAGCTGCATCTGACTGCTTTATGACTAGTAGATTAGCTCCGATAAATCCTTCTGTATATTCCACTTGAATAGCTACATATGGCTGCGGAAATTCCTCCGCCAGTTTTTCACTGGCAATTAAGGATACTAAGGGAGTTGTGATAGCCACTTTTTGATTTAATAGCATCGATAGAGCCGTCGCTGAACTACCGAACGAAATATTCCCTATTTCCCCAAGAGTATCCTGCTCCATTGTTGAAAAATAATCTCCTATCATTGGAGCAGCACTGAAGTCATCCTGCCCCGAGCTATCTAATAAGGCATCAATCTCTTCTTGTGTAAGTCTTTCATTATTCATCTATCTCGTCTCCCCCTTTCAAGTTCTCTAATATTTGAATACCAATCTTCTTATTTACCTTACCTGCCTGTCCAAGAAATTTAGGCACATCACCAACAGATATCACAACCGGACGGTCAATCGGCTGGCCTAACTCAATGACATCTCCTTCAGAAAGGTTTAAGAAATCCTGAATTGAAATATCAGCAGTGCCCAATTGAACAACCAGAGGTAACTCCGCTGTGCGAACACGTTGTTCCAACATTTTCGATTCATTCGGTTCTCTTGTCTTTTTGCTTGTATGCATCCAATAGTGTACGGATAGTTTAGGTATGATTGGCTCCAATACTACATGCGGTATGCATATATTGATCATTCCGCTAACCTCACCAATTGCGATATTTAATGAAATAACAACAACCGTATCATTAGGGGAAACCATTTGTAGAAATTGCGGATTTACTTCAAATTCAGATAATTCCGTGTTTATATCTGCAATGGTCGACCAAGCTTCTTTTAAATTTTCAAAAGCACGCTCAAACAGGTTGGACATAATTTTTGTTTCAATTTCTGTAAGGCTTTCTACTTTATTAAAACTTGCCCCTCTGCCGCCCAGCACCCTGTCTAGCATGGTATAGGCTATATTAGGGTTAACTTCCATTAGGATTCGTCCATCTAAAGGAGGAACCTCAAAAACATTCAATATGGTCATTTTAGGCACAGAGCGTATAAATTCCTCATATGGAAGCTGATCTGCTGAAGCCACACTAATATTGACATATGTACGCAGTTGCGCTGAAAAATAAGTGGTCAATAAACGCGCAAAATTCTCATGTATTCTCGTTAAATTCCGAATCTGATCTTTGGAAAAACGTAAGGCTCTTTTAAAATCGTAAACTCTTACTTTTCTTTCATTTTCTTCCTTCTTTAATTCATCAGCATCCATTTCACCCGTTGATAATGCTGATAATAGTGCATCAATTTCATTCTGAGATAAAACCTCGCCAGACAATCGAATCACCTCCGTAGTTTCAAATACTATTATGTTGCTTTTTTATTGGAGAATGGACGAGGTTGTATAAATTTCAATAACCTTACCTTCCTGCATCAGCCCATTTACTTGTGCCTTAAGTTTATTTTCGAATTCCAGTTTGCCTTTTTTATCATTAAGTTGATCAGCTTTCATTTCCGCTAACTCCGTAATAACGATATCATTTACCTGAAAAATTCGTTTGTCCAATTCTTCTTTTGCTTTTTTATTATCTGTTTCCATCATGTACGATACACGGATTAACGTATCGTCCGCTAAGTTAGTCGTAATTTCGGGTATTTCAACGGAATATTTAATAACTTCATCAATACTTGGCTCTTTTTCAGAAGATTGGTCTGTATTATTCATTAAGACAACCACTCCGATAATCCCCAGCAAAGAAATTGCTGCCAGAAAAACAAGTATGATTGTCATCATTTTATTCTTCATTGTCATCCTCCTGGTCATGCTGATGCCCTAAAACATTTATGCTGCGATAAAAATGATTAATTGAATGGATAATCTCATCCTCAGCGTTCGCTACGATCAGCTTTTTGCCATTCGTCAGCGTAATGGTTGTATCAGGATTGGCTTCTACGGATTCAATATATAAAGCATTTAAAAAATAGGTCTTCCCGTTCAATTTCGTTACCAATATCATAATTGGGAGGGCTAAAGAATCATTTTAGCCCCTGCCTCCTTTACTCATTACCTTTTAAGATTAACTAATTCCTGCAGTATCTCATCGGATGTTGTAATAATTCGTGTGTTCGCCTGAAAACCACGCTGTGCCACAATCATCTCCGTAAATTCCTCTGACAAATCCACATTTGACATTTCAAGTCGCCCCGATGAAAGTTTCCCTCTTCCATCTGTATCAGCTGTTCCAATATTCGGAGTACCAGAGTTTACAGATTCCTGGAATGTATTATTTCCAGCCTTTGTTAAACCGGCCGGATTGTTAAATTTAGCAATGGTAATCGTTCCAAGGTCTACATTAGCTCCATTAGCATCGACACCCGTAATCTTGCCGCCCTGGCCGATGCTAAAGCTTGCTACACCTGAAATGATGATATCCCCTTGTTCCCCTTGCACCTTAAATCCTTCACTCGTAACCAGCACGCCATCCTCATCTAAATAAAAATTCCCAGCACGCGTGTAAAATTCTGCATTTCCATTTTTAACAGCAAAATATCCGTCACCTTCAATGGAAAGATCCAGTGTACGATTCGTCGTTTGGGCACTTCCCTGAGTATCGATATTATCTATAGAAGCCAAAGAGCTGCCAAGCCCGACTTGTACGGCATTTGTTCCGCCCTTGTCAGCTGTAGCTGCACTGGCTCCTGAAACTGTTTGGCTCATTGTATCTTTAAATGTTACCCTGCCTTTTTTATAACCATATGTGTTCACATTTGCGATGTTATTCCCGATCACATCCAGTTTTGTTTGGAAGTTTTTTAATCCGCTAATACCAGAGTACATGGAACGTAACATAGTATTTTCCCCTTTCAACTTGGCTGTATCAGTCATTCAACAGCCACGGCTTCCTCAACCCGAGGTCCAGCCAATTCCTAATTTAATTTAAAATAATTGCCCCATTAATATTGGTGAAGATTTGCGTGCCCGCTTCTGCTTTATCCATCGCTGTAATCACTGTATTATTTTTGGCATTGACAATAAGCGCTGCATTATCCATTAAAACCAGTGATTCGTTTAAACCCTTTCGCCTTGCTTCTGCAAGCTTTTCCTCAAGCTGGCCCCACTGTTGTTCATTAATCTGTAAATTCCGCTGTTGAATTCGCTGTTCTGCGTGTTTACTGATTGTAATCCCTTTATTACTTTGATCTATTGCCGGCCTAAGAAAGCTTTCAAATGATTCTTTTCCACTATTCTGTTGTACTTTTTGCTGGTTTTTTAGTGGATTAGCAACTTGTGTAAGCGGCCTGTAACTAATACGTTGGTCCATTGACTTCGCCTCTTCTTTATCCTACTTTAATCAACTGATTTAGAAGCAATGCTGTTTTCGCTTCGTCATTCACCTCGAGTTTAACCTGACCATCCTTTTGGAAGACCGAGGAGACAAGCGCATTACGTTCTGTTCCTTCAGCATCTAGCCAGCTCACTTGTTTCCCAATTAAACGGCTCGCTTCAACAAGGCTGTTTCCTGCTGAAAGCTCGTTTACAGAAGAAATATTCGCGGGCTCTAAAACAGTTCCGTCTTCAAGAATAAACTTCACACTATCCTCCACAAACTGAATGGATTTTACTTTACCAGTACCTTCTTTTACTTCTGTTTGATTGCTTTCATTATTGGTGTTTGCTATTTTATGATAGGTTACTTCCTGCCCAACTAACTGAGAATATGTGATTAATAGGTTTTGATTTTGAGATTCTAAAAAGTTCCCTAATGTTGTATTCATATTTGTCATTTGCTCAAGGCTCGAAAAGGTTGCCATTTGTGCGATAAATTCAGTGTTTTCCATGGGGCTGGTTGGGTCCTGATTTTGTAATTGAGTCAGCAATAACTTCAGGAAATCATCTTTATCCAAGTTATTCTTCACTTCCCTTGGTTGAGACTGCAGGGAACTATATAAGAGACTTGTATCTATTGTTGTCAATGTAACTCCTCCTATATCTCTTGATTAATCATCGAGTCTTCGAGAACACTTAAAAACCCTGTGTATGATTCTTCTTCCATGTCGTCAAAATGATCCTCAGCAAGATTTTCATTCTGATGATCTCTTCTCTTTTCTCGATTTGATTCTTCCTGATGCTGTGCGTCAGCTTTTTGTTCAAACTCTATTTTGTCTAGTTGAATGCCTTGTGACGATAGGGACACTCTTAACCCTTGGATTTGCGACTCTATTAGCTCTTTTCCACTTTGAGTGTTGGCCATTATTCTAGCCACCATTTTGCCGTCTTTTTGCATGAGTTCAATTTGTAATGTCCCGAGATTTTCCGGTGTTAATCTGACAAGCAATCTCTGGACCCCATTTTGATTCGTATAATTTGCTCTAGACAATATAGATTCAAATGTTTTTATGAACTCATCCGCTCCAAGTGCCTGCCCATTTTTTTCAAGGACCAAGGTCGAACTCAGCTGCTGTGTTTGCAATTGAAGTTCACCAATCATAACGGTTTGATTTAACGGTATGTCCGGATTTTTATTCATTATTGGATTGTATATCATAGGATTCTCGCTGTTTTTGATGTTAATTGGACGGTGTCCGGCTTGTTGATTGTATACTTTCATTCCTATATCTCTCATGAAGCCAGTATAGTTCTTCCTTACAGTAGATTCTTCTTGCTGCCCTTTTGCATGTATGCTTGACAGCTTATCCTTCCATTTCGATAAAAGGACAGTTAGTTCACTTACATTTTCTGCAACTTCTTGATTGAGTACTACATGCTCATTGCTCATAACAATCAATTTTCCAGCATTCAGTAGAGTAAGAAATGCTTGTTGTTTTTCACTTGTTAAACCTTCAAATGAGCTTGACAGCCCCCTATTTAAAAGGCCATTCAGTGTACCGATATCCTCATTTGATGGAGGTAATTTAGTAAAATCCGTTTGTTTAATTATGCTCTGGTCGCCCATTAATTGGTCCAACGCTTCTTTAATCGTTTCAGAGGGTTGACTGCCCAGTAGATTCTGAATAAATTCCAAGTTGCTGAGGTCACTCTGATCATGGTTAATCAGGAGATTTAATAAGGCAAATGCTCCATCCATTTCTTCAAGCCCCTCTATATCCAGAAAACTTAACGTAGCACCTAATTCCACACTTTCATCCGGATTTTCATCTAGTAGGATCTCTGGGTCCTCTTTTTGAGCGAGCCCCTTTTCAGTTTGAAGTATCGTTAGAAAATACTTGCCATCTGTTTTTTTGCTAATTAATTGAGAGTTATTTTTAGATATGTCTGTTGCTGCTTTTACCATTTGATTGTTAAGCAATACACCAGTCTGATTCATTCGTTCACCTCCTTTCTATTTTTTCGAACTCCCTTCTATTTCCTCTGCTTTTTCTTTTTCAGCCGTAATTTTCACCATTAACGCGGCTGCTTTCTTTGCTTCTAGTTTCTCCATAATGGCAGCCAGACTATCTGTTGTTATGGAGGAAAGTATCTTCACGGCTTCTTTCTCACTCATTTCTGCCACAATTAAGGCAGCTTGCTTAGGTGCCATTTTTTCGTAGGTGTCTACTATATCTTGAAATGACTTGGAGGTCTGTTCCTCTTTTTGATCAAGTTCTGATATCGTCTGCTCCAGTTGTTCTACCGTTAGCTGACTTCGCTTTAGCTCCTGCTCTTTGTTATCCAGAATTTTTTCCAGACTGGCTGCTTCATCCACTTGATCTTTCAGTTGAGACTTTAGCTTTGCTATCTCTTTCACATAGATGGCTTGATTCGTTTGATCCGTTTGTTTTTCTGCCTTCTCTTCTTTCTCACCTAAAAAAGGAATGTGTTCAACTAGTTTCTCGACTTGTCCACCTATACTTTTACCTGAAATAACTGCCGTGATTAACACAGCGCCAACGATAAATATTAGAACGATCAACATGATAAGAAACATATGCAACTCGCCTAATCCTTTATTTTCCTGTTCTTCCTTACGATCCAACTACTACGCCTCCATCATGAACGGCTCATATATTGTTGAATAGATATTTCATCCATTTGCCGGTTTTCTTCATATTTCATCGTATTAAAATATCTTTGAAAATCTTTTTCTTTTATTTTCTCGTATTTTTTCACTTCTACATTTTTCTCAATTAGAAGCTGATGATAGAATTGCATTTTTGATCGTGTTTCCATCACGCGCTTCTGATAATGCGCAATCATTTTTTCATGATTTTCCAAAAAGTTCTGATTATGCCTTACCTGCTGAACTGATAATCCAAGCTTTAATTGTTCTGATTGTAAATCCAATAATTCTTCTTTCTTTTTCAGCATTTGGTATAGATGCTCGGCTTCTGATTCAAATTCTTTTACTGCTTCTGTATATCTCGACTTGGAATCATTCTTTTCTTTTTCTTTTAACGTTAAAATCTTTTCAAATTTATACTGGTAGCGCATGAAGTCATCCACCCATTTCAATTAATAATTGCAATTGTTCGATACTCTGTTGTTCCGTAACTTTTTCATTAACACCCTGTTTTAAATACTCAATAATTGCTGGATATTTTTGAATTGCTTCATCAATGATTGGATTGGATCCTCTTTTATATGCACCAATATTAATTAAATCCTCAGCTTCCAGATAAGCAGACATGAACTGCCTGACCTTTTCAGCCGCTTTTGCATGAGCAGGGTCTATGATATGTGCCATGATTCTACTAATACTCTTTAAAATATTGATTGCCGGAAATTGTCCCTTATTGGCAAGATCCCTATCTAAAACAAAATGTCCATCCAATATTCCCCGTACTGTATCAGCAATAGGCTCATTCATATCATCGCCATCTACCAATACGGTATAAAAGGCCGTTATCGTCCCTTTGCTATTTGTACCAGTTCTCTCAAGCAATCTAGGAAGAATACTAAATACAGATGGAGTATATCCTTTTGTTGTTGGCGGTTCTCCAACAGCCAAGCCCAATTCTCTCTGTGCCATAGCCACCCTCGTAACGGAATCCATCATCAACATGACATTCATCCCTCGATCTCGGAAAAATTCTGCTATTGCGGTTGCCGTATAGGCCGCCTTGATTCTCATTAATGGCGGTTGATCTGAAGTGGCCACAACCACTATGGATCTTTTTAATCCTTCCGGACCTAAGTCTCTTTCAATAAATTCCCGGACCTCTCTGCCCCGCTCACCAACAAGAGCAATCACATTTAGATCAGCAGTTGTATTCCTAGCAATCATCCCCAGCAACGTACTTTTTCCTACTCCGCTTCCGGCAAATATACCAACTCTTTGGCCTTTTCCTACTGTTAATAGACTATCAATCATGCGGACACCTGTTTCAATACCTTCATCAATAGGAGGACGTGACAATGGATTGGGAGGATCCTGTTCTGTAGCCACCGAAGATAACCCGTATGGAAGCGCTCCTCCATCAAGCGGATTGCCAATTGCATCGAGTGCTTTTCCTATTAAACCCGTGCCCACTTTTATCTCAAGCGGCTTCCTGGTCGCTTCTACAATCGAACCGGGTGATATTTCACTAACGGCACTGTATGGCATTAAAATGACAATCTCATCTCGAAAACCCACTACTTCAGCCTTTATTTTTTGGTTTTTACCAGTATGAATCAAACACATATCTCCAATTGAGCTAGCCGGTCCCTGAGACTCAATCATAAGTCCAACTACCCTTTTAATTCGGCCATACCTTTTAAACGTATCAAGGTGATCAATTTGTTCTATTAATTGAGAGATAATCATGAGAGACCCTCCTCAAGTAATTCCAGCAGCTTAATCCTGACTTGCTCCAGCTGTTCATCCACACTTGCCACCAGCCGGCCATTCGAAGACTCGATTACACAACCACTCTCATCTAATTCATCATTCGGATAGATATAGAATTCTGTTTCTCTTGGGAACAGTGACATCAATTCCTTCTTATGAGAAAGGATAAATGAATAATGGAAGGGGTGAACATGTAGTTCAATATTTTTATATTCTCTTGCTTCCTTGATCGCCTTCTTGACAACAAGCAAGTAATCTTCTTTATTTTCGTTTAAGTGTTGATTCATGATTTTTTCAGCGGCTTTTATCCCTAGGTTCAAAATCGTGAATTCAGAACTCTCCACAATCGATAGATATTCATTTTTTGCATTTAGTACGGTCTCTTTTGCATGATCCAGCAGTTGTTTATATTCTATCTGAGCATCCATCAACCCTTGTTCCTTGCCAGTCAAATACCCTTCCTGCCTGGCTTCTTCCATGAGTATTTGCTTCTCTGTATTCCAGCGATCCACTTCTTCCTGGATCTGTAATTGGATTTGATCGGCTTGTTTCTGAGCTTCATCTATAATAGCTCCTGCCTTTTTCGTCGCTTCCATTACTTCCTGATCCCTACTCTGGGTTACCCGAACCTCACTATGAGTTGGCTCGTTGTATTCATTTATTATTTTCCTAATTTGAATTAACTTTTTATTTTTGTCATGTGTATCAGCCAAATGCGACTTTATTATTCTAGACAATAATGTCATCTCCCCCGCCACGGGCTAAAACAATTTCTCCAGCATCCTCAAGGCGTCGAATGATCGCGACAATTCTTGATTGCGCTTCTTCCACATCACGTAAGCGAACTGGTCCCATAAATTCCATCTCTTCCGTAAATGTTTCGACCATACGTTTGGACATATTTTTATAAACGATCTCTTTCACTTCTTCACTGGCCACTTTAAGGGACAGCATCAGATCTTCATTTTCTACATCTTTAATCACCCGCTGAATAGCTCTGTTATCCAGTGTCACGATATCTTCAAATACAAACATCCGTTTCTTAATTTCTTCAGCTAATTCTGGGTCCTGAATTTCTAAAGCATCTAAAATAGTTCTCTCTGTGGACCGGTCCACTCCATTTAAAACTTCAACGACCGCTTCTATTCCTCCGGTTTGTGTATAGTCTTGCGTTACAGTTGCGGAGAGTTTTCTTTCAAGAATCTGTTCTACCTCATTGATTATTTCAGGAGAAGTACTATCCATTAAAGCAATCCGTTTTGCAATGTCTGCCTGCATATCGTGTGGAAGCTCAGATAATATTTGCCCTGCCTGTCCTGCTTCCAAATACGATAAAATTAAGGCAATCGTTTGAGGATGTTCATTTTGTATAAAATTCAATATTTGGCCTGGGTCTGCCTTTCTAACAAAATCAAATGGTTTCACCTGCAGGGAAGAAGTCAACCTGTTAATGATCGCTTGCGCTTGGTCATTGCCCAATGCTTTTTCTAAAACAGTCTTCGCATAACCAATCCCACCTTGCGAAATATAATCCTGAGCAAGTGCAATTGTATGAAACTCATCGACAATGTCCTCTTTTTCTTTTGGACCCACCTTGCGGACGCCTGAAATTTCCAGGGTCAGCTTCTCAATTTCCTCTTCCGACAGATGCTTATAAACATTTGCAGAAACATCAGGTCCCATTGAAATAAGCAATACTGCAGCCTTCTGTTTACCAGTTAAACTGTTTTTCATATCTCTAATAGACATGTTTTTCTGCCCCCCCTACTCTTCCGTTATCCATGATCTTAAGAGTTTCGCAAATTCATCCGGCTTTTCTTTTGCTAGTTTTTCAAGCTGTTTTCTTTTAATAGTCGCTTCTGACTCTGCTTCCTCTTCAATATTGGACACCACAACAGGAGGGATTGGTTCTTCATACTCATTTATCTCATCTTCTTTATTTTTACGTGATTTAATAATGAAAATAAGCAGGACAATGATCGCTAAAAGTAAAACACCACCAATTATATAAACCCACCAAGGAATACTACTTTCTGCTTGTTCGTCAAATGTAACTTTTCCATTAAACGGTTGGACTGATATCGCAATTTTCTCCTCTAATTGTTCATCCGTAAGCGGATCATTACTTTCTGATTTATCAATACTTGTTCGAACAATTGTTCCTAGAATATCTTTAATATCAGTAATTCGTTCTTCAGGAAGCGAATTAGTATCATCTGCTTTAGGTGGCTCCACCATGACCTGAATTCCAAGGTCTCTAACCTTGTATGGTGATTCACTAATCTCTTTACGTATTCTGTTTACCTCTTTATTAACGGTTTCCTCCGTCTTTTCATAATCTCCATTCCCATTTGATCCTTCCAGATATTGTGATCCGAGCGAATCTGATGCATCTTCGGTGACAGGTGTACCACCTTCTGCCCCTGCCTCTCCTGTATAGGCTTCAGATAATTTTTGGGCGCTGATCGTCAATCCTTCCATGTTCTCTTCATCCACAGGTTCTACAAGATTCTCTTCTCTATTTTCTTGGGTAAAGTCTACATCTGCTGTTACAGAAACAATGACTTTATCGGTTCCCATAATCGTTCCTAGCATCCCTTGGACGCGGCGTTGTATATCCTTTTCAATTTCTTTTTTTATTTCATTTTGAGAGGCGAAGCTATCCGAACTGCTGCTGCCATTATTTTTTAGGTCAAAGTACTCAAAATATTGATTCATGATGACGATATTATCTGTAGGGAGATTCGGAACGCTTTTTGAAACTAAATGATATAAGGCTTTTATTTGATTTTCTTCAAATTCCTGACCCGGTTTGGTATTTAATACAATAGATGCTGAAGCTTCCTCTTTCGTATCACTGACGAATACTCCCTTGTCAGGCAGCGTAAGGATGACCTCAACCTCTTGAACACCTTCAATCCCTTTAATAAGACCTGCAATTTCATTCTGCATGGCATCTTGTTTAATAACATTAAATTCATTATCAGTCATACCAAAACTTGCATTTTCACTAAAATATGAATAATCTATACTGCCGGATTTTGGAATCCCCTCTGCAGCCAGTTCAACCAACAGTGTTTCTACCATTTCACTTGGCACTAGTATGGTACTTCCGTTATCGGCAATTTCTGAGACGATTCCTCTGCCATCCAGATTCTCTTTAATTGATCCGGTTTCTGTCGGTGAAAGATTACTATATAAAGGAACGAGCGTAGTTCTTGAAGTGAAAAAAACAGTAGCCGCAGCAATTAGGATCAATGCTGCCGTAATGCCAATGTAGGTTGTTTTCTGTTTACCTGTACGGCTCTTCCAAAATTCTTTTATTTGATTACCAATTTTTATAAACGATTCTTTCATCATGATCCCCCGAACTTAGCTAGCTTGCATCAATATTAACGTCCACGGAGACTTCCCTGTCGTATGTTGGGAAATATTAATTTCGTTGGGACTGAGGCAAATTTATTAGTTTACTTACATATTCATTCGCATAATTTCCTGATAAGCTTCGACTGCTTTATTACGTACTTCCATTGTGGCCTGTAGAGTTATACTCGCTTTCTGTGATGCAATCATTACGTTATGCAAATCAACATCTTCACCAAGCGCCAATTTTTGTGTCATAGATGCTGAATCTTGCTGAGTTGTATTTATTTCTTCAATTGTTTTCTTTAAGACGGACGCAAAAGAGTTTTGAGCTTCGTATGGTGTAGTATTGGTTGATTTAGGTACTTTTTGTGTAAGAACAGAAGAAACAGCATTGTTTAATAAAATGGGTTCCAATTTATAACCTCCTCATTATTTGCCTATTTCAAGTGCTTTCATCAACATACCTTTAGAAGCATTGAATACCGTCACGTTTGCTTCGTAAGAACGTGTTGCACTTATTAAATCAACTGTTTCACGCAATGGATCAACATTAGGCATCTTTACATATCCCGTATTAGGATCAGCATCTGCATGGCTAGGATCATAAACTAATTTGAAATCTGGTTCTTCAATATATCCAGCCTCATTAGCTTCCGGATTACTTGGGTCATAAACCGTATTAACATCTTCCTTAATCGCAGTCACCTTTACCCCATTACCGACCTCATATTGTCCCGAATTATTCATAGCTGTATGCAGATAATCTGAGAAACCATTATTTTTGGTTTCTAATACAACTGACTTCCGTCGGTACGGTTGCCATTGCCCATCAACATATTCACCTCTTGTGGTTTCAGCATTGGCCATATTGGATGAAATCACATCCATACGAAGGCGCTGTGCAGTTAATGCACTTGATGTGATCTCCATGCCAGAGAACAGTCCCATTGTTAATTACCTCCCCTAATAACGCTTTGTAGCGTTTGGAAATTCCCATTAAGTCGTTCAACCAATGCATTGTAATAGATTTGGTTAGTAGCTAAATCGCTCATTTCACTATCCATATCCACACCGTTCCCTGCACTATTGTAATTCGCATTTTTACTAGTGACTTGTAACCCGTTATTTCCCAACTCTTTAAATTCAAAATGTTTGCTGTCCGTTTTAAATGATTGATTATTACTGTGTGTTGCTTGATCTAATACCGATTTAAAACTTACACCTTTCGCTTTATAATTAGGCGTGTCGACATTTGCAATATTTTGGGAGATTGTTTTAGATTTTAATGCCGAGTAATCCAGTCCCTGTTCAAGTAAGCTGACAGTGTTAGAAAATAGCTTCATATTCTCATCCTTTCTATCTTGAAGGGTTTCTCTATTCATCTATTTACAATGACACTTCTTCTATATAGTGGATATTTTTTCTATATACTACTATATTCACTAATATTTAGCGGCATAATATTACAAATTTATTTATTTATTGTACAAATATGACATTATAGTCATATTTATAAAATAATTGTCATATTTTATATTAAAGAAAATAGAGTAAAAATGATAAGTACAATAGTCCTATTTTGGTAAATAAATTATCTTTTTGTAGACTAATTTCAATAATTCTTCGTAAATTATCCAAATAAAAAACCGAAGTCATTGATCAGACCTCGGTTTTCCTAAAAATTCCCACTGTTAATTATACTTTTCTTTTGTTTCCACTGGATCGTCTCTTGAAAAAGCCTGTATAGGGTGAATTTCCATTTGCTCATATTATCAACTGATGATTAAACAATATATTCCAGATGGTACAAAAAATGAAGAGACAAAAAAACCGAAGTCATCATACTGAACTGCCCCCTGTCTACTTGACAGGGGGCAGTTCAATACAACTTCGGTTTTTTATTTCTTTTTTAGCGTTTTAATGCTTCAAGCTCATTTAAGAATTTAGCATTCAGTACTTTGATATAAGTACCTTTCATACCTAAAGAACGTGACTCAATAACACCGGCACTTTCTAATTTTCTTAATGCGTTAACAATAACTGAACGAGTAATTCCTACGCGATCAGCAATTTTGGAAGCAACTAACAATCCTTCACTACCTTTTAATTCTTCAAAGATGTGCTCAATTGCTTCTAATTCACTGTAGGATAAAGAGCTGATAGCCATTTGTACAACAGCCTTGCTTCTCGCTTCCTCTTCAATTTCTTCTGCTTTTTCGCGTAAAATTTCCATTCCAACAACGGTAGCTCCGTATTCGCCAAGAATCAAATCATCATCAGCAAATTTTTGTTCTACACGGGAGAGAATTAATGTACCTAAGCGCTCGCCACCGCCAACGATAGGGATAATTGTCGTCCAACCTGATTTAAACAAATCTTTGTTTTCTACAGGGAAAGCTGTATATTCACTTTCAACATCAATATTAGAAGATGTTTCCTTAATATTGAAAAGATTGTTTGTATACTCTTCCGGAAATTGACGATCTTCAAGCATTTTCTTCATACGTTCATTTTCGATTTGTTGGTTAATTTGGAAACCAAGTAATTTACCTCTGCGGCTAACAACGAAAATGTTCGCTTCAATAACTTCACTTAAGCTTTCAGCCATTTCCTTAAAGTTTACTTGCTTTCCGCTTGTTTGTTGTAACATCGAGTTTATTTTTCTAGTCTTATTCAGTAAATCCATTTTTCTTCCTCCTATAATGTCTTCTGTTATGGATATTTATTTAGCGTATTGAGTGACCAGGATAATGGAAAAGAGTAAAATGTAACTAATTAATTGTACCCTCGCGCAATAATCTGAAACATTTAACTATTTATAATATAAACTCACTTAAGTCTTTATTTTTAGATATTGCACCCAGTTTTTCATCCACATACTGAGGAGTAATCATAACTTTCCCCATCGAAATATCAGGAGCTTCAAAGGATAAATCTTCTAAAAGCTTTTCCATAATCGTATGTAATCTTCTCGCTCCAATATTATCCGTGTTTTGGTTCACTTCAAAAGCAACCTCAGCTATCCTACGAATAGCTTCGTCTGAAAATTCAATTTGTATACCTTCTGTTTCTAATAATGCAATATATTGTTTAATTAACGCATTATCTGGTTCTATTAATACTTTATAAAAATCATCCACAGATAATTTTTTAAGCTCTACTCTAATTGGGAAACGACCTTGCAATTCAGGAATAAGGTCAGATGGCTTTGCCATATGAAAAGCTCCTGCAGCAATAAATAACACATGATCGGTTTTAAGCGTTCCATATTTCGTGACAACTGTTGAACCTTCTACAACAGGAAGTATATCTCTTTGAACGCCCTCTCTCGATACATCTGCTGAAGAGGCCCCGCCGCTTTTACTTGCTACCTTATCTATTTCATCAATAAAGATGATACCAGTTTGCTCGGCACGCTCAATTGCTTGTTGAGTTACTTCGTCCATATCTATTAATTTTTGCGCTTCTTCATTTGCCAAAACTTTACGCGCATCTTTAATAGCCAATTTTCTTTTCTTCTGTTTTTTAGGCATAAGATTACTGAACGCATCTTGCATATTCATACCCATTTGTTCCATACCGGAACCTTGAAGCATATCAAACATAGAGGGTGGCTGTTCTTCCACCTCAACCGTAATCAAATCTTCTTCCAGCTCACCATTTAATAAACGTTCTTTTATTAATCTTCGTCTTTCGTAGATATTTCTTTCTTCTTCCTGATTATCTTGATCAGTTGCATTGGAAGTATCACCTGACGTACCAAAAATCATTTCCAGAGGGTTCTTAAAGGAAGAAGACTTTTTCCCTGAAGGGACAAGCAATTCGACAATTCGAGTATTGGCATTTTCTAATGCCTTATCTTTCACTTCAAGCATTCTTTCTTCTTTGACAAGCCTTACAGAAGTTTCAGCTAAATCACGAACCATGCTTTCCACATCACGCCCCACATAACCGACTTCCGTGAATTTAGTCGCTTCCACTTTAACAAAAGGCGCTTTTACTATTTTGGCTATTCTACGAGCTATCTCTGTTTTACCAACACCAGTTGGTCCAATCATAAGGATATTCTTAGGCACAACTTCATCCCGCAGAGTTTCTTTCAAGAGACCGCGTCTATATCTGTTTCGCAACGCAATAGCTACTGCTCTTTTAGCATCCGTTTGCCCAATTATGTATTGGTCCAATTTCTCAACGATTTGTCTTGGTGTTAGATTTTTGATGTCCTGTTTCATTAGGATCCTCCTTTGTTTATAGCTCTTCCAAAATAATATTTGAATTCGTATATACACAAATTTCAGATGCAATTGTTAATGAAGCATGAGCGATTTCTCTTGCTGTCATATTTTCTCCAGAAAATCGTTTTAACGCACGGCCGGAAGCCAATGCGTAATTCCCGCCAGAACCGATTGCCAATATACCATCATCAGGCTCAATCACTTCTCCGGTACCGGAAATCAAAAGCATATTATCCATGTCCATTACGATCAGCATAGCTTCAAGCTTACGTAAAACTTTATCACTTCTCCAGGATTTGGCTAGCTCCACTGCCGCACGTTGTAGATTTCCATTATATTCATGCAATTTGCTTTCGAACATTTCAAATAATGAAAAGGCATCTGCAACTGAGCCGGCAAAACCAGCTAAAACTTTTCCATTGAATAATTTTCTGACCTTTTTTGCAGTATGTTTCATTACAACAGCATTTCCCATTGTTACCTGGCCATCACCAGCCATAGCACATTCCCCATTATGTTGCACTGCAAAAATAGTAGTAGCATGAAATTGTTCCATAATACAACTCCCTCACTAAGATTAAGGCGATTCATTCTCTTTAAGCTCTTGGATGGCTGTTCCTATAAACTTCTCTTAGTCTTTCCTTACTGACATGCGTATAAACCTGCGTCGCTTGTATGCTTGAGTGACCAAGCAGTTCCTGTACAGAGCGTATATCCGCACCGCTATTCAAAAGATGTGTTGCAAAACTATGCCGTAACATATGTGGGTAGAGATGTTTGTTAACAGATGCCTTATCAATGATATTAGATAAAATATATCGAACTCCCCTAGGGGTTAAAGGGTTGCCTCTTTGGTTAACAAACAGATAAGCGTGCGATTGTACTGATTTTTTTATTAATTCATTTCTGGGACCATTAATATATTCCAATAATGCTTTTTTAGCATAGTCACCAAAAGGAATATATCGGTCCTTCTTTCCCTTTCCATGGGCAAGGACAGTCATGAGAGTAAAATCTAAATCACTCAGTTCTACGCTGCAGCATTCACTTACCCTCATACCTGTTGCATACAAGAGTTCCAATAAAGCCAAATCGCGCTTTCCTGCATCTGTAGTATGATCAATCGCTGAAAAGATAGCTTCCATCTCTTCCTCATACATAAACCGAGGCAGCCTCTGTTCTTTTTTGGGCAACGAAAGCATGGCAAATGGATTTTCGTCCACAATATTTTCCCTCATCAGAAACTTATAAAATGAACGTAAGCAAGAAATCTTCCTGCTGATGCTTCTTTTAGACAAATTCCGTTCAGTGAGATTCGTAACATATAATCGAGCATCAGGATACGTAACTGCTGTTAAATTGGAAATAACTTGCTCATTCATGAACAAGAAAAATTCCTCTATATCCTGTTGGTAATATGCAATAGTATATTTTGAATAGTTTTTTTCGATTTGTAAATACTTTATATAAAATTCTAAAGAAGTTTCAATATTCAAAACAGTCACCCCTTACAAAGGGTTACTAAATATTAACATATTACAGTAACCCTTGCAAATACTTTACAAACTATTCAAAAAGTTCCGAATTGTTTCTAAAGCTCGTTCAGCATGTGCCTCAGCTCGCTCTTGTTTGGATCTGATTTTTCTACCCAAGTCAGGGAACAAACCAAAGTTGGCATTCATCGGTTGGAAATTTTTCGCGTTTGTAGATGTGATATAGTGAGCCATGCTTCCCATTGCTGTTTCCTGTGGGAAGATAACTGGTTCCTGTCCTGAAGCCAACCGTGCCGCATTTACTCCAGCAATCAAGCCTGAAGCTGCTGATTCTACATATCCCTCAACACCGGTCATTTGACCCGCAAAGAATAAATTAGGTCTTGCTTTTAATTGATAAGTGGCTGCAAGAACTTTAGGTGAATTGATAAAAGTATTTCTGTGCATCACGCCATATCTCACAATTTCAGCATTTTCGAGCCCAGGAATCAATCTGATCACTTCTTTTTGCGGCCCCCATTTCAAATGGGTTTGAAATCCAACAATATTATATAATGTTCCAGCTGCATCATCCTGACGAAGTTGTACAACCGCATACGGACGTTTACCCGTTTTCGGATCTTCTAGACCAACTGGCTTCATCGGACCGAACAGCATTGTTTTCTTCCCACGTTTCGCCATCACTTCAATCGGCATGCAGCCCTCAAAGAAAATCTCCTTTTCAAACTCTTTCAATGGAACTGTTTCCGCTTCAATTAAAGCTTCATAAAAAGTATTAAATTCTTCTTCTGTCATCGGGCAATTTAAATAAGCTGCTTCCCCTTTGTCGTATCTTGATTTCAAGTAAACCTTATTTAAATCAATGCTATCTTTTTCTATTATTGGAGCAGCCGCATCGTAAAAATAGAAATAATCCTCACCTGTTAACTGGCTGATTTCTTTTGATAACAGCTCGCTTGTAAGAGGCCCTGTTGCAATAATGGTTATTTCATCCTTAGGTATTTCAGTTAATTCTTCATTATGAATGGTTACATTGGGATGATTTTTCAATGTCTCAGTGACTTTACCAGCAAATTCATGGCGGTCAACGGCAAGAGCTCCACCAGCTGGTACAGAACAATGATCAGCAGAATCCATAATAATTGAGTTTAATTGGCGCATTTCTTCTTTTAATACCCCAACTGCATTGGTTAAAGTATTAGCACGCAAAGAGTTACTGCAGACCAATTCAGCAAACTTGTCAGTATGGTGGGCCGGAGTTTGTTTTACAGGTCTCATTTCGTATAAATCAACCTTGATCCCTCTCTCAGCCAATTGCCAGGCCGCTTCACTACCGGCTAATCCGGCACCAACTACTATTACTTTTTTCATTTATGTATACCCTCCAACAATGTTTATTCCTTAAATTATCAAATCATGTAATAGATTGAAAATCTTTATTTGTTATACGTTTTGTTTAAGAAAAAGTTTCAGAAAACCCTGAAAGGTTACGTAAAAGAGTTAAGAAGGAAGAGCCTTTTAGCTCTTCCCTCTTTAACTTTGTGGCTCTTCCTTATATTCGCATTCAATACATTGAACTTGAACGCCTTTTTTAAGTTTTTTCTCAACTAGAGGCCCCTGACAATTAGGGCAAGGCCTTTGTAAAGGCTTATCCCATGAAACGAAATCACATGCTGGGTATCGATCACAGCCATAAAAGATGCGACGTTTTTTACTTTTTCGTTCGACAATATTGCCTTCTTGACATTTCGGACATTTTACGCCTATATCTTTGACAATTGGCTTTGTATTCCGGCAATCAGGGAAATTACTGCACGCCGCAAATTTTCCGTATCTTCCCATTTTGAACACCATTGGAGATCCACATTCTTCACATGATTCACCAGTAGGCTCATCCTTGATTTCGATTTCTTTCATTTCTTCTTCAGCCTTGGCTAAGTCCTTCTCGAATTCTTTATAGAAATGATCAATTATATTAACCCATTCAACTTCACCATCTTCTACACTATCCAGTTCGTTTTCCATTTTAGCAGTGAATTCTACATCCAGGATGTCAGGGAAAAATTCACTCATGACTTCTATAATAATCTCGCCAAGCTCTGTTGGAATAAAACGTTTATTATCTAAAGCGACATAGCCTCTTTTTTGAATTGTGTCGAGTGTTGGGGCATAAGTTGACGGCCTACCAATTCCTAATTCCTCGAGTGTTTTAACCAGCCTTGCTTCTGTATAACGCGGAGGCGGCTGAGTAAAATGCTGATTTGATTGGATGTCCTTCGAATATACAACATCCCCTTCTTTCAGATCAGGCAGTAAATTCTCTTTTTCTTCATTATTATCATCATTGCCTTCAATATATACTTTCATAAACCCGGCAAATTTTACTTTGGATCCATTTGCTCTAAAGACGATATCACCGTTCTTCAAATCGACGGCCATTGTGTCCATAATTGCATGTGCCATCTGACTGGCTACAAACCGTTCCCAAATTAGTTTATATAATCGGAATTGGTCTTTAGATAGATATTGCTTCATCACAGAAGGTTCCCTAACTACACTGGTTGGCCGTACTGCTTCATGGGCATCCTGTGTTCCAGATGTCTGCTTATCTTTCCGTTGGCTCTTAGGAAGATAATCTTCACCGAACTGAGATGTAATCCATTCTCTCGCCTCATTTTGAGCAGTCTCGGAAATCCTTGTTGAGTCTGTTCTCATATAAGTGATTAAACCGACAGTTCCTTCTTTGCCAATCTCAATACCTTCGTACAATTGCTGAGCAATCATCATGGTTTTCTTTGCTCTGAAATTTAGTTTACGAGCTGCTTCCTGTTGAAGGGACGAAGTTGTAAACGGAGGAGCAGGATTCCTTTTTCGTTCTTTCTTCGTTACCGATTGCACTAAGTATTCGTTTCCATTTACTTGCGAAAGTACATTCTTTACATCCTCTTCAGATTGCAATGGAATTTTCTTGCCATTTACTGAGTGGAAGTTAGCTTCAAAATCCTTCTTGCCTTTCAGAAAAGATCCGTTGATGGACCAGTATTCTTCCGGTGTAAAGGCATCAATTTCTTTTTCACGATCAATAATAAGACGTACTGCAACCGATTGAACACGCCCGGCACTTAAGCCTTTCTTTATTTTTTTCCAAAGAATTGGGCTTATACTGTATCCCACAATACGGTCTAACACTCTTCTCGCTTGCTGTGCATCTACCAAATTCATCTTAATGGGTCTTGGATGTTTGAATGATTCTTTAATCGCATCTTTCGTTATTTCATTGAATACGACACGGCAGTCAGAACTAACATCTACTCCGAGACTGTGAGCTAAATGCCACGCAATTGCTTCCCCTTCTCTGTCGGGGTCAGCTGCGAGATAAACTTTTTTAGCTTTTTTTGCGGCAGTCTTTAAATCTTTAAGTACATCACCTTTACCGCGAATGGTGATATATTTCAATTGATAATTATGTTCAAAATCTACACCCATCTGGCTCTTCGGTAAATCACGAACATGGCCCATGGATGCTTTAACTTTATATTTTTTTCCTAAATATTTTTCAATGGTTTTCGCTTTAGCAGGCGATTCCACTATAACTAAATAATCCGCCATTTCTTTCCTCCTTAAGAGGGTATCACTCTCTATATTCATGCATGTATGATTATGAAGGTTTAGTTTTACTTCTGTCAATGGTCTGTTCTGAGGAATTTTCCACTATTATTAACAATCAATATAATCTGAATACTCCTCATGACTCTATAAACCTTGTCTGAAGCACAATGTATAACAGAAATCATAATTTTGCAACTTAAATCGTTTCGGAAAGACAGTTAAAATTGATTATCTTCGTCCATACAATGCATCAGAGATCTCTATTCAACATCACCACTCGTACAGGATATCATTAGCATGATTGATTAATTTGGCACCTTCTTTTATCAATTCATGCGGACCAGCAGACAGTTCAGAAAACACACTTCCAGGAACTGCATAAATATCTTTTCCCTGTTCCAAGCCATGTTGAATCGTGATGAATGTCCCACTTCTTTGTTTCCCCTCTACCACTAAAATAGCCCTTGATAAACCGCTGATAATTCGGTTTCTCATCGGAAAGTGCCAAGGTTCCGGTTTCATAATGGGTGGATATTCAGACAGTATTACCCCATTTTTCTCCACGATCAAATTAGCAAGTGCTGTATTTTCTTTCGGGTATATATTGAAAAGACCTCCACCAATTACAGCAATAACCTTTCCACCACTTTGAAGAGCCTTGAATTGCGCATGTGAATCAATCCCTCTTGCTAATCCACTTACGATACATACATCAGCCTTAACTAAATCCGGAATCAGATAGTTCACCATCTTTTTTCCATAATCCGTAGGGGCACGGCTACCTATTATGGCTAATATTTTGGAATTATGCAAGAGCTCAGGGTTTCCCTTACAGTATAATATCCATGGCTGCTGATAAATAACGGACAACTGATGAGGATATAAATGATCCAGAAATGTAATACAGTGAATGTGGTTTTTCTCATAAATAGAAGGCATTTTTTGAAGGTCTTGATTGTGGAGGTCTTTCATAAATAAAGAGGTCTTTGAAGAGGATAAATCCAGTGTTTCCATCCAATAACGAAATGGTTGGTCATACATATTTAGGAGATTCGGATCTTTTTTTAAAATACGATATTGAGACTTCCAACTTATGCCCCTACAATGGTCAAGATGCACAAGTCTGTTCTTCCACTCATCCATAACAGTTTCACCTCATTATATTATTTAGAATGATATATAAAGATGCTCCCCTTAAGATGAATAAGAGGAGCTTGTCTTTGTTACTTAATGAGTTTTACATTGATCATAAAGCCCTTGTTCTTTTAGTACATTTAGCATCGTTTCACCCATTACAGCCGGAGTTTCAGCCACTTTTATACCACATTCATTCATAACACGGATTTTTTCATCGGCAGTCCCTTTTCCACCAGAAATAATGGCACCTGCATGGCCCATACGTTTCCCTGGAGGAGCAGTTCGTCCCCCGATAAATCCTGTTACTGGTTTTGTCATATTCTCTTTAACCCATTGTGCTGCTTCTTCTTCAGCAGTACCACCTATTTCACCGATCATAATAACCGCATACGTTTCGGGATCTTCATTAAAAGCCTTTAAAACATCAATGAAATCTGTTCCATTGACTGGGTCCCCACCAATACCGACCGCAGAAGACTGTCCAAAGCCCGCCTGAGTCAATTGGTGCACCGCTTCATAGGTTAATGTACCAGAGCGAGAAACAACGCCTATATGTCCTTTTTTGTGGATATAACCAGGCATGATTCCTACCTTGCATTCCTCTGGTGTAATAACGCCCGGACAGTTTGGCCCAATCAGACGTGTTTTCTTACCTTCCATATAACGTTTTACTTTCACCATATCCAATACAGGAATATGCTCTGTTATACAGATGACGAGATCCAATTCTGCATCAACTGCTTCTAAAATGGAATCAGCAGCAAAAGGGGCCGGAACATAGATAACGGAAACATTGGCACCTGTTGCTTTTTTTGCATCAATTACTGTATTAAATACAGGAACACCCTCAGCTTCTGTGCCGCCTTTACCAGGTGTCACACCACCTACAATTTTAGTTCCATATTCAAGCATTTGCTGTGTATGAAAACGGGCAGTAGAGCCTGTAATTCCTTGTACAATTACTTTTGAATCTTTATTAACAAATACGCTCATTTCATATACCCTCCAGTGTTAGCCTATTAACGAAACGATTTTTTGTGCACCATCAGCCATTGATTCTGCCGCTGTGACATTAATACCGGATTCCTCTAAAATCTTTTTGCCAAGTTCTACATTTGTACCTTCCAAACGTACGACAAGCGGAACCTGCAGACTAATTTGCTTAGCTGCTTCTACAACACCCTCCGCAATAACATCACATTTCATAATGCCACCAAATATATTTACAAAAATCCCCTTAACATGGCTGTCTGAAAGGATAATTTTAAATGCTTCCGTAACTTTCTCAGCCGTAGCACTGCCTCCAACATCCAGGAAGTTTGCAGGAGTCCCGCCATAATGATTAATAATATCCATGGTGGACATAGCAAGACCAGCTCCGTTAACCATACAGCCAATATTGCCATCAAGAGATATATAGCTTAAGTCATATTTCGAAGCTTCAATTTCTTTTGCATCTTCTTCTTCAAGATCACGGTATGCGACAATATCCTTATGGCGATAAAGAGCGTTTTCATCAAAATTCAGCTTAGCATCCAAAGCCATAACTTCACCGTCACCTGTGATAACCAGAGGGTTGATTTCAGCAATAGAGCAATCCTTTTCTATGAATGCTGTGTAAAGACCAGTCATAAATTTAGCTGTTTTATTGATTAATTCTTTTGGTATATTAATATTAAAAGCTATTCTTCTAGCTTGGAATGCAGTTAATCCAATTACAGGATCAATAACTTCCTTGAAGATTTTTTCCGGTGTCTTTTCAGCCACTTCCTCAATTTCTGTTCCACCTTCTTCAGAAGCCATTAATACGACTCTTGAAGTCGCTCTGTCAAGAACAAGGCCAACATAGTATTCTTTCTTAATATCGCAGCCTTCTTCAATAAGTAAGCGTTTTACTTCTTTTCCGTCAGGACCCGTTTGATGTGTGACTAATACTTTGCCGAGTATTTCACCAGCATATGTACGAACCTCATCCAGCGATTTGGCAACCTTGACGCCACCAGCTTTCCCTCTTCCTCCCGCATGGATTTGAGCTTTTACAACAGTAACCGCAGTTCCAAGTTCACTTGCCGCGTTAACCGCTTCCTCTACTGAAAAAGCAACTTTTCCATTAGGAACCTTTACCCCGTATTGTCTGAGGATCTCTTTACCTTGATACTCATGGATATTCATTTCTTATCCTCCCATCAAAACTTTCAGACTATAAAAAATATATTGCGTTTTAATTGTATTAAAACTAGTATTTAAAGTCCAATAATATAAAGCGTTTTCTCCAAAAATCGGTAAATATTTTGAAATTTATTACAAAAATTATCAAAAAAGGCATACCAAATAAAGGTTGCATTATACTTTGTTCAACCCTTATTCAGTATGCTTCCGCACGCTATTTCTTCGAATCTTTCGCCTTCTGACAGACTTATAGTTTAATAAATTTCTCTATTTCATAAAAATTCGAATTATTCGCCTACCTTTTTATCCATTTTGTAAATAAAAGCAAAAACCTCAGCTACTGCCTGGTATAGCTCCTCAGGTATCGATTGATTAATCTCAAGCTGCGACAATAATTCAGTAAGGCTTGGATCCTTCCGAACTGGAATTTTGTGTTTTTCAGCTTCCTCTACGATCTGATCCGCAATCATCCCTTTTCCCTTAGCGATTAATTTTGGTGATATATCCTGATGTTCCTCATACTTTAAAACCGTAGCAGCTTTTCTATTTGCCATCATATTTTATAATCCACCCCACTGTATCCATAAACAGGATAGTATGGTTTATCCCGTTCTAAATTTGCGGTTTTTCTTTGGACAAAATCATCTATTTTTACCGTTGATAGCAAGTAACCTTTCTCCTCCAGATTTTCCTTCAATATAGGCATCAGAGAATTCAAAGCTTCGTTAGCTTCTTTCTGCCTCACCGTCCATATCTTTAAACTGATAATCCGGTTCTGAATATTCATATCGATAACGGTATCTTCTAAATGTAAAAGCTCCAAATAAAATACGATTTTGCAATAGGCAGGATCAATTGTCCCATCTTTACGTTTTCGTCCAGTCCATTGTAAAGTTACATCATTTTGAACAAAGGGAAATGGAACAGGGATTTGCATAAAAACATTCTGTAATGGTCCAGTTTCCTGTGATAATAAATGAAAGGCAGCTAATCGTGTAAGAATGGTCTCAGCTTGATTTTTAAGTTGTATGGGTGTATTTTCAGCCATTAATTGCAATAATAAGTCTTTTAACATGTCTGGCCCTTGCTGGTCCGACTGATTTACCCCACCGATCCCCAGTGATTGCATGATCGAATTCAACGTCTTAAATAAGGTATGATTTTTATCGAGTTGACTGAATAAATCATTTTTTAAAATTTCTCCTTGGACCTTTACCCATTCTTCAGATGTTAACTCAGGAGGACGATTGCTCCCTCCCTTAAATACTCTATCAATCCAGTCCTGCAATCTATTAGATCCATCATTTGTAGTAACTGCTTGTCCTTCTTTAAAGACCACACCTGCCTTTTGTATCAGTTCTACATCTTCATCTATAAGGCTCAAGGCAGTTTTTTGAAAGACTTCACTTTTGCCTGACTGAAGTATATCTTCTACTCTTTTTAACATGTAAGTGTATTTGTCCGAATCAGTATATGCCTTAAGATGATCCGAAAGAGATTCAAGCAAACTCGTTAATGGTTTTCCAGTTTGAAGAGATAAAAGTGCATCTAGTGCAATTTTATGAACAGGCAGCTGATTCATAAAAGCTAATTTAGCGATTGGCAATCCTTTTAAAGGGTCATCTAACGTATTCACCCAATTCAGAGCAGTCGTAAAACTGTCTTTTGTTATAGTCATCTGATTGGAAATCACCATTTGAGCAAGAGCTGAACCCATCTTCGAGCTTTTTATATGGAATAAACTCAATAGTTGATCGGATAAATCACGATTGGTTATACCTGCCCCTGAAGGCATAACTTTTAGTTGAATCAAGCCGTTCTCAGATTGCTTGACCTGAAATAGATAACGTACATGTGCTTCAACTGGCACTTCCATTTTTGCCATAAGTTTTGTTCCATTGACCATCAATTCAGCCATTTGATGAGGGTGAAATTTTATAATCTTACCGGCGAATATTTGTCCATCTCTAAATCCCGATGAAACCTTGCTAAACTCAAGTTTATTCATCCATGATTCTATATTCATAACAGACTGCAAAACATCACCCCTCTCTTATTCTATTTATCTTTTAAAGGAGCAAACGTCATCCTGTGCCAATCTACCGGTCCATGCTTTTTGATCGCTTCTAGATGACTGCTCGTGCCATAACCCATATGCTTATCAAAGCCATATTGCGGATACTTCACTGCATATTCTTTCATAAGCCTGTCTCTCGTTTCTTTGGCAATCACTGATGCCGCTGCAATGGAGATGGATTTAGCATCTCCTTTAATTAATGATATTTGAGGAATAGGTAATTCCAGTTCCATCGCATCAATCAAGGCATATTCAGGGAATATCTTTAACTGATTCACAGCGGTTAGCATCGCTTTCTTCGCTGCTTGATATATATTTATTTCATCTATTTCTTGACTGTGGATAATACCAACTCCGACCGCAAGCGCCCTTTCCTGTATGTACTGGAAGTACTGTTCTCTTTTTGCCGCAGAGAGTTGTTTGGAGTCATTGAGACCGGCTAAATAGAACTTTTCAGGCAAAATAACGGCTGCAGCTACCACAGGGCCCGCAAGCGGTCCTCTACCCGCTTCATCTATTCCTACAATATATTTATAGCCTTCTGCCCTTAATTGGTTCTCATAGATGGATATAGACTCAAAATGACGTCTTTCCGCTTCCTTTCTTGCTATCGACTTTTCAAAGCCTGACAGAGCTGTCTGGACACCTTTACGCTGATCCTGGCGGCATATCTCGATGAAAGGATCCTCCATAGTTTGTAACTCCATCAATTTATTTTTTATTTCTGATATCGTAAGTGATTTCGTCATTGTCCAGTTTCCTTCCTAATTACTATCGGTTTACCCTTGCAAATGTAAAGACCCCCATTTCAGGGGGTCTGCAGTTTATTTATTATACATCAGTTTCTAAATCAGATGGAGATTCAAAAGTCAATCTTCCAAGTTTTTGTGAACGGATGTCTCTAATAATCAATTCGGCTGTTTTATCATAGTTAACCATACCGCCACCAGCTAAACAACCACGGAATTGCCCTATATGATCAAAAGCTTCTACAATTTCTTCAGGGATGGTATCAAGCTTATATCCTTGCTGTAAACGCGCAGGATATTCCCGTTCCAAAAATTTTAGTCCATAGATGGCAATATCATGCAGGTTCAGTATAGTATCCTTAATAGCACCAGTTACAGCTAGTTTATAGCCTACTTCCTGATCCTCAAACTTCGGCCATAAAATTCCTGGCGTGTCCAATAATTCCAGCTCCTTACCAACTTTTATCCATTGCTGGGCTTTTGTGACACCAGGCATATTTCCTGTTTTAGCAATATTTTTCCCGGCTAGCCTATTTATTAAAGTAGACTTTCCAACATTCGGAATTCCGACAATCATAGCTCGGATTGCACGTGGTTTAATTCCTCTTGATTTCATTTTTTCTATTTTATCTTTGAGCACTTCCTGAGCCCCAGCCATAATGCTTTTCAACCCGGTTCCCTGATGTGCATTTACCGCCACTGCTTTAATTCCTTTAGCTTCAAAATAGGCCAACCATTGATTTGTTTTACTTTGATCTGCCATATCAGCTTTATTCAA
Source organism: Pradoshia sp. TA40_28 (assembly GCF_059694525.1). NCBI lineage: Bacteria > Bacillati > Bacillota > Bacilli > Caryophanales > Bacillaceae > Pradoshia > Pradoshia sp. TA40_28. The sequence continues at coordinate 347,347 of NZ_JCATZO010000002.1, forward strand.
AATAACCAGCCGAGGTTTATGCTGGATGATTTCATCAATCATCGGATTTCTTGATGATTGAGGTAACCTTGCATCCACCAATTCAAATATAATATCAACAAGCTTTAATTTTTCTGTTACTTCACGACGGGCTTTCGCCATATGCCCGGGAAACCATTGTATCGTCATACTTTCACCTTTTCAGTCTTTAGTCAACAATTCTAAATTCACTTAACGGCCAGTAAACAAGACTCGTCTTACCGAGAATGTCACTTTGCTTGATTGTTCCTATATGGCGGCTATCTTTAGAATATCTTCGATTATCCCCCATAACAAACACTTCACCTTCAGGAACGGTTTCACGACCAATAATCTCTTCCAGAGTAAACGGTTCAGTTAAAGGTCCATCAATAACTTGTTCCTTAGCTTCATCCAAATAAGGCTCCTCATAAGCTTTTCCATTAATATAGAGCGTATCATCTTTATATTCTATTTTATCACCAGGCAAACCAATTACTCTTTTAATGTAATCTTTTTCTTCCGTTGCATGAAAAACAACTATATCAAATCGCTCAGGTTCACCGATTTTATAGGATATTTTATTGACTACCATTCTATTTTCATTATGCAGGGTCGGCATCATCGATAAACCATCAACCAATATAGGTGCAAATAGGAAATATCGGATGACTGCTGCTAATATAATTGCTATAACTAAAGCTTTAATCCATTCAAAGATCTCATTCTTCCCTTTTGACTTAGCCATTTTCGAAACACCGCCTATATCTTTCTCTGTATATGTATAAATATATACATTTCCCATTAAAAAGCCAATAATTTAATATATAATGTGAAAAAGGAGCTTGTGCCAGCACAAGCTCCCTCTATCCACTCACGTTACACACGTAATTATCGGATTTCTTTAATACGCGCTGCTTTACCGCGTAGGTTACGCAAGTAATAAAGCTTAGCACGACGTACTTTACCGCGACGGATAACTTCCAATTTAGCGATACGTGGTGTGTGCATTGGGAATGCACGTTCAACACCTACACCATAGGAAATTTTGCGGACTGTGAAAGTTTCACTGATTCCGCCTCCACGACGCTTGATTACTACGCCTTCGTATACCTGAATACGTTCACGAGTTCCCTCAACAACCTTAACGTGTACTCTTACAGTATCACCGGCACGGAAAGAAGGAAGATCAGTTCTTAATTGATCCTTCGTGATTTCTTCGATTAATTTATGCATCGTATTCAACTCCTTCCACCCAATGCTCATATCAGCCTTTTAGGATCATGACAGCGGAACATTGTTATAAGAGCAAAGGTTTTACACCTTAACTCACAAAATTTATCTTATCACATAAAACACCTGATTTGCAACTACCTATCTTCACTTTTTATTTCTTCAAGCCATTTTTTTTCTTCCTGAGATAGATCGTATAGCTCCAGAAGATCAGGACGCCTTTGCCAGGTTCTGCGTAGAGATTCTTTTTTTCTCCACTCATCAATATATTTATGATTGCCTGATACAAGAACATCCGGTACTTTCATTCCGCGGAAATCAGCTGGGCGGGTATAATGAGGATGCTCAAGAAGCCCTGAACTAAAGGAATCCAATACTGGCGAATCCTCATTGCCCAACACACCTGGCAATAATCGGACTACACTATCAATAATGACCATTGCTCCGAGCTCTCCGCCAGTTAAAACGAAGTCCCCGATTGATATTTCATCAGTCACCGCATACTCACGGATCCTCTCGTCATACCCTTCATAATGTCCGCATACAAAAATAAGCTGATCTTCCTTCGCTAGCTCTTCTGCTTTGGCTTGAGTGTAGCGTTCGCCTTGCGGGCATAAAAGAATAACCCGTGGCTTCTTATCCTGTTCTTTTGGGGTAATTTCTTCTAAGCAATCAAAGATTGGCTGAGGCTTCAATACCATTCCAGCTCCGCCGCCATATGGATAATCGTCTACAGATTGATGCTTGTTATCGGAGTAATCACGGAAATTATGTGTATGATATTCAACTGCTTTTTTCTCAGCAGCCTTCTTAAGGATTGATGACCCAAAGACCCCACTGAACATTTCCGGAAATAATGTAAGGATATCGATTCTCATTAGTCCAGCAATCCTTCCATAGGCTCAATTGTAATCATTTTAGTATCTACATCAATCTCTTTTACGACATCATCAATATAGGGAATTAAAACTTCTTTACCGCCTGTCCCTTGAATGACCCATACATCATTTGCACCCGGTGATAGAATTTCTTTTACCACACCAAGTTCGGCACCCTCTGTAGTACACACCGTACATCCGATGATTTCATGGTAATAATACTCACCTTCTTCAAGGGTACCCATTTGTTCTTCTGTTATTTTTAGAACTCCTTCTTTATAAGCCTCCACTGCCTCAATTGTGTCATGACCTGCAAATGTCAATAAATAAAAGTTCTTGTGTTGTCTTGAAGCTTCTACAGTTACTTCAATAGGCTGATTGGAATTCTTTTTGAAGATATATAAAGTGCTTCCCTTCTTATATCTTTCTTCCGGAAAATCTGTACTTGAAATAATTCTTACCTCACCTTTGATTCCGTGAGTATTAACGATCTTGCCAACTTTAAACCACTTTTGCATTTCTTTATGTTCACCTCTATTTAAATTCATCAATGATACCATCTTTAACGATGATCGTCTTAGTTTGTACAACTTCTTCCCAATTTTGCCCTACTTCAATATCAATTATCGCTTGAACTTCACGTTCCTTTAATTCACTTCCATACGGAAGAATATCAAGCTGTTGTATCTGAAAGTCGACCAACTTCACCTTTTCTTTACGTATCTCAATCTCTTTCTCGAAATGAGTTTTCAAACTGGCTGGCTGGAATTTCTTTGTTTTTTCTAATTTTTTCAATTCAAAACGTAACTGATCACATTCTTTGTTCAACACGCTTTTCTTAGATTCAAATTGCTCCAATAGCTGCAGCTTGCTCCTTTCTGTCAGCACCTGTTTCACTATAATATTTTGAAGTATTTTCATTAGGGCACCTCTTTCCTACATACCAATCAAACAATTTTATTACGGCACTAAAGGAATCTTAAAACCATCCATGATAAGCGTCATCATTATAGTTACTTTCTTTTCCAATCATATGTAAGGATATCTTCACTTATATATCAAACAAAACCCCATCAACATTCATAAGTTAATACTATCCCGAAACCACCTAAAAAGACAACAAAAAGCTGAAGGGCCTCGCCCAGGAGCGAGGAGCATAAGACAAAGGCACGGAGGGGATGACCTTCCCCCGTAGAGGTTTTGCTTATGTCCTGAGCTCCTAGGCCCTGAAGCTAGATTGAACAAAAAGCTGAAAGAGCTCGTTCAGGAGTGAGGAGCATAAGACAGAGGCTCGGAAGGGGGATTTTCCCTGTAGAGGCTATGCTTATGTCCCGAACTCCTAGGCCCTGAAGCTGGATTAAACAAAAAGCTGAAACGACTGTATTAAGGAACGAACCCCCTACATTCGTCAATCCACCCAGAAAACCTGAGATACGCACAAGGAAGGCACGTAGGGATGTTAAGGGCATCAATCACCCCTAAGTGCTTGACCTTAAAATTCATGAGTATATAAGAAAAAGGAGGGATTGCTCCCTCCTTTTTTCAATCGCGTATTTCCAGATAGACTTTTTTGTCATTCTTGGATGCAGCGGTATACACTACCGTTCGAATAGCTTTAGCTACACGCCCTTGTTTGCCGATTATTTTACCCATGTCATTCTGATTAACAGAAAGGATATAAACAATCTTGTTGGCTTGTTCATCCATTGATACGGTCACGTCATCCGGATGATCAACAAGAGGCTTTACGATTGTTTCAATCAGTTCTATCATAACGGACCTTTATATTACTTGCTTTGCTTCGCGTTGTGGAATTTTTCCATGATGCCTTCTTTAGACAACAAGTTACGAACTGTGTCAGATGGTTTAGCACCGTTTTGAAGCCATTGTAAAGTTAGTTCCTCGTCAATTTTCACTTCAGCTGGGTTAGCAACTGGGTTGTAAGTTCCAACTGTTTCAATGAAACGACCGTCACGAGGAGAACGAGAATCTGCTACTACAATACGATAGAAAGGAGACTTTTTAGCTCCCATACGTTTTAAACGAATTTTTACTGCCATTTTATACTTGCACCTCCGAATAGTATCACACAAGATAGTATATTACCAAATCTATATACCCTTGTAAAGTGTTTTTTCTTAACACCCTTATTTTTTTACATAAAAGGTAGCTTAAAGCCGCCTTTTTTCTTACCTTTTTGCTGCATGCCAGTCATTTGCTTCATCATTTTTTTCATGTCTTCGAATTGTTTCAGAAGGCGGTTTACTTCCTGGATCGGTCTTCCGCTTCCTTTAGCAATCCGTTTACGCCTGCTGGCATTAATAATTTCAGGCTGTTCCTTCTCTTTCTTAGTCATTGATTTAATAATGGCTTCAACGTGAGCAATTTGTTTATCATCAATGGAAAGATTGTTCATACCTTTGATTTTGTTTGCACCTGGAAGCATTTTTAATATATCATCCAGCGGTCCCATTTTTTTGACCTGTGCAAGCTGTTCCAGGAAATCATCAAATGTGAATGAGGCTGTACGCATCTTCTTCTCAAGTTCACGCGCTTTCTCTTCATCCACATCCGTCTGGGCCTTCTCAATCAATGTGAGGACATCGCCCATCCCGAGAATCCTGGAAGCCATTCGTTCAGGGTGAAATGGCTCAAGTGCGTCCATCTTCTCACCCATACCAACAAATTTAATCGGTTTTTCAGCTACTGAGCGAATAGATAATGCTGCACCACCACGTGTATCTCCATCCAATTTAGTTAAAATAACACCGGTGATCTCGAGTTGGTCGTTAAAACTTTTAGCTACATTGACTGCATCCTGACCTGTCATTGCATCTACAACTAAGAAAATCTCATCAGGTTTTACTGCTTCTTTAATTTCAGTCAGTTCACCCATCAAATTCTCATCAATATGCAAACGCCCTGCCGTATCGACTAACACATAATCGCAATGCTCTTCTTTAGCTTTCGCAACACCCTGCTTGGCAATCTCTACGGGACTTACTTGATCTCCCAAAGAAAATACCGGCATAGTAAGTTGACTGCCTAATGTTTCAAGCTGCTTAATCGCTGCGGGACGATAAATATCGGCAGCAACGAGCATTGGTTTACGGTTATATTTTTTACGGAGCAGATTCGCCAGTTTACCGGTAGTTGTTGTTTTACCTGCACCCTGTAAACCAACCATAAGGATAACTGTTGGCGGACGGTTTGATACAGCAATCTTACTTTGCTCTCCGCCCATTAATTCCGTCAATTCTTCCTTAACAACCTTGATTACCTGCTGACCAGGTGTCAAGCTTTTTAAAACTTCTTGACCAATAGCCCTTTCATTGACACGCTTGATAAAATCCTTAACTACTTTAAAGTTAACATCGGCTTCAAGAAGTGCGAGCTTTACTTCTCTCATCATCTCTTTTACATCAGCTTCCGTAACTTTACCCTTGCCTCGAATTCTTTGCAATGTGCCCTGCAGTCGGTCGGCTAAACCTTCAAATGCCATTATGCCGCCTCCTAATCTAACTTTTCAAGAGATGCTATAATCTCAATCAGTTGTTCTTTAACATGTTCTTCATTAATCTGTTCTGCTAAACTTCCTAACTTATTGAGCAAAAGGCTGCGTTCCTGTGATTTATCAAACAGTAAAAGCTTAGCCTCGTATTCTTCAAGCATCGCTTCTGTTCGCTTAATATTATCATAAACGGCCTGGCGGCTCACCTCATATTCATCGGCAATTTCACCCAGGGAATAATCGTCCAGATAATATAGAGACATATAACTTTTTTGTTTTGGTGTCAGCAATGATTGATAGAAGTCATATAGGTAATTCATCCGCATTGTTTTCTCGAGCATTACTGACCCTCCAACTCTGTTAAGTGAAATACCTTTACAAATACAAGTTTAATCGGTAAATCAAAGAATGTCAAGAACCCATTCCCAAAGAGATAAAGCTTGTTTTATCAAGGTTTTAGAGGGGCGCTGTCACATACAAGTCAGAATGTAAAAATTGATTTTACCCCTTTTATTAAACAAGCGTTAATTTCAGAATTAGCGTTCTACTCTCTTAATATCGATTCTTAGAGAGAGCCAACGTAATTCACGTTACACCCTATAGGAGCCTCCAGGTTACTAATCTATTTGGGATCCTTATTACATACAAAAAAGAGCCTGTGATTGACCACAAGCTCTTCCTTCAAACATGTTTATTCTTCAGCTTTATCTACTAATTCAGCAAACAAACCATACACAAATTGTTCAGCATCAAATACCTGCAAATCATCCATTTGCTCTCCCAAACCTGCAAATTTAACCGGTATTCCAAGCTCATTTCGAATCGCAATAACGATTCCGCCTTTTGCTGTCCCATCCAGCTTTGTCAGAACAATTCCGGAAACATCCGTCGCTTCCTTAAAGGTTTTCGTTTGAATCAGCGCGTTCTGACCTGTTGTAGCGTCCAGAACTAGGAGCACTTCATGTGGTGCACCCGGGACTTCCCGTTCAATAACCTTTTTAACCTTCTCAAGCTCTTTCATAAGATTAACCTTATTTTGCAATCTACCCGCTGTGTCGCATAGAAGGATATCTGCTTTACGTGCTTTGGCAGCCTGTACGGCATCGTACATAACCGCAGCAGGATCTGAACCGGCTCCTTGCTTAATCACATCTACACCAACCCGGTCTCCCCATACTTCCAATTGTTCGATTGCACCAGCACGGAATGTATCCCCCGCTGCCATAAGTACCTTTTTGCCCTCACTTTTATATTTATGAGCAAGCTTCCCAATCGTTGTCGTTTTACCAACACCATTTACGCCAACAAATAGAATGACTGTCAGCTGACCGTCCTGAATGTTAACCGCATTGGATTGCTCCTCACCAGATTGATAAATTTCCACTAGCTTCTCAGAAATAACGCTTTGCACATCTTTTGTGTCTTTAATATTGCGGCGTTTAACTTCGAATTTCAATTTATCAATTAATTCCATAACAGTTTCGACACCGATATCTGCCTGAATCATGACGTCTTCAAGCTCTTCAAAAAAATCTTCATCCACTTCTCGGTAACGAGCAACTAAATCGTTGACCTTCTCCGAAAATGAATTCCTTGTTTTAGTTAATCCTTGTTTAAACTTTTCAGATGTAGTGCTTGTCTGTTCAGTAAACTTTTCTTTTAGCTTCTTAAAAAAACTCATGTATTTACCACCTTTATGTTGATTCAATCAATTGCCTGGATTCCTCCATACGGACAGACACCAGCTTTGAAACTCCTGATTCCTGCATCGTAACACCATACAGAACGTCAGCTTCCTCCATTGTTCCCTTACGGTGAGTAATCACAATAAATTGGGTCTCTTTACTATATTTCTTTAGATACTGGCTAAAACGGTATACATTCGCTTCATCAAGCGCTGCTTCCACTTCATCCAGTATACAAAACGGTACCGGTCTTACGCGCAAAATCGCAAATAGGAGGGCGATGGCTGTTAATGCACGTTCTCCACCAGATAATAAACTGAGATTTTGCAGCTTTTTACCTGGCGGCTGAGCAATAATATCCACACCAGTATTCAGTATATCATTCGGATCTGTTAATTTGAGTTCAGCACGTCCCCCTCCAAACAGCGATGGGAACACCACATTGAATTCCTTTTTAATCGCATTGAAGGTAATCTCGAAACGGCGCTTCATTTCTTCATCCATTTCATCGATAACCTCAAACAATGTATCTTTCGCTTCCTGCAAATCATCTCTCTGGGCAGTTAAAAATTCATATCGCTCAGAAACACGATCGTATTCTTCAATTGCGCCGATATTTACGGTTCCCAGCTCTTCAATAGAAAGCTTAATTAATTTAACTTTACGCTTCGCTTCTTCAGGTTCAACCGAAAGCTGATATTGCTTTTTAGCCGCTTCAAATGTGAGCGTGTATTCTTCTCTCAGTGTATCTAAACGGGCATCCATCTCCACATCTAATCGATTCAACTTGATTTCTTCATCTTTTAATGTTTCAGATAAGCCTTTATATTGACGCTTCCACTCTTTTAGTTCAGCTTCACTTTCCTCAACAAGCTCCAATAATTCTTGTCGCTTTGTCCGTAAAACATTAATTTCACGAACCGCTTCTTCCTTCTGTTCCAGCTTTTCTGCAGCTGTTTGTTCCAGACTGGTTTCTCCTGTAGAGCTTGATGACATTTCGCCATCTAACAAGGCAAGATCTTCCTCATTCTCACGAATGTTTTGTTTCACTTCATTCATTTCGGATGTCAATCTCTCCACTTCATTTTGCTGGTGCTGAAGTTGTTCCGTTTTTGAGGCTAATTGAATCTTTAATTCATTTAATTCCTCAACCAGGACATCCTTGCTCGATTGGTCCATCTGCTTTTGTTCTGTATACCTACTAATATCGGTATCCATTTGTTTTATAGATATTTCATAGGAAGAAAGGCTGTTTATCAATTCTATTTTCCGTTTTTCTTTTAGATGACGCTCTTCATCGAGAGAAGATTTTTCCATATCATAAATGGTCAATCGTTCATTGACATTGCGCTCTTCAATTTTAAGTTCCCGTATTTGCCCTTTAATGGATTCTTCATTCAGGCGAAGAGTTTCCCCAGCTTCTCGAAGGCGGGTGACTTGTTTTTCAGACTCAGCTAAATCTGCTTTTATTTTCTTGACATGAGCTTCCAGTTTAGCTGTCTGTTCTTCCATTTGCGTAATTTTATCAACCAACTCTTCTTTTTCACCTTTACGCGAAAGAATAGAAGAACCAGACTGCCTGTTTGCTCCACCAGTCATCGCTCCACCAGGGCTGACAATATCTCCTTCAAGGGTGACAATTCGATATCGATACCCAGCAAGTTTGGCAATTTCATTAGCTCCGACTAAATCTTTCACAATGAAAACATTGCCTAAAAGGCTCATCATGACATCTTTATATTTCTCATCAAACTGCACAAGATCAGCAGCAAGTCCAATAAAGGCCTGATGGGATGCGGATGTCTGCAAAACTTGAGCTGGCACGTATTTCCCTTTAATAGTTGATAAAGGCAGGAAGGTAGCTCTGCCCAAGCGGTTCCTTTTTAAGAAAGCAATCGCAGAACGGGCATGCTGTTCTTCTTCTACAACGATATTTTGTAAAGCTCCGCCCAATGCAGTCTCAATCGCAACAGCATAATCCTTCGGCACATGAAGCAATTCAGCAATAGCTCCTTCAATTCCGTGTAAATTTTTATTCTTCTCTTTAAGAATCTCCTTTACACCCTGGAAAAATCCGGAGTAATCCTCTTCCATCTCTTCAAGCATTTCTTTTCTTGATTTTGCTTTTTGCAGGTATTGATAAGCCTGATAAAGAGTTTTTTCTTGTTTTTCATATTGTGTTTTCAAGTTTTCATGCGAACGTTGCAAATCACGATAACGGTGTATTTGATTCTCCAAATCATGCTGAACAGCATGCAGGCGTATTTCCGTTTCTTTCAAACGAGCCGTCACCTGTTCCCTTGAAGACAATAATTTTTCATTATCCTGATCCAGCTTTGCATGCTTATTTTGCTGCTGGCTTAATTGCTGTTCCAAATAGGTTAGCTCATGTTTTGCCGCTGCCTGCTGGTTCAACTGTTCAATATACTCACTTTTTAATGCATCAATCTTCGCTTCCAGATCTCCATCAAAGTTACTGAGCAGGCTTTGTTTCTCTTGCAATTTCTGTTTTGATTTTTTTGTTTCTGCTTGGAGAAGATGCAATCTGCTCATTTTCTCATCCCGAACATTGGTAACCTGAATTAATTTATCTCTCCAGTTTTGCAAACTTTTTTCGAGATGCTGTTTGTTTTGGCTTGCATTCTTCATTCTTTCAATGAGAACTTGTTTACGTCCTTCTACCTTTTCAAGTTCTTCACTGACAGATAACAGGGTAGACTGCAGTAATTGAATACGATTATCAAGCTCTGATAGTTGCAATCGGATCGCCTCTACCTCAGATTCTTTTTTCTGAATTAATAATCCGAATTGAGAATCCTTTGCTTGATGATCTTCCAGCTGTTTTGATAAAGCCGTCCATTTTTCATGAAGAACTTCTATCTCATATACAAGTAAGGCAGCTTCAAATTCCTCAAGCTCCTCTTTTTGCTGAAGATAATCGCGGGCAATGGATGCCTGGATTTTAAGCGGCTCCACCTGCCCCTCCAACTCATGCAGTATATCGTGAACGCGGTTCAGGTTAGCTCTTGTTTCCTCTAGCTTAACTTCCGCTTTCTTCTTCCTTGTTTTATATTTTAATACACCGGCAGCTTCTTCAAATATCGTGCGGCGTTCCTCCGCTTTACTGCTTAAAATTTCTTCTACTTTTCCCTGGCTAATGATTGAAAAAGCTTCCTTCCCAAGACCTGAATCCATGAATAAATCAACAATGTCTTTAAGTCGACATGGCTTTTTATTAATGAAAAAGTCACTGTCACCAGAACGGGTTACCCTTCTTGTGACACTAACTTCATGGAAATCAATCGGAAGGAACTGACTCTCATTATTTAAAGTTAGCGTAACTTCTGCAAAGTTAAGAGCTTTTCTGGAGTCACTTCCAGCAAAGATGATATCCTCCATTTTGGATCCTCTTAACGATCTTGCAGATTGTTCGCCCAACACCCAACGAATTGAATCTGTTATATTACTTTTGCCGCTCCCATTCGGACCCACCACAGCAGTTACACCTGAGACAAATTCAACGGAAATACGTTCAGCAAAAGATTTAAAACCTACTATATCCAATCGTTTCAAGAACAATTGTTTATCTTCTGACATGGTACCCAACTGCCTTTTAATTTTTTATTTACTGCTTTTCTGCAAGTTAATCAGTGCTTGCTGTGCAGCATGCTGTTCTGCTTCTTTTTTTGATTTGCCCTTACCTGCACCAAATTCTTTCCCATTCAAGGAAACTCTGGCAACAAATTCTCTATTATGAGCAGGGCCTTTTTCGTTCAGTATTTTGTACTCCAATGTACCAATACCATCTTTTTGAACCAATTCCTGTAGCTGGCTCTTAAAATCCATCACATGAGAAAAAGCACCGTCGTCGATTTTGGGATAGACAGATTTTTTTAGAAACTCAATTACAACATCTAATCCCTGATCTAAATATAAGGCACCGATAAACGCTTCGAAGACATCTGCCAAAAGAGCCGGGCGTTCTCTACCGCCAGTCATCTCTTCCCCTTTACCCAATAAAATTAAAGGGCCAAAAGAATATTCAAGCGCAAATTTAACAAGGGAAGGTTCACAAACAATAGCAGCCCTAAGTTTTGTTAGTTCTCCTTCGCTCATCGTGCTAAACTTTTTATATAAAAACTGAGAGACAGTTAATTCCAGCACCGCATCCCCTAAAAATTCCAGCCTTTCATTATCTTCGTATGGTTTTCGACGATGCTCATTCACATAGGATGAATGTGTAAATGCTTGTTTTAATAGGTTGATGTCGTTGAATGATACACCAAGCTTGTCCTGAAATGCCATAAAATCCGCATCAGTATTTGTCTTTTTTTTACTTTTTTGCATATTGACCCCCTGCTAATCTGACTAAAAAGTTTCTCACATTTTAGTATATATAAATCCATAGAAATGGAAAAGGCACAAAATGAAAACGTCATTCTCTAATCTCAGTGTTTTTCATATATACAAGCATCTTTTATAATAGCATGAAAAGCTCCGTATTTATACGGAGCTCTCCAAAGGAAACTAATTAGTTTTGGCTTTTTATGTAGTTCACAGCATCGCCAACAGTTGAAATTTTTTCAGCATCATCATCTGAAATTTCCATACCGAATTCATCTTCAAGTTCCATTACTAATTCAACAACATCAAGTGAATCAGCACCAAGATCATCTTTAAAAGAAGCTTCAAGTGTAACTTCGGATTCATCTACACCAAGGCGATCTACGATTATTTTAGTTACTTTATCTAGTACGTCTGACACAACTTCACCTCCCTTCAAGCATTATACCCTAATCCATTGTACAAGGGTTGGTGGATATATTCAATCACTTATACTACATGACCATTCCACCATCGACCTGAATCGTTTGACCTGTAATATAACTGGAATCTTCGGAAGCCAGGAAAACGACTGTTTTAGCCACATCTTCAGGACTTCCAAAGCGGCCCAGCGGAATTTGTTTCCGCATTTGTTCGCCAACTTCCTCATTTAAATCATTAGTCATATCTGTTTCAATAAAACCGGGGGCAATTGCATTTACCGTAATTCCACGCGCGGCTAATTCCTTGGCGGATGTCTTGGTTAGACCGATGACACCTGCTTTTGCAGCTGTATAATTAGCCTGACCAGCATTGCCGCTCACACCTACCACAGAAGAAATATTGATAACTCGACCTTGCCTTTGTTTCATCATCAGTCTGGAAACTGCTTTCGTACAAAGGAAAACACCTTTTAAATTCGTATTAATAACAGAATCCCAGTCATCTTCTTTCATGCGAATTAACAGATTATCACGTGTGATTCCAGCGTTATTTACTAAAATATCAATTTTACCAAATTGTTCAGCAACACTTTTTACCATAGCAGTAACCGAATCAGCATCCGTCACATCTCCCTGAATAGCAACCGCCTCACTGCCAATTTCTTTTATTTCACTGACCACCTGTCCAGCTTTTTCGCTGTTCCCGGCGTAATTCACAGCCACGGAGGCTCCTTCTTTCGCCAGAGCAATGGCAATGGCACGGCCTATTCCTCTGGAAGCACCCGTAACCAGTGCAACTTTCCCATCCAATTTACCCATTTGCTTTAACCTCCGCTTCAAGTGAAGTGACCACATTTTTACATGTTTCAATATCTTTGATTGAGTGTATTTTTACGCTTCGGTTGATTTTCTTGACTAAACCTGAGAGAACAGTCCCTGGACCAAACTCGATAAAAGTCGTCACACCTTCATTGATCATATACTCAACTGATTGCTGCCATTTTACTGGAGAGTACAGCTGTTTAACTAGGCTTTCTTTTATTTCACTGCCAGTTCCTGCTTCAGTGCCTGTATAGTTCGAGATAATCGGATATTCAGGAATCCTAATATCGATACCATTTAGATTTTCCGCAAGCTTACTTGCTGCAGGTTTCATCAATGAGGAGTGAAAAGGACCGCTCACTTCCAGAGGAAGCACTCTCTTTGCTCCTTTTTCCTTCGCAAGCTCTCCTGCCAATCTTACTCCCTCAGTTGTTCCGGAGATAATGATTTGACCAGGAGAATTTAAATTCGCTAATTGTACAGGTTCACCTTGATTAGTGATCGTCCTTGTTACTTCTTCTAACTTTGACTCATCCATACCAAGAACAGCGCTCATCGTTCCCATCCCGGATGGAACAGCCTGCTCCATATACAAGCCTCGATTGCGCACTAATTTAACTGCATCCTCAAATTGAAAAGATCCAGCAGCTGTATAAGCTGTATATTCGCCAAGACTGTGACCGGCCATATAATCTGGTTTTACATCAGACATTTCACGAAATACGCTAAGAAGTGCCAAACTGGTAATCAAAAGACTTGGTTGTGCATTATATGTACGTGTTAAATTCTCCTGTGGACCTTCGAAAATCAGCTTACTAAATTCCTCACCCAAACATTCATCCGCTCTCATAAAGAGGTTTTTTGCATTCGGAAAATTATCGTAAACATCTTTTCCCATCCCAACTGTTTGTGACCCCTGACCCGGAAAAATAAAAGCTAATTTAGTCATCATATCCCCCTTATATTCGTTCCCCTTACTATTCTTTTATTGCCTCATGAATCGTTTCCGCAACATGATGTTCAACCATAATTTTCGCCTGACGTATAGCATTATAGAATGCATTGGCGTCTGAGGAACCATGTGCTTTAATGACTGGAGCCTTTAATCCAAATAGACCTGCACCACCATATTCAGAGTAATCCAGCTTATTTTTCAGCTCTTTAAGACCCGGCTTTAAAACAGCCGCTGCAAGTTTGCTCTTTAAATCAACCATCATGGCGTCTTTTAGCATTTTGAATAATGCGGAAGCCGTGCCTTCAGTTGTTTTGAGGACCATGTTTCCGGTAAACCCATCTGTTACGACAACATCTGCTACCCCATTTAACAAGTCCCGGGCTTCTACATTACCGATAAAATTAAAGTCAGCATCCTTCAATAAAGCAAATGCCTGCTTGGTAAGCTCATTCCCTTTTTTATCCTCTGTGCCAATATTCAACAACCCTACACGAGGCTTTTCAATATTACGAACCTTTTCAGCGTATACAGACCCCATTAATCCATACTGATATAAATGTTCTGGCTTCGCATCAGCATTTGCCCCTACATCTAAGAGTACAAATCCATTGCCATCGATTGTCGGCAATGTCGGGCTGAGCGCAGGACGATCAATCCCATCAATTCTTCCAACCACAAAGAGACCTGCGGCCATTAGCGCGCCCGTATTTCCAGCTGAGATACATGCATCAGCCTGTCCATCCTTAACATACTGAGCAGCAAGCACCATTGTTGCATTTTTCTTTCTTCTAACTGCTCTCACCGGTTCATCTTCTCCAGTTATCACTTCATCTGTATGAATAATCGTGATCCGTTCTGCGGAAGTTAAATGATTTTTAATTTCAGCCTCATTACCAATAAGCAGGATTTCTAAATCTGGAAAAGCTTTAATCGCCTTTTCTGCGCCTTTTACAGATTCCTTTGGTCCGTGATCTCCGCCCATAGCGTCTAATGCAATTTTCATTCTTTTTCATCCTTTTTTTCTGTAGTCGTCCGGTACATGGAAAATTCCCCTTTAAAGACCAGCTCTTTACCTACATAGCTGTGTACCGTAATCAGGGATCTTCCTTTATCCCTATCCACTTCTATAACCTTAGCTTTCGCAATCACGCGATCACCTTCATATACAGATTTTGTGAAGTGAATGGCAGCTTTTGCTGTTAATGCCAATTCCTCATTCGTTACCGCCACAGCCAGTGAATTAGCCTGGGCAAATAAATAATGACCTCTGGCAATTTTATTTCGTTTAAAAACATGTTCAGATTTTATATCTAATAAAGAAATAGCACTGTTGTCCAAGTCAAGATCAATAATATCTCCAATAATTTCATCTACAGGCAGAGATTTGATCTCATCAGTCATTCTCTTCTCAGCAACAGACTTTATTCTTTCTCTCAATTCCGGTATGGATAATTCCAAACGATCCAAGCGAATCGTTTGTATGCTAACCTTTAATTGTTCAGCCAATTCCTCATCGGTAATAAAAGGATTTTTCTCGATCATATCCTTTAATATAGCTTGTCTATCCTTCTTGTTTCGTTTCAAAAGCCTTCACCTTCCGAAGTGTTATGACTAGGTACTAATAGTAGTATATAATTTCGAAAAACAGATTGCAAGATTTTTTCGGACTCCAACAAGCAATCTGTCTATCAATCTAATTTCTCACCTTCGAGAACTCCTGAGTTCGATAAGTAATCCCTAAGGTACTTATACTTTTCATCCGTCCAGAATTCAGAACCCGAAATTAATTCTTCAGCATCTTTTCTGGCTGTTTCAAGTGCTCGATAATCATGAACCATATCCGCTATCTTAAACTCAGGCACTCCGCTTTGTTTTCTGCCAAAGAAATCTCCAGGACCTCTTAGTTCCAGATCTTTCTCACTTAATGCGAAACCATCTGTTGTATCGCACATCGCAGTTAATCGTTCGATTCCTACTTCTGTCTTCGGGTCTGCTATTAAAATACAATAAGACTGGTCAGCTCCCCGTCCTACACGACCTCTTAATTGATGGAGCTGCGATAATCCAAATCGTTCAGCATCATAGATGACCATAACGGTGGCGTTAGGTACATTTACACCTACTTCGACAACGGTCGTTGACACAAGTACCTGAATGCTATTATTCCCAAAACCACGCATGATTTCATCTTTTTCATCTGCTGGCAGCTTCCCATGCATTAGCCCAACAGAAAACTTTGGACTGAAATACTGAGACATGGCTGTATGAACATCTAATACATTCTGTAAATCGAGCTTTTCAGACTCCTCAATAAGAGGACAAATCACATAAGCCTGCCGCCCTTGTTCTAATTCTTTACTCATAAAATCAAGGATTCTGTCCAACATATTATGCTTGGCCCAATATGTTTCTATTTTCTTTCTTCCGGACGGCATTTGATCTATGATCGATACATCCATTTCACCAAAGACCGTTATCGCTAGCGTCCTTGGTATAGGTGTAGCTGTCATGAATAGTACATCTGGGCTTTCCCCTTTTTCTCGTAAGATACGACGCTGCTCCACACCAAAACGATGCTGTTCATCGGTAATCACAAGGCCTAACTTTTTAAAATTAACATCTTTTTGGATCAAGGCATGCGTACCTATTAAGATATCAATTTCCCCTTGCTCAAGCAGCTCCATCATTTCACGACGACGTTTCCCTTTCACACTTGATGTTAGAAGAGCTACATTCACCCCAAAAGGCTGCAGTAATTCAAAGAGGGAATTCGCATGTTGCTCTGCCAAAATTTCCGTAGGCACCATTAAAGCTCCCTGGTATCCGGAAGTTACAACAGCATACAGCAGGATAGCGGCCACCACCGTTTTTCCGGAACCAACATCTCCCTGAAGCAATCTGTTCATGCGGTATGGAGATCGTAAATCTTGTGCAATTTCATTAACGACCTTTTTTTGCGCATCTGTCAGTTCGAATGGTAAGGAAGATATGAATTTTTTTAATTTTTGATTATCATAGGCATACACCTGGCCATTTGAATTTTCCCGTTTCACTTTCCTTAGGGCTTGCATTTTAATTTGGAACAAGAGGAATTCCTCATAAACAAATCTTCTGTGAGCTTGCTTTACTTCAGCTGCATTTTGTGGAAAATGCAAGTAACGTAAGGCCAGACCTCTCTCTGGTAATTTATATTGCTCAAGATAATGTTCGGGTAATATTTCTACGATACTGTCATGGTAAGCAAGATAAGCTGATTTAATCCATTTACGCAATGATTTGACAGAGATATCACCCCTGGTATGATAAACTGGCTCGAATTCCTGCTCCCTTGCCTGATCATTAAGTTTATATTCAGATGCCGTCAGAGTTAAACGGTTTTTATCCCATTTCCCCGTAACCGTTATGGTTTCATTTAGCTTCAATTTATTTTTTATATATGGCTGATTAAAGAAAGTGACTGTGATGATATGGCGGCCTGTTAAAAGCTTTACATTCAAGCGGGATTTCTTTCTTCCAAAATAAGTTAAATTAGGAGCTGATTGAATAACCCCTTCGACAGTTATCCGTTCATCATGGGCTGCTTCCACGATATCTTTAATCCGATAATCTTCATAGCGAAACGGAAAATACTCAAGCAAGTCCGCAACTGAATAGATGCCAAGATTATTCAACTGCATAGCGGACTCAGGTCCTATCCCTTTCACCGTATCTATGGATAAATCATTTAGGCTACCCATTGTTCGCTGAAACTCCAAATATTTTCACTTCTATACAGCCCATTGGTGTAGTACAAATTTTTCTCATAGCAGCATCAACCTCATTTGTAGTTACAACCTTGCTTACTGTATTATGCTGGATTTCTCCAGACAAAACTTTGTCTTTTTTAATACATTCCTTCAACAACACAACATCATCGCCATTTAACCCTGAATAAGCACAGACACCATCCATTCCTCTTTCAATCGCTTTTTTCATAACCGTCTGATTCTGTTGCAATCGCCGCATCTTCCTAGCTTTTGAACTACCCATGAACTTCATTTCGTCGTGAATTATCACATTATTAGATATCTTCTCACCTTTTCTTTCAGCATGTTCAACCAATTCGGCAACATTGCAAAACATATAGCAACCTCCTTATAAAGGATAATCTGCACTTTAATCCGATACTTTTGTTACTTGTGTTACATGGTCTAATAATGAAATTTCCTCTAAAATATTCTGACCAATATTTTGATCGACCTCTATAGTCATCAATGCCATTTTCCCTACATCTTTTCGTGATACTTCCATATGCCCTATATTGATTTCATGCTTGGCAAGTATATTGGAAACACTTGCTATCGCACCGAATCGATCATCATGGACAACTAAAATAGCTGGATGATGACCTGACAAGCGCAGTTCAAATCCATTCAATTCCAGGATTTCTATTTTCCCGCCGCCAATTGAAATGCCAACCAATTCCATTTCACCTTCATCATCACCCATTTGGATTCTGGTGGTATTTGGATGATCCGTTATCGCATCTTCTTCTATAAATGTAATTTCTATGTTATTCTCTTTGGCAATCTCAAGAGATTGAATAAGACGTGGATCTGCCGTATCATAATCAAGCAATCCAGCCACAATGGCCACATCTGTACCATGCCCTTTGTACGTCTTAGCAAATGATCCATAAAATGAAATGATTGCCCATTTAGGCTGTCTGTTAAAAAGACTTCTCGCTACTCTTCCTATTCTGGCAGCTCCGGCTGTATGAGAACTGGAAGGACCAACCATAATTGGACCGATTATATCAAATACACTTTTATATTTCATTACCTACCCTCTCCAGTACAAATTGATAAAAAATCTTTACATACTGAAATAGAAGGGGTTTCCCCCTTCTATTATTGTAATGACTGATATTAATTTTTATTCAGCTGCAAATATATAGGAATACAACGGCTGTTTACCGTTATGCACTTCTACTTCTAGATCTGGATAGGCATCTGCGCAATATTGAACAAGGTGATCTACTTCCTCTTGAGAACTTTCTTCACCATACAAAATGGTTAAGATTTCTGCATCGTCAAGAATGTTTTCCAGCACTTGTTTAGCTGCTTCTACTCTATCCTTGTTTTTCACTTTAATTTTACCATCAATCAGACCCATATAATCGTTTTTCTCGATTTCAAGACCCTCAATGCTTGTATCACGTACCGCAAACGTAACTTGTCCCGTAATAACATTCGCTAAGGCATCCTTCATCATATCCTCATTTTCACTCGCTGGAGCAGCAGGATTAAAGGATAACAAAGCAGTCAATCCTTGAGGAATCGTTTTACTAGGGATTACCGTAACAGGATTTTCAATGACATCGGAAGCCTGTTCTGCTGCCATAATAATATTTTTATTATTTGGCAGGATGTAAACATGATCCGCATTAATGGATTCAATTGCTTTTACGATATCCTCTGTGGATGGGTTCATCGTTTGTCCACCCTCAATGACCACATCAGCACCAATACTTCTGAACAACTCTGCAATTCCTTCACCCATGGCAATTGCTACTACACCAAAATCTTTCTTTTCATTTTTGGCAGGTGCAGCTGATTCACGCAGCTCATTCGCCGTTTCATTTAAAATGGTTGAATGCTGCTCACGCATATTCTCAATTTTAATTTTAATTAAGCTGCCGTATTTTTGTGCGTAATTCAAACAGTCCCCTGGGTTTTCTGCATGGACATGGACTTTTACGATATCATCATCAGCAATCACAAGCAGGGAATCACCGTATTCACTTAAATCATTTCTAAACTGCTCTTCATTAAACGGATTTACAGCTATTTTTTCAGATTCAAAACGGACCATAAATTCAGTGCAATAGCCGAATTCAATATCTTCTGTTTTCATATGTCCCTGAACATTAATATGATGTTCAGCTTTCACAAGTTCGTCCATTTTAGGTGTGTTCTCAGGTGTTTCAGCAAGCTTTTCACCTTTCAACTCAGCCAAAAATCCTTCATAAACGAAGACTAATCCTTGACCGCCGCTATCGACTACCCCTACTTCTTTAAGTACTGGCAGTAAATCAGGAGTACGTTTTAACGAAGCTTTTGCTTCTTTTACAACAGCCTCCATTACTGCGATCACATCATTTGTTTCCGTTTCAGCTGCCGCCAAACCTGCCTTAGAAGCTTCCCTTGCAACAGTCAGGATTGTACCTTCAACAGGTTTCATAACTGCTTTATAAGCTGTTTCCACACCAGCTTCAAATGCCAAGGCAAATTCCTTGCTGTTGATGGACGCTTTTGGTTCGATGTTTTTCGCAAAACCCCTGAACAACTGGGATAAAATAACGCCTGAGTTCCCACGCGCACCCATCAGTAATCCTTTTGCTAAAGATGAACCAACCTTTCCGATATGATCCTGTACATTATTTTTTACTTCTTTAGCTCCTGATGTCATGGATAGATTCATATTTGTTCCTGTATCACCATCCGGTACAGGAAATACATTTAACGAATCAACTAATTTAGCATTGGCAGACAGCCTGTTCGCGCCCTGTATGACCATTTCGGCGAATCTTTTGCCGTCAATAGATGTTATAGCCACTCAAATTTCCTCCTTAAATTACGGATTCGTAACACGAACCCCTTGAACAAAAATATTAACGGATTCTACCGATAGTCCAACAGTTTGGTTTAATGTATATTTAACTTTAGATTGAACATTATGAGCAATTTCGGAAATTTTAGTTCCGTAACTTACAATGATGTACATATCAATATGTAACTCATCTTCAACCTGTCTGACTACTACTCCTTTGGAGAAGTTCTCTTTTCGCAAGATTTCACTAATTCCGTCTTTAATTTGATTTTTGGATGCCATACCGACAATCCCGTAACAATCTACGGCTGCACCACCTGCAATGATTGCTAGTACATCATTTGAAATATCTATTTGTCCGTATTTCGTACTCATTTCAATGGACATATTTGTTCCCCCTTTATGGTAACCATAGCTATAACCATTTTACTATAATCACTTTTGAATGGAAAGCCTTTATCCTATACCAATTAACCAAAGTTAAAATCGTATGTCAAGGTTTTTTTCTTGAAAGACCGCTTCAATTGTATTGCATTATAGCGATAGGTATGTTAAATTATTAAAGTATCTTTTGAAGAGACCGACTAAAAAAGAATGATTAATATAGGCAGTAAGGAGGGAATTGGGCTATGTCACGCAAATGTGTTATTACCGGCAGAAAAACAACTTCCGGAAACCATCGTTCTCATGCCATGAACGCTAACAAACGTACATGGAAAGCTAACGTTCAAAAAGTTCGTATTCTTGTTAACGGAAAACCGAAAAGAGTATACGTTTCTACAAGAGCGTTAAAATCTGGTAAAGTTGAACGCGTATAATAAACGAAAACAAGCATCCTTTTAAAGGATGCTTGTTCATTTTTCCCTTAATTCCCCCTATTTAGTCTTATGATTTTGATAATATTTCACATTTATCATGAAGATTAATGATAAAAGAATCGTTCCAAAGAGAGTCAGTTTTTTTTGGAGTGCATCATACATAGTAAAGAAATAACCTCACCTGCATAAGAAAAACACCCCATTGCAGGGTGCCATATATGAAATTTACCCTTTCTTAAAAGCTCCTAACATAGCCTTAACGATTCCTCCCAAAAATCGGGGCAACTTAATCGTATAAAATTTCATTGTGTCCCTCCTTAGCTCTGCCAGTTCTCATTATTCATTTTTATTCATATATAGAGGAAAAAGTTCAACAAGTAAATTAATCTCTGCTTCTTACCACCAATAATATGCCATTCAAAAACGAAAAAGTACCAGTTTTGAAATTTAATTCATTACTGACTGACAATGTACTGCCTCGGTGAAGTGTAAAATCTGTTAAAGGGTATTTAAAGTTTAGAAGCGTCATTCCCACTACCTCATCGGTAATTGGTATAAAGGATATGTATTTGAACTCGGTTTCTTCCAGCACATAAGATCCTGGTTTATATATGGTGAGTATATTATTCTGATCCACTATACTTGTCTGAATTCCATGTCGAATATGTTCTTCTCCTGACAGTATCATGATATTGGCGATTGCATGGTCCATCCTGCCGCCGCTTGCTCCATAAATCGTAATTCTCTCCGGACTTTGGGTATAAGCCCATTCAAGAGCCAATTCCAGATCGGTTGCATCCTTTTCTGGTGGGAACTCAAAAAAATGATCGCAATTTTCCTGAACGATCTTCAATTCTCCCTTAGAAATTGAATCAAAGTCTCCAAATACAGCATTAAGATGAATACCTGCCTCCAAAATTCGTAATGAGCCACGATCCACCCCAATCCAGATTGCTTCACTTCCTTTATTATCTAACATTCTTAAATCAGGAATATACATAGCGGGTCCACCGGCAACGATATTGATTTCCATAAGTTTTGCTCCTTTACTTATTTGTCATACAAAAAAAGGGTTATCCTCTTTTAACTTGATGGACAACCCTTTCCTTATTTATACGGTATTCTTTCAATATTCAAGACATAAATGCCATTAGGTTAAAAGAATCAAATTCTATTTAACATGTTTCTAGGACCCTGGCCAAGTAAGTGATTACGCACTTCTCCTAGCCGAGCCACAATCAAAGATTACTCGCCGCGAATGGCTTCGATTGCTTTCTTCCTGTCTTCTTTATTATAAATAGCAGATCCCGCTACAAGCACCGTAGCACCTTTATCCATGCATAGTTTGGCCGTCTCCTCATTTACACCGCCATCAATCTCAATTTCAATGGATAAACCTTTTTCCTTGATCATCTTATCCACTTGTTCTATTTTATCAAGAACACTTGGAATAAAGGCTTGTCCACCAAAGCCTGGATTTACCGACATTAAAAGAACCATATCAAGGTCTTCTAAGACATAATCCAATACATCTGGAGAAGTCGCGGGATTTAATACCACTCCGGCTTTAACCCCAAAGGATTTTATCAACTGAATGGTGCGATGCAGGTGTGTACAAGCTTCTGCATGGACCGTAATATAATCGGCACCCGCTTTCGCAAATGCTTCAATATATTGATCTGGATTTTCAATCATCAGATGAACATCAAGCGTTAATTTGGTAATAGGACGCACGGCATCAACAATGAGTGGTCCAATCGTTATATTAGGAACAAAGTGGCCATCCATAACATCAATATGGATCCAATCTGCTCCCCCTCTTTCAACATCGCGGATTTCCTCTCCCAATTTTGAAAAATCAGCTGATAGTATTGATGGAGCAATTTTAACCATAGTTAGTACCTCGGCTTTCTATCTTTTATTTCCTCCAGAAACTGCAAATAATGATTGTATCTATATTCCTCTATAGCGCCCGTTTCAACACCCTGTTTAACAGCGCATTTGGGCTCCTTAACGTGGAGACAACCCCTGAATTTGCATTCCGAGCTTTTTTCTCTCATTTCCGGAAAGCAGCCAGTTAGCTCTTCGGCTTCAATCTCGGTAAAATCAAGAGAACTGAATCCCGGTGTATCAGCTAATAAACCATCTCCAAGATCAATAAGCTCTACATGTCTTGTTGTATGCTTTCCTCGGCCCAAATGAGAGGATATTATATTGGTTTTTATATTTAGAGTAGGATCAAGAACATTTAACAGAGAAGACTTGCCCACTCCGGATTGTCCAGCAAATACGGAGGTTTTTCCTTTTAGGAAAGGCTGTAACTCCGTTATCCCTGATTCCTTCAAAGAAGACGTTAAAATAACATCATAACCAATTTCTCTGTACTGTTCTGCATAATCATGTATCTTTTTCTCTTCTTCTGAATTCAGCAAATCCATTTTACTGATGCAAATGATTGGTTCAATGTCCTTCGATTCAACCAATACTAAAAATCGATCTAATAAAGTGGTACTGAACTCAGGCTCTGCAGCTGAAAATACGAGAATTGCTTGATCTACATTGGCAATGGGTGGACGCACTAATTCATTTCTGCGCTCTTTAATTTCCATTATATATCCATCTGTCGGATTTTCCGCTTGATAAATAACTGTATCTCCAACAAGAGGCGTAACTTTTTGTTTTCTAAAAACACCACGGCCCCTGCATTGGATAACTTGCCCCTCATCCATTACATAATAAAAGCCGCTCAATGCTTTAATAATTTTTCCTTCAGGCATATATTCCCTCCTTTACTATTAACTGTCCGAATAACTAATGACTCCTTCATCATAAACACTATTATCCTTTATGATTTTATACCCTGCTTTACCATCATGAGGGATGGTAAATTGCAATGTTTTTTTGACAGTTTTCGTTATTTCGAATGTTTCTACTGGTTCAGTCATGTTGTTGTTTAAATCCTCGATCAATATTGTCACAGATTGAGGCACACCAGCTAATTCTTCATCATACGTTATGGTCACTTCTTTACTCGTTTCCTTGGGCGGAATTTCTTCTTCCCCTTTGGAAATAGTTACTTTGACCTCTGACCCAATCTCCACAGCTGTGCCTGCTGCAGGCTCCTGAGAAATCACTTGTCCCTCTTTAATTGTCGAGCTGTATTCTTCTCTTGCAATGGTGACCTGAAGTCCTGTATCAGCCTCATAATCATCCAGTGCCTTCTGATTATAATCCGTTAAATCTTTGAGAGTGATTTTAGCCGGACCGCTGCTTAGTGTTAATGTCAATATTGTCTCTGAAGGGATGACTTCTTCACCCTGTCGCGGCTCCTGTTCAAGTACAGTCCCTGCTTCAGAATCATCATTTACCCGATTGATTTCAATATCTTTAAAGCCAAAACCTTCTATGAGCGACTTAATGTCCTCATATTGACGATCCACATAGTCGAGGACGTTTACCTGCGCTTTTCCACTACTGAAATAGACATTAATGACCGAACCCTCTTTAACGGTATCCCCTGCTTCAGGGTCTGTTTTAATCACATTTCCTGCTGGAATATCCTCATCCGGTTTCTCGATTGTTTCCCCAATTTCGAAACCTTGCTCAATCAGTGTAGACATAGCTTTTTCCAATTGTTTGTCATTTACATCAGGTACCAAAACATCTTTTGCGGCTAACATTCCAGGTAAAAACAAAATAGCCAGAATCGTAAGCAAAATGAGAGTTGCCAAAATAATTCCGATTACCTTAAGCCATTTTTTCTTTTTCTTAGGCTGCTGTTTTTGCTTTTTTGTTTTATCTTTGTTTTTGTTTTTGATTTTCTTATTCTTTTTTAGTGAACCTTTTTTCCCAACAGACTCATCAACCTGCTCCATCAATACGGTATCTTCATCAATTGGGATAACTTTCGTATCATCGTAATCCTCAAATAATTGGTCATTCGTAATAATCGGAATCGCTTTTGTAACATCATCATCATTTGGTATGGAAAATTTACTTTCGTTTAATCTTTCAGGATTCAGAGCGGTCTCTATATCTTCTTTCATTTCATCCACACTGGCATATCGATGAAATTGATCCTTGGCCGTTGCTTTTAAAATAATATTCTCCACACTTTGTGGTATCGATGGATTCCATCTTCTTGGAGAAGGAGTCTCTGATTGAAGATGTTTCAGAGCTATTGAAACAGCAGACTCGCCTGAAAAAGGCAATCGGCCGGTAATCAATTCAAACATTACGATTCCAAGTGAATAAATATCTGATTTCTTATTCGCCATTCCACCTCTTGCTTGCTCAGGAGATAAATAATGAACAGACCCGAGGACAGAGTTCGTCTGAGTTATAGAAGTTGCACTAAGAGCCATCGCGATTCCAAAGTCAGTGATTTTGACATTACCGTCATGATCAATCAATATATTGTGCGGCTTAATATCTCTATGTACAATATTGTTCTGATGGGCATGCGATACAGCCGATGTAATTTGTTTCATTATATCCAATGCTTTTTCAACTGGAATAGACGCATATGCCTGGATATATTGTTTTAATGTCATGCCATCGACATATTCCATCACAATATAATAAATATCCCCTTCCTCTCCAACATCATAGATACTCACTATGTTTGGATGAGTCAGGCTTGTAGCGGACTGGGCCTCCCGATGAAATCGTCGAATAAATTCCTCATCATTGGAAAAATCCATACGAAGAATTTTTAGGGCAACGTCCCGATCAAGTATCATATCTCTTGCCAGGTATACATTAGCCATTCCGCCTCCACCAATCATGCGGAGGATCTTATATCTGTCGCTAATTCTTTTGCCGGTCAACATATAACTCACCCACTTTCACTTTCAAAGCTGTGCAGAAGGATTACTAGAGTTATATTATCTTCTCCCCCGTTTTCATTAGCTTTTTGAATATATGTACCTGCAATTTGTTCTAAGGATTCATTGCCTGTTATAATGGTTTCTATTTCTGATTCGGAAAGTTTATCAGAGAGACCGTCTGAACATAATAACAGACGATCTCCTTCTTCAAAACTGATTGTCTTTATATCAACATCCACACTATTTTCTGTTCCAAGTGCACGAAGAATGACATTTTTTCTAGGATGATGTGCAGCATCTTCTTTAGAAATTTGACCGGAACGCACAAGCTCATTAACCAGGGAATGATCTTCAGTTACTTGTTTAAAGCCACTGTCATTCAAAAGGTAACATCTCGAATCTCCTACATTTACAATTGTGGCTGTTTTATCTGTACAAATCACGCCGACAATGGTTGTCCCCATACCTTCACATTCTTCATGTGTCATGGAGTGCTCGTAAATTTCACGGTTAACACGTTTGATTTGCTCTTCCAAAAACAATTCAATAGAACTTGGTGAATCTGCATGCAACTCGGTTTCCCATGCTTCTTTTAGTTTGGAAACAGCCATTTCACTTGCTACATCACCTGCTTTGTGACCACCCATTCCATCGGCAATGACAGCAAAAATCATAAAAGGATTTTCCTTATAAAATATACCACCCTGATCTTCATTATGGATTCTCACTTTGCCCCGGTCTGTTCTAAAAACTGCCTTCATCCCTTCACCTCGTCTCTTCTTTCCTTTCTTTTGCTCTCAGTTGTCCGCAAGCAGCATCAATATCATGACCTTGCTCTCTTCTGGTTGTGACATTTATCCCTTGATCTTTCAATGTTTTTTCAAAAAGATCAATTTGTTCTCTCGGTGTTCTTACATATTCCCGTTCAGGGACATAGTTAACTGGTATTAAATTGACATGACATTTAATATCTTTTATTAAAGCCGCAAGCTCGAGCGCATGCTCAACCTGGTCATTTTCACCACCGAAAAGTCCATATTCAAATGTAATCCTTCTGCCTGTTTTATCCACATAATACTTAACGGCTTCCATTAATTGAGGAAGTTTGTATGCTCTGTTAATAGGCATAAGCTTACTGCGAAGCTCAGTGTTTGGAGCATGCAATGAAATGGCAAAGTTGATTTGTAATTTCTCATCTGCAAATTTATAAATTTTAGGGATAATTCCACTTGTCGAAACCGTTATGTGACGTGCTCCGATATTTAACCCTTTATCATGGTTGATGATTCGCAGGAATGACATCATATTGTCATAGTTATCGAATGGTTCTCCGATACCCATAATAACAACTGAACTAACTCGTTCATTTGTTTCATCAAGAGCCTGTTGAACCTTTACAACTTGAGCAACAATTTCTCCGGCTTCTAGATTTCGCTTCAATCCGCCAAGGGTAGAAGCACAGAATGTACAGCCGATACGGCAGCCAACCTGTGTAGTCACACAAACTGAGTTTCCATAATCATGACGCATTAACACAGTCTCGATGGAATAACCATCCTGTAATTCAAACAAGAATTTAATCGTACCATCTTTTGATGTTTGCTGAACCAGTGTATTTAATGTCGTTAATGTATATGCCTCTGCTAATTTTGTACGTAACTCTTTCGAGAGGTTAGTCATGTCTTCAAAAGAGGAAACTCTTTTTTCATATAACCATTCAAAAATCTGTGTTGCACGGAATGCTTTTTCTCCATTTTCCACAAGCCATTCTTTCAGCTGATCTAATTGCAAGGAATAAATAGATGGGGGGCTATCCTGCTTCTTTACTTCCTTAGTTGTCGTTTGTTTCATTCCTTACGCCTTCTTTCGAATTGAAGCAATAAAAAATCCATCGCTTCCAAAATATTGAGGTAGTACTTGTAAACTATTATCTATAATATAAGGTCTCACCTTTTCAGGCATTCTGTCTTTAAGTGTAAGATCCTTCTCAAACTCAGGATGCGCTTGAAGAAATGCATCAATAACCGCATTATTTTCATCATGGCCAACAGTACATGTACTATAAACGATTGTACCGCCTTTTTTTACCAATTGGGATACTTGATGTAAAATATCGAATTGAATTTTCGCAAGCGAGTTCAAATCTTGCTCACTTTTGGTATACTTGGCATCCGGTTTTCGTTTTAACACGCCCAAACCAGAACAAGGAGCATCCACAAGGATTTTATCAAACATATCCGTATCAAAAAATTCAGGTGTCTTCCTTGCATCCATTTGCTTAGTTTCAATATTCGTTAAACCAAGTCGTTTTGCCTGCGTATCAATTAGTTTTGTTTTATGTGCATGAAGATCAAGTGCGTATATTTGGCCGGTCTTATTCATTTTTTCAGCGATATGCATCGTTTTACCGCCTGGTGCTGCACAGCTATCCAAAATGATTTCGTTTTCTTTCGGAGCTAAAGCATAGGCCACGAGCATAGAACTCTCATCCTGTATGCTAAATAGTCCTTCCTTAAAGCTCTCGGACATAGCCATATTTCCTTTAAGGCAACGGATCCCTTCTTCTATCAAGAGACTCGGTTCAACCATATACCCTTCACTTTTCAGCTTTTCCATCAATTCTTCTCTGCTGATTTTCGTAACATTTACTCTGCCAGTTTGCACAGGAGCATGCAGGTTTTCTTCACACATTTTCTCTGTTTGCTCAACGCCGAATTCATCTGCCCACTTTCTTACAAGCCATAATGGATGACTTGTTGAGATCGCGATTTTTTCAAGAGGATCCGTTAAGCTATCCACTGATGGAACTCCTTCACGCTGAATAGATCGAAGTACACCATTAACCAAAGAGGCAATTCCACGATGTCCGCGTTTTTTAGCAATTTCCACTGCTTCATGAATCGCAGCCCGATCAGGTACTCGGTCCAGAAAATGCATTTGAAAAACGGTCATTTCAATAAGCGATAACACCCAAGGTTCTAGCTTCTTAGGATTTTTAACAAAAGGTCTCACATAGTATTCCAGTGTCATTTTCCGTTGAATAGTCCCATATGTCAGCTCGGTCAATAACCCTACATCCTGTGGAGAAAGGTTATTTTCTTTGATGGCATGGTTCAATGACAGATTGCTGTATGCCTGGCTTTTTTCGACAGAAACCAGGATATCAAGCGCTATTTCTCTAACATTCTTTTTTTGTGGCATTCTTTAATCTCCCAATTTCATTCCTGTTGATATGACCGTAGTACCTCGAAGCATCTGCTCGGCAGTCATTCTTTTCTTGCCGGCCAATTGCAAATCAGTAATTTTGATTGCGGTATCGTTGCCCGTTTGCACAACAAATCCATCTTTTACAATCTCAAGTACATCACCGGCATTTCCTTGCTTATCGCTCTCCACCTTTTCGCCCCACCATACTTTTAATACCGTTCCATTTAATACAGTGTAAGCTACCGGCCACGGATGCATTCCGCGGATATGATTATAAATCTCCTCGCCGGTCCTTGTCCAATCGATTAATTCCTGTTCTCTTTTAATATTGTAAGCGAAAGTTGCTTCTTCTTCATTTTGTTTGATTGGAGTAATTTCTCCATTCAATAATTTCGGAATGGTTTCTGAAACTAATTCAGCTCCAGCTTCGCTTAATTTATCATGTAAACTGCCAGTGTGGTCCGTCTCTTCAATCGCAACTTCCACCTTTGCCAGCATATCACCAGCATCCAACTTCTCTACCATATACATAATGGTAACACCAGTTTTCTCTTTTCCTTGCATAATCGCATAGTGAATAGGTGCACCACCTCGTAATTCAGGCAGTAAGGAGGCGTGTACATTTATACAGCCAAACTTTGGTGCCTCCAATAAACGGTTCGGCAAAATTTGCCCAAATGCTGCCGTAACAATTAAATCAGGGTTTAAGGCAAGTACCTTGTCTACTTCTGAATCCACTCTAATTTTTTCCGGCTGCAGAACAGGTATCCCATACCTTTCTGCTGTCACCTTTACAGGAGGCGGTGTTAAAATGCGCTTGCGTCCAACCGGGCGGTCAGGCTGCGTCACCACACCTACAATCTCATACCCATCCTTTATTAATCGTTCCAAAACACCGACAGAAAAATCCGGTGTTCCCATAAATACTATCTTAGTCATTCAACTTCATACCCTTCTAACTCTTCTTCACTAATATAACGGACAACTTTTGAAGTAAATAAGATCCCTTCCAAGTGATCCATCTCATGCTGAATCGCTCTTGCCAAATATTCTTCAGCTTCTAAAATATAGGTTCTTCCATTACGGTCCTGTGCTTGTATTTTAACATATGAAGGGCGATCAACCTCTCCATACAGATTAGGGAAGCTCAAACAACCCTCAACATCTCGATCTGTACCTCTCGAAGAAAGGATAATTGGATTAATCAGTTCAAATGTACCTGACTCATCATCTATATCAACAATCGCCACTCGTATATTTTGGCCAATTTGCGGAGCAGCCAATCCCACACCATCTGCGTTAATCATTGTGTCATACATATCATCAAGTAACTTGGCTAATTTACGATCAAACACTTCAACCTTTTTACAGGGAGTTTCAAGAATTTGATCTGGGTGTTTTACAATAGGTAGTACTGCCACTTATTTGTTTCCGCCTTTCTATTTACATCATAATGAACGGATTGACATCAATCGATAATTGTAAACCAGATTGAGTAGCATTACGTCCATATGTTTCATTCAATTTTTTTAAAATCGTGGTTAAATTAGGTTCCCGCTTGTATTTTATCAAACATTGATACCTATATCTATTATTGATTCTGGACATCGGAGAAGCCGATGGGCCAAACACAACCGTTTCCGGGCCTACCTGCCGCTTAATAAAGGCTGTTATTTTTTCTGCAGCCTCAATTGTTTTTAAAACATCCTCATGTGAAACAGTTAAGAGAGCAATATAAAAATAGGGTGGATAATCACTTTGTTTCCTTAAAAACATCTCTCTCATGAAAAAACCATCATAATCTTGCTCTGCTGCCAGTTGGATACTGTAATGTTCAGGCGTATAGGTTTGGATAACGACTTCACCTGGTAATTCATGTCTTCCAGCACGTCCGCTGACCTGTGTTAAAAGCTGAAAGGTTCGCTCTGACGATCGGAAGTCAGGTAAGTGAAGCATCGTGTCTGCAGTAAGAACACCAACCAAAGTTACTTTTGGAAAATCGAGCCCTTTGGCAATCATCTGTGTTCCGAGAAGAATATCAGCCTGTCCTTCTTCGAACTTTTTCAGTAATGCTTCATGCGCCCCTTTACGCCGTGTTGTATCTACATCCATTCTGATAACCCTGGCGTGAGGCAGCAATTTCCCCAACTCTTCTTCTACTTTTTGAGTCCCAGTACCAAAATAACGAATATGATCACTGCCACAGTCGGGACATACTTCCGGCACTCGTTCTTCAAGGCCGCAATAATGGCATTTCATTAGTGATTGGGCACGGTGATAGGTCATTGATATATCACAATTTGGACATGTTACAACCAACCCACAATTTCTGCACATGACAAAGGAGGAATGGCCTCGTTTATTTAATAACAGAACGGTTTGCTCCCCTTTATCTACACGGTCCTTCAGCTTTTCAAATAATAAATGGGAGAACATCGAGCGGTTTCCCCCTCTCATTTCATCCCTCATATCAACAACTGAAACAGTTGGCATAGCCTGCTGGTTTACTCTACTTTTTAATGTTAAAAGTGTGTATACGCCTTTTTTTGCTCTTGCAAAACTCTCAAGTGAAGGAGTGGCACTACCGAGCACAACCGGACAATTGTGATAAGCCGCCCGTTTTAGTGCTACATCACGTGCATGGTAACGCGGTGTTTCCTCTTGCTTATAACTGCCTTCATGCTCCTCATCAATAATAATCAGACCTAAATTCGTGAATGGAGCAAAGACAGCTGAACGGGCACCAACCACGACTTTAACTTCTCCGCGTTGGATTTTACGCCATTCATCATATTTTTCACCATGTGAAAGCCCACTATGTAACACAGCCACCAAATCTCCAAATCGCCTTTTAAATCTGGTTACCATCATCGGTGTTAAAGAGATTTCCGGTACGAGAACAATGGCTTCCTTTCCTCTATCTACAATTTGCTTGATTGATTGAAGATATATTTCAGTTTTACCGCTTCCCGTTACCCCATACAACAGGAAATTTTCATTTCGATTTTCATTTATGGCCAAGGTGATTGGATCCATCGCTGCCTGTTGAATAGTGGTTAGCTTCAGGCTTTGATCTCGTGTAAATTGCCCTTCGGCAAAAGGACTGCGATATTCTTCTTTTTCAATAATCTTTACCATGCCCTTTGAAATGAGCGGTCTAATGGCTGCTGTACCGTTTATGCCCGTTTCTTCTAATACTTTTGAGAGCATTTGCTCCTCTGGATGCTCAATCAAATAGGATAATAATTTTTTTTGATTCTTGGCATTCGTATTTAAATGAGCCAATTGCTCCAGCAATTCTTCCTTTGTTAACAAAGAAGCAATATATTTTTGCTTCTTTATGCTTGTCTTATTAGAAACCTGAACAGAGATTTCCAGATTGCCCTTATCAATCTCTTCCTTTATAGGGGATAACAAATCATCATTTTGCACTTTTATCCAGCTAATCGCCTCCGCTTTACTAAACAAATGCTGAATTTGTTTCGGAAGGTCAACTATTTGTTTTCCGGGAGCAAGTCGAATTTGTTTTTCATATTTTGCTTTTAATGCGGCCGGCAGCATTGCCTGGAAAGCCGAAATTTTAAAGCACATCGTCTCATCTGCCAGCCAATGCCCTAAATCTAGTAATTCATTATTTATAGCAGGCTCAATATCCAATAAACTGCTGATTGATTTTAACCCTTTAACTTCTGTAGAATCTTTCAGTCTAACTACAAAGCCTAGTAATTTTCTTGGACCAAAAGGGACGGTCACTCGCATACCTTCCCTGATAATGCCTGTCCATTTTGCTGGTATTTTATAATCGAATGGACGGTCCGTTTGCTGGGCCGGTACATCCACGATCACTTCTGCAATCATAATAAAGGCGCCTCTTTTATTTGTATGGATTCGATCTCTTTGAATATTTCTGCAGCCACTTCTGCTTTACTTAATAAAGGAAGTTCTCTAAAACTGCCATCCTTTTTATATAAGGTGACAATATTGGTGTCGGTTCCAAATCCGGCACCTTCCTCAGTCACATTATTAGCTACGATCATATCCGCATTTTTCTTAACTAGCTTTTTCTTTGCATATTCATCCACATGATTCGTCTCAGCTGCAAAGCCGATTAAAATTTGATTCGTTTTTCGTTTACCGACTTCTGCGAGAATATCCTTTGTACGAGTCAGTTCGAGCGTACTGTCTCCTTCTTGTTTCTTGACCTTCTGGTTTTCATAAACAGCTGGTTTATAGTCAGCTACAGCCGCTGTACCAATAATAATATGCTGATGGTCCATAATGTCCATAACTGCTTCATACATTTCAGAAGCACTTTCAACATCAATCACTTTAACGCCTCTTGGACGTTTAAGCGATACTGGACCTGATACCAAGGTAACGTCTGCCCCCAACCTGCTTGCTGTCTCTGCCAGAGCATATCCCATTTTTCCGGTTGAAAAATTAGAGATATAACGGACAGGGTCTATGCGTTCTCGCGTTGGACCTGCTGTAATCAAAACTTTTTTTCCGCCTAAAGGTTTGTTGTTATCAGCAAAATAGTTCTGCAAATTGGCAACGATTGTTTCCGGTTCTTCCAGCCTGCCCTTACCAACATACCCGCAAGCTAAATAGCCTTCAGATGGTTCCATAAATAAATAGCCATCTTCATGAAGACGTGCCATGTTTCGCTGCACCGCTTTATGTTGATACATATGGACATTCATCGCTGGAGCAATAAAAACAGGCGCCGTAGTTGCCAGTAAAGTGGTAGAAATAATATCATCAGCCAGCCCATTGGCCAACTTTCCTATGATATTCGCTGTGGCAGGCGCAACTAAAATGGCATCCGCCCAATCAGCGAGCTCGATATGTGCGATTTTACCAGGGATTTTCTCGTCGAACGTATCTATATAAACATCGTTTTTGGATAAAGCCTGAAAGGTTAGCGGCGCCACAAATTTAGTTGCTGATTCACTCATTAAAACTTTAACTTGCGCACCAGCCTGAACAAGTTTACTTGTTAATGCGGCCGATTTGTATACAGCGATTCCACCTGTTACACAAACAAGTACCTTCTTATTATCAAGCATCAAATCACTCCATAACTCGTATTCTTAAGAATTCCTGTATATACATCTTTTATATCATATATTAACAATTAAATTTGCACTAATATGTTTTACTATAATTCGAAAACATATCATCAGCCAATAAAAAAACAACCTTATTATAATCTCTAAGGTTGTTTTTTTCAGCACTGTCTCTGTTAGTAGTCAATACGACCTTCAGTATCCACACGATACGTTAAATCACCAGAATGGATTTCCTCAAGCGCTTTTCCAACATGTTTATGAGATACTGGCTTTGCAATTCTTGTACTTTCACCGGATTCCTGCATATAACGTGCGCGTTTAGCAGCAACGGAAACCAAAGAATATTTAGAATCGATTTTAGTTAATAATGCGTCAATAGATGGATACAACATATTATTTATCATCCTCCAACAATTTTTTATATCTTTTTTCCACTCGTTCACGACGAAGGTGTTCAGCCACTACGATTGAATTGATACGCTCGCATGCATGTTCCACGCGATCATTTTCAACTACATAATCGTAGAGATTCATCATTTCAATTTCTTCACGTGCCGCTTTCATCCTGTTACGAATCAACTCATCTGTTTCCGTACCTCTTGTCACGATACGATTTTCGAGTTCCTTTAGGCTTGGTGGTGCAAGGAAAATAAATAATCCGTCAGGAAACTTTTCACGAACCTGACGTGCTCCCTGTACTTCTATTTCAAGAAATACATCCTTACCTTCATCCAACGTTTTGCGGACATATTCAATCGGTGTACCATAGTAATTTCCTACGTATTCTGCATGCTCCAAAAGTTCATCATTGGCAATCATTTCTTCAAATTGTTCTTTGGATTTAAAGAAATAATCCACTCCATCAACTTCTCCCTCACGAGGTTTCCTAGAAGTTGCTGAAATCGAATATTGAAAATCAACATCCGGCTGAGAAAAAATCGCCTTTCTGACAGTTCCTTTTCCCACGCCAGATGGGCCTGATAAAACTATTAATAATCCTTTTTCTTCCAAAACTTTCACCTATCCTTCCAACACGCTCTCATCACGGTCATGTAACCTCGCAGCAACTGTCTCCGGTTGTACCGCAGACAGGACGACATGATCACTATCCGTTATGATAACAGCGCGCGTCCTTCTTCCATATGTAGCATCTATGAGCGAACCCTTGTCACGGGCATCCTGAATAATCCTTTTAATAGGCGCCGATTCAGGACTAACAATGGTAACAATACGGTTAGCAGAAACAATATTCCCAAATCCAATATTAATCAACTTTATGGACATTGAAGCAGCCTCCATCCCTCTTACCTAGTGTATGCTTGTATGTACTGTCATAAACTGCATTATTCTACATTTTGAACCTGTTCCTTCATTTTCTCAAGGATTGTTTTCATTTCGACGACTTTTCTTGCAATTATTGCATCATTAGCTTTAGATCCGATTGTATTTGTTTCCCGATTCATCTCTTGGATGAGGAAATCAAGCTTTCTTCCAATCGGGCCACTAGCCTCTAATGATTCTAAAAATTGTGCAATATGGCTCTTTAATCTTGAAATCTCTTCATGGATATCAGCTTTATCTGTAAATAAGGCTATTTCCGTTAAGAGTCTGTTTTGATCAAAGGTATCACCAACTGCTTCATCTAGTTTTTGTTTGAGTCGGCTCCTATACAGTTTTACAACTTCCGGTGCCCGTTCCTTGACAGCTTCAACTTCTGCTTCAAGCATGAGGACATGCACCGTTAAATCACTTTTCAAAAAGGAACCTTCTGTTTCCCTCATATGAAATAACCGGGAAGCAGCTTCTTCAACCGTACCCATCAGCATATTTTCGAGATCAGCATTAACTTCTTCCTTCTCATCGATATGAATAATGTGTTCAAGATGTAGCAAATCTGTCATCTCAGGTTCTGTATATGCACTGTATTTATCATTGAATTCAGTAGTTATTTTCATAAATTGATCAATTAAATCCCAATTAGGTGTCATTGTTCTCTTAAAGTTTCCATCCCCGTGCAGGCTGATAAAGACTTCAATTCTACCTCTATTCAACTTTTGCTGAATAATCTTTTTTATTCTGTCTTCATACATGAGCAGTTGTCGAGGTGATCGGATACTGCATTCGAAAAAACGATGATTTACACTTTTCATCTCAATAGTTATGGACAATGCATCGTTTTCTGTTTTTGCTCTTCCATACCCTGTCATGCTTAAAATCATCCGGCCCCAGCTCCAATCAGTAACATTATACACTCTAATATAAAAATAAAAAGGTAATAGAGCTCACTCTACTACCTTAAAAATTATATCACAATTTATTTGGATTTACTTACATAAAATGTACCTGCCAATAAAAAAGTTGGAATGGAAGCCATACCGATAATTAATAGCCAGTCATGCGGAGCTATAGGCACCGTATGGAAAACAGACTGTAAAGGCGGGTAATACAGAGCAATAACCATGAGAAGCAAGGATGATAGAACAGCCCCGACAAGGTACTTATTTCCAAATGGGTTCCTTGAAAAAATTGATTTTTCACTTCTACAATCAAATACATGGATTAATTGTGCGAGCACCAAGGTCACGAAAGCTACTGTTTGCGCATATTCCAGGTTTTCAGGATTCGACTTATAGACAGTAATAAACGCGAGCAAGGTGGCAATTCCAATCAAGAATCCCCTTGAGATGATTTTCCACCCTAAGCCCCTTGCAAATACTCCCTCTTTTGGATGACGAGGTCCACGCTTCATTACATCCTCTTCAGGCTGGTCCAAACCAAGCGCCATAGCCGGTAATCCATCAGTGACCAAGTTTACCCAAAGAATTTGAATGGGCAATAAAGGTAATGGCAGTCCGATAATCATGGCAAACAGCATGACCAAAATTTCCCCAACATTTGAAGCTAATAAATATCGTATGAATTTACGAATGTTTTCATAAATATTTCTGCCTTCTTTAATGGCTGACTTTATGGTGGCAAAATTATCGTCCAATAAAATTAAAGAGGATGTTTCTTTAGCCACGTCCGTACCTGAGATTCCCATCGCTATTCCAATATCCGCTGCCTTTATTGCCGGAGCATCATTCACACCATCCCCAGTCATGGCAACGATATGGCCTACTCTCTGAAAAGCGCTGACAATTTTCAATTTATGTTCTGGGGATACACGGGCAAAAACGGTTGTCTCATCCACAATATTTTCTAATTCTTCAACAGACATTCTGTCCAGCTCTTTTCCAGTCAGCACCCGATCTCCCTCTCGGAAAACCTCTAACTGCTTCCCGATTGCCTTTGCGGTAACCATATGATCACCCGTTATCATAACCGTTTTTATGCCAGCTTCCCTGCACTCTATCACCGCATTCCTCACTTCAGGTCGAGGAGGGTCCATCATTCCTTCCAAACCAAGGAATATCAATTCATTTTCCGCATCTCTTTGATCCAATATAGCTGTATTGGCCGGTACACTTTTATAAGCAACCGCGATTGTTCGCAGTGCCTGCTCAGCCAGTTGGTCAGTTGTATTTACAATGGAATCAAGGATGGGCTGATCCATATGTTGCACTCTGCCATTGCTCATAACGGATGTACATTTTCCAAGTAGAACATCCGGGGCACCCTTTGTTATAACAAACTGCCTTCCGTTGTTATCTTTTACAAGTACACTCATTAATTTACGTTCCGACTCAAAAGGGAATTCCTTTAAAATTGTGTATTTTTCGAATAAATGTTGACGGTCGATCCCCTTTTTCATAGCCGCAACCAACATGGCACCTTCCGTGGGATCTCCATCTATATAATACTTTTTCTTTTTTAATTTAAGCTCAGCATTGTTACATAGGATTCCGTAGGTGAGCAATTGCTTTAGCTCCGTATCATCCTTATGACCGCTCAAACTTTCAAAATCACCTGTTGGATCAAACCCTTTACCGGATACTGACCACTGCTGCCCAGAACACCATACCTTGGTCACCATCATCTTATTCTCCGTCATTGTCCCTGTTTTATCTGAACAAATAACAGATGCACACCCTAATGTTTCCACAGCCGGCAATTTACGAACAATGGCCTTTTGACGAATCATCCTCTGGACTCCAAGGGATAAAGCAACCGTAACAATCGCGGGCAACCCTTCCGGAATGGCAGCAACAGCCAAAGAAACTCCGGCAAGAACCATCGTATATAGATTATTGCCTTGTAAAACCCCGATGCCGACAACCAATACAGTCAGAAGCAAAGCAGCAATAATGAGGATTTTCCCCAATTGTTCCAAACGAAGCTGTAATGGAGTTTGTTGAGTATTGGCTTTTTGCAATAAATCTGCAATTTGACCCATTGCAGTCTTCATACCTGTTGCAACAACAATTCCCTCACCTGATCCTCGTGTGACCATCGTTCCCATAAAGGCCATATTAACCTGATCACCGATTCCTTCTTGCTCACCACTCCTCGGATCTGCCGTTTTAACAACAGGAAGAGATTCGCCAGTTAACGCAGACTCTTCTATTTCTAGATTATACTGATGGATAATTCTCATATCTGCACCAATCCGGTCTCCGCTGGAAAACTTAACAATATCCCCCGGCACGCAGTCTTTAGCAGGGATTTTTGACCATAAACCATCCCGCAGAATAATCATTTGCGGTGCAGCCATTTCCTTTAAAGCTTGCATCGACTTTTCTGCTTTCCTTTCCTGAAAGAAACCCAACAGACCATTTATCAAGACAATCATGATAATGGCAATCGCATCAACATACTCCCCTAACAACCCTGAAACAAGGGTGGCCGCAAGTAAGATCAGCACCATAAAATCTTTAAACTGTTGAAAAAACAGTATTAAAGCGGATTGCTTTTCTCCCTCTGCCAATTCATTCTTTCCATATTGATTGATCCTCTTTTTTGCTTCCTGGTGACTTAACCCTTTGTTTGTATGTACCCCAAAAGCGGATTGCAGCTTATCTTTGTCCATTTCTACCAGCTTCATGTGATGATTACAACCTCCTTGACAATCCGAATAACTTTCTTTTGTACATGTTTATTCAGAGTTGTCCTAAAAAA
Source organism: Pradoshia sp. TA40_28 (assembly GCF_059694525.1). NCBI lineage: Bacteria > Bacillati > Bacillota > Bacilli > Caryophanales > Bacillaceae > Pradoshia > Pradoshia sp. TA40_28. The sequence continues at coordinate 386,769 of NZ_JCATZO010000002.1, forward strand.
TGCTATACTTGTTAGACTGGAATTTATAACTCAAAAAATTACTTATTTAATAGAAGAAGGTGTCACACTTATGTCCTTTGATGGATTTTTCACAAGAGCTATGACTGAAGAGCTCTCCCAAACATTAACTGGTGGACGAATAACTAAAATTCATCAGCCTTATAAAAACGAATTAATATTGGTTGTTCGTGCAGGCAGAACCAATCATAAACTGCTTTTATCGGCACATCCAAGTTACGCACGCGTTCAACTAACGGCAGAAAATACGGATAACCCTTCAGAAGCCCCTATGTTTTGTATGCTCCTTCGCAAACATCTGGAAGGGTATTTCATAGAAAGAATCGAACAACCTGAATTGGAAAGAATCATTACATTCGAAATTAGAGGACGCAATGAAATTGGCGACATCACTCAAAAATTACTAATCATCGAAATTATGGGCAAGCACAGTAATATCATCCTTGTAGATAAAGACAGGAACATGATTATCGACTGTATCAAGCATGTACCCCCAGCTTTAAACAGCTACAGGACACTATTGCCAGGTCATCCCTATGTTTTGCCGCCAAATCAGAACAAGTTCAATCCGCTTCATGATAGTGAGAAAGGCCTTCAATATATTGACTATATGGCCGGAAAGATTGATAAACAACTAGTCACTCAGTTTGCTGGTGTGTCCCCCTTACTTGCAAAAGAAGTAACCTACCGGGCCGGCTTAGTCAATAGAGAAACTGTTCCAGCCAGTTTTACGAAAACGATTGAACAATTAAAGTCACATCAATACACACCGACATTGGTAGCAGGTAATAAGGAAGCTTTCTACCTCATACCTCTTGAACATCTGAAAGGAAGTACAAAAAGCTTCCCTTCACTAAGCTCACTTCTGGATCGCTTTTATTATCAAAAAGCAGATCGGGATCGTGTCAAACAACAGGCGCATGATCTGGAACGGATTCTTTCAAACGAAAAAGAAAAAAATGAAAAGAAATTGATTAAATTAAAAGAGACGCTCGAGGATTCGGAGAAAGCGGACATATTCAAGAAATACGGTGAACTGATAACCGGCTATATATATGCTTTAAATAAAGGAATGAACAGTGCCGAAGTCATTGATTACTATGATGAAAATCAACCTGCGATCACCATAGATCTTGATCCCAGAAAAACACCTTCTGAAAATGCTCAGTGGTATTTTTCAAAGTATCAAAAAGCCAAGAATGCTAAATCATTTGTAATCGAACAAATCGGAAAAACAAATGAAGAAATTCTATATCTCGATAATCTTATTCACCAAATGAACACAGCATCTCCGAGAGATTTGCAGGAAATACGCGAAGAGCTTGAAGAAGGCGGGTATGTGAAAAAAAGATATACCAAAAAGCAGAATAAGAAAAAAGAGTTAAAACCTGTCCTAGATTCTTATCTATCCAGTGACGGTATTGAAATACTAGTCGGTAAAAATAATAAGCAAAATGAATATTTAACCAATCGCTTAGCAGCTAAAAATCAACTTTGGTTTCATACGAAGGATATCCCGGGTTCCCATGTCGTTATCCGCGATGCAAATCCTCCCGAACAAACCATAACAGAAGCAGCGATCCTGGCAGCCTATTTTAGCAAGGCCCGCCAATCGAGCCGAGTACCGGTTGACTCCACTTTAATTCGACATGTCAAAAAACCAGCCGGCTCAAAACCAGGCTTTGTCACCTATGATAATCAAACAACCTATTATGTTACGCCGGATGAAGAAGTGATTTTATCCTTAAAAGCATAGATAAAAACGCAGCGGATAAGAACCGCTGCGTTTTCCTTTTGTTTTAGGATTCTTTTGTAAGAGCTTTAAATACAAAGTAAGAATAAGCTGTTGGTACAATTACGATAATAGCAACCACACCCATGATTACATAAAACTCCCATTCCATTGGCATAAAGTACGTCAGGAAAATGAGCAGACCTCCGCCCATAAATAATTTACCGCCTAACCGATGCGTTTTCCTCCAAACTTCATCATTGCTAAGTGTCCATGGTGTACGAATTCCAATGAAATAATTGGTCCTTGCTTGCTGAAGATAATTGCCCAAAATCATAAATAATACTCCAACAAACGGACCTGCCAAACGTTCCATTGGAATATTAATTCCCAGACAAATAAGCAGTATAATTGTATTTATGACAAAAAATAATGAAATAAGAGCATAATTAATGATTATATAACCTTTTGAGAAATAGTGATAATTTCTCTTTTTCGGATCTATTTTTGGAATAACCACCATTAAAACATATATAAAAATCATAATGGCATGCAGGCTGATAAAGGCCGCTCCTTTTGATTGATAGCCATCCACGCCATCCGTCCCCCAGTGAACCGGCACCTCTTCAGGTAACGATGGGAAATTGACCAGCCAACTAATCACTGAAATTGCAATTAAAACTATTGGAAACAAATGTTTTTTCATATTCATCCCCTATCCCTTTATCATCTTTCTTCTTTTGGGGGCTGAGTAATTCCATATACCCAACTGATCAGATCCTGCAAAACAGTTGTATTTAAAGAATAATACACATATTGCCCCTTTTTAATATGGTGAACCAAACCCGCGCCTTTTAAAATTTTTAAATGCTGAGAAATGCTTGGCTTAGACATATCAAAATGCTCATGTATTTCCCCAGCTGTTAAATCACCATCTTTTAATAAATCAAGAATTTTTCTGCGTGTGGGGTCTGATAAAGCTTTAAAAGTCTCATTCATTTCATTTCCCCCGTATTTGATGTAAATAAGTATTTAAGTAATTACTTAAATTATAAATAGATTTAACAATCTTGTAAATAGGCGGATTATTGATTTCCAAAATAATTATAATGAAAGTGAAGAGGATATTAGTCAGCCTATTTTAGATATTTATAGGTACTATTAGCAGTGCAAAGAGAATGGAGCTTGCATCTATAAAAATATAGGGATAAAACCCTATTGATTAGACTTTATCCAGGCGGTTCGGTATAGATTTAAAGAATCCAGCTTTCATCATAAGGGTTTTGCTTCCATTTGCGAAGTTTATTCAAATCTTCTTTTGTCACATACTGATGTTCTTCTGCGACATTAATAAGAGTTGAATAATCACTTAAGGAATAATACGGAATCTCGATATCAGCAAATGCTTGCTTGGCTTTTTCCGTTTCATAAGTAAAAATCGATACAACCCCAAGTACATCACAACCGACATTACGTAGTGCTTGGACACACGCAATTGAACTGCCGCCTGTCGAAACCAAATCCTCTACGATGACTACCTTATCCCCCTTTGCCACTTTTCCCTCAATCTGATTTCCTTTTCCATGGCCCTTTGCACTTGAACGAACATAAATCATCGGCAATTCCATCCGTTCACTTACCCAAGCAGCATGCGGGATTCCTGCCGTGGCTGTTCCAGCAACCACTTCTGTTTCAGGGAGTTTTTCAGTAATTAATTGAGTCAATCCTTTTGCTATGTCCTTCCGAACTTCCGGATATGACATCGTTAATCGATTATCACAATAGATGGGGGATTTGATACCGGATGCCCATATAAAAGGATTGCTTGGCTGTAAGGACACAGCATGAATAGATAATAAGTGTTCCGCTATTTGTCTTTTCACATTGATCTCTCCCATTCTTTTACTATCTCATGATAAGTCGCTACCGGATTTTCAGCCATGGTAATACTTCTGCCCACTACGATATAATCACTCCCCTGCTCACTAGCCATAAATGGGGTACCTACTCTTTTCTGATCCTCTGTGGCATCCTCGGCAAGACGAATTCCAGGTGTGACTGTACAGAAGTTCGGACCAAGCTGTTTTTTAATCTGTTGTACTTCATGCACGGAGCAAACCACGCCATCAAGGCCCGATTCTTTTGCTAATCGGCTGTATTGAATGACACTTTCGGCCAATGTTGCCTGAACTAATTGCTCTCTTCGCATCTGTTCTTCACTTGTACTCGTCAATTGCGTAACAGCTATACAAAGCGGTCTTTTTTCGCCCCAAACCGTTCCCTTCTCAAGACCTTCCAGCGCATATTCCATCATCTTTCTTCCGCCTGCTGCATGAACATTAACCATATCGACTCCCAAACTTGCCACTCTCTCCATCGCCTTCCCTACCGTATTGGGAATATCGTGTAATTTTAAGTCCAAAAAAATGTCATGCCCTAAGTCTTTAATCGCGGTAATAATGGACGGACCTTCTCCGTAATAAAGCTCCATACCTACTTTGACAGCCAATTTTTCATCCTTAAATTCTCGTAAAAAATGCAGAGTAAGCTCTCTATTCGGATAATCAAGCGCGATGACCGGTGTATTGCGCATTCTTTCTCCAGCTCCTTCCTATACATTCCGATATATGATCAATGCCAAGCGATGTTAGAAGTTCCGGCAGATCATCAATAATCTCAGACATTACAAACGGATTAATAAAGTTTGCTGTTCCAACCGCAACTGCACTCGCTCCTGCATAAAGGAATTCAATCACATCCTCTGCTGTTTCTATGCCACCCATGCCAATGATGGGAATTGAAACATGTGAACTCACCTCATGAATCATTCGAATCGCAACCGGTTTAATGGCAGGTCCAGACAAGCCACCGGTCCGATTCGCTAAAACGGGCTTCCCAGTTTTAAGATCAATACGCATTCCGATAAGGGTATTAATCATCGTCAGCCCATCGGCACCGCCCTCTTCTACTGCCTTCGCAATCGAAACAATATCACTTACATTTGGAGATAATTTAACGTAGACTGGCACAGAGGATACTTCTTTAACTTCCTTTGTTAACTCTTTAGCGATAGTCGGATCGGTACCGAATTGAATTCCCCCGCATTTCACATTCGGACAGGAAATATTCAATTCAAGAGCATGGACATTTGAAACTTTACTGATTTGTTTCGCTGTTTCCACATAATCTTCCATCATCGTTCCTGCCACATTTGCAATGATTGGCACGTCAAAACGTTCAAGCCAGGGAAGCTCCTCATTCATCACCTTATCCAAACCAGGATTTTGAAGCCCGATGGCATTCAGCATTCCTGCATTCGTTTCCGCAACCCTTGGGGTCGGATTCCCAAAACGCGGTTCAAGAGTAGTTGATTTAATGATGATTGCACCCAGTTTGCCGAGATCATAAAACTGGCTAAATTCCTTGCCAAAGCCGAAACAACCTGATGCCGGCATAATCGGATTTTTCAAATCTAATCCGGGCAGCTGTATGCTCAATGGATTATTCATATAACTACCTCCTCAGAACGAAATACCGGGCCATCACTGCAGATCTTCCGGTACCCATTTTCCGGTGTACGGCATACACAGGCAAAGCAGGCTCCTATCCCGCAACCCATTCTCTCTTCAAGTGAGATAAACATCTTTTTTCCCTTATACTTCTCCATAACCGCCTTCAGCATTGGTGTTGGACCGCATGTATACACCACATCACTATCAAAGGGAGCTGAAACGCTCGTTACAAACCCTTTTGTTCCATACGTGCCATCCTCTGTTGTAATAATGGTCTCCCCTAGTTCAGCAAATTCTTTTTCATAAAAAATATCTTTTGCCGTACGAAGACCCAAAATGTGACTTACAGATACACCTTTTTTCATTAAGTCCCGTGAAAGCTGCAATAATGGCGGTATCCCAATCCCTCCGCCAATCAAAAGTGCCTTGCCTCCCCGGCTTACTTCTCCTACCGGAAATCCATTACCAAGCGGGCCAATTACGTCCACTTTTTCCCCAGGCCTTTTTTCAGAAAGAATTCTGGTTCCTTTTCCTTCTACTCTGTAAACAATCGTGAAACGGGATTGCTCAGGATCAACCTGGCATATACTGATTGGCCTGCGGAGCAAAGGATCCATTCCATTCGATACTTTAATATGTACAAATTGCCCGGGCATTGTCATGGAGGAGACAAGTGTCCCCTCCATGGTCATTTCATATATGTTAGGAGCAATCGAATTGTGGCTGATGACGGTCATCATTTCTTTTTGAATCATAGGCTGATTGCCTCCTTGGCCGCTTCCATATGAGTCATTTTTGTTGTGGAAAAGGTTAATGATTCCAACACGGTTAAAATGGCATTGGCGGTATCCAATGAAGTCAAGCATGGAATCCCGTTTTCAACTGATTCCCGGCGAATCCGGAAACCATCACGTTCAGGCTGTTTGCCCTTCGTAAAAGTATTGATCACCAACTGTGCTTTGCCATTATGAATCATATCCAATAAATTAGGCTCTTCACTGCCAATTTTCCCAACAATTTGGCACGGGATATTTGCTTGATCCAGTACCTGCGCTGTCCCCTCTGTCGCTATAATTTGATAGCCGATTTCATTGAAGCGTTCCGCCAGTCTTGCTGCTTCTTCTTTATCTTTATCTGCCACTGTCAAGAGAACAGATCCATATTGTTTAATATGAATTCCTGACGCAATCAAACCTTTATATAGTGCCTTTTGCAATGTATTGTCTTTCCCCATCACTTCACCAGTTGACTTCATTTCCGGACCAAGCGTAATTTCAACTTGGCGAAGCTTAGCGAATGAAAATACAGGGACTTTCACGTATACACCCGCCTTTTCAGGTACGAGCCCATTTTCAAACCCATAATCTTGAAGCTTTTGGCCCAAAATAACTTTAGTAGCCAAGTTCGCCATCGGGACATTCGTGATTTTACTCAAAAACGGTACCGTTCTGCTTGAACGAGGATTTACTTCAATCACATATACTTCATTGTTGGAAACAACATATTGGATATTAAACAGCCCAATGATATTTAAACCCTTTGCGAGTTTAATCGTATAATCTACGATTGTCCCTTTTATTTCCTCTGATAGATCTTGCGGAGGATAGACAGCAATAGAATCACCTGAATGGACACCAGCCCGCTCAATATGCTCCATTATTCCAGGGATGACAACTGTTTCCCCATCGGAAATCGCATCTACTTCAATTTCTTTACCTGTTAAATATCGGTCGATTAAAACCGGATGTTTTGGATTTACCTTCACAGCATTTTTCATATAGTGAAGCAAATCCTCCCGATCATCTACGATCTCCATCGCTCTTCCGCCAAGAACATAGGAAGGCCTTACTAAAATAGGGTATCCAATCTCATCAGCCACTTTCACTGCCTCATCTACTGACAGGGCTGTTTTTCCTTTTGGCTGCGGGATATTCAATTCTGTTAAGGCATGCTCGAACATATCACGATTCTCAGAACGATCAACATCTTCAAGAGATGTACCTAGTATCTTAACTCCTCTTTCTACAAGAGCTGAGGCAAGATTAATGGCAGTCTGGCCGCCAAATTGCACAATGACTCCTTCTGGTTTCTCTAAATCTATTACATTCATGACATCTTCAATCGTTAATGGCTCAAAATAGAGTTTGTCAGAAATACTAAAGTCCGTCGAGACCGTTTCCGGATTACTGTTAATAATAATTGCTTCATAGCCGGCTTCTTTAATCGCCCAAACGGAATGAACCGTTGCGTAATCAAATTCTACTCCCTGCCCGATTCGAATCGGTCCTGAACCAAGTACGACCACACTTCTTTTGGGTGTTACAATTGACTCATTCTCATCCTCATAACTGGAATAAAAGTAAGGTGTTTCAGATTCAAACTCAGCCGCACATGTATCCACCATTTTAAAAACAGGTTTAATTTGATTTTCTATCCTCCACTGATACACTTCCAGTTCAGAGCTGTTCCAAAGACTAGCTAAACGATGATCAGAAAATCCAAGTTTCTTGGCCTCGAGTGTACATTCCGGATGAAATGGAGCCTGTTTAATTTTTTTCTCAATTTCGATGATTTTTGAGAACTTATGCAGGAAGAATAGATCAATTCCCGACCATTTATGAATCTCCTCAATCGTTAATCCACGTTTCAACCCTTCAGCAAGGTAAAATAATCTTTCGTCCGTTGCTACTTTAATTTGGTTTTCTATTTCTTCATTTGTGACCATTTCTCCCTTCGGTAATTCAAAGTGCAAGATCCCGACCTCAAGGGAGCGAATTGCTTTTAATAGGGATTCCTCGAATGTTCTACCAATCGCCATTACCTCTCCGGTTGCTTTCATTTGTGTTCCTAGGATTCTATTACCTTCCTCAAATTTATCAAAAGGCCAGCGTGGTATTTTTGTTACAACATAGTCAAGTGCCGGTTCAAAGCTGGCAAAGGTTTTACCCGTAACGGGATTGATCATCTCGTCTAGTGTCAAACCAACTGCAATTTTAGCTGCAAGCTTCGCGATTGGATAGCCGGTTGCTTTTGATGCTAAAGCAGATGAACGACTTACCCGTGGGTTGACTTCAATAATATAGTAGTTGAAACTATCCAGATCGAGAGCAAGCTGAACATTACAGCCTCCTTCAATTTTTAAAGCACGGATAATTTTCAACGAAACATTGCGCAATAATTGATATTCGCGATCGCTCAACGTTTGGCTCGGTGCCACTACAATCGAATCCCCAGTATGGATTCCGACAGGATCAATATTCTCCATATTACAAACAACAATCGCATTATCATTTGAGTCTCTCATGACCTCATATTCAATTTCCTTGTACCCTGCAATGCTTTTTTCCAGCAAACACTGGGTTACCGGACTGCTCTTTAGCCCACCTGCAACAATTTCATGTAATTCTTCTTCGTTTGAACAGATTCCGCCGCCTGTTCCTCCAAGAGTATAAGCGGGGCGTACGATTACTGGATATCCCACCCTTTCAACAAAAACCTGGGCTTCTTCCAACGTATGAATAATCGCACTGTCAGGAACCGGTTCACTAAGCTCTTTCATTAAACTTCGGAATAGTTCACGGTCCTCAGCTTGTTCAATTGCAGATAGCTTTGTTCCCAGAATTTCTACACCGCATTCCTCAAGCACTCCAGATTGGGACAGTTCTACAGCCAGATTCAATCCGGTTTGCCCTCCAAGTGTCGGCAGCAGGGCATCAGGGCGTTCTTTACGGATGATTTTGCTGACAAACTCTAACGTTAGTGGCTCAATGTATACAGCATCAGCAATTTCCGTGTCTGTCATAATCGTAGCCGGATTGGAGTTTACTAAAATGACACGATAGCCTTCCTCTTTTAATGCCAGGCATGCTTGCGTACCTGCATAATCAAATTCTGCCGCCTGACCAATGACGATTGGTCCGGATCCAATAACCAAAATCGATTTAATATCTGTGCGTTTACTCATTTTACCGTCTCCTTTAGCTTGGATCTTTCAATCATTGTGATAAACTGATCGAATAAATAGTTTGTATCTTCTGGGCCAGGGGATGATTCCGGGTGATATTGCACTGTAAACGCCTCGTGATATTTATGTTTTAACCCTTCTATCGTGCCATCATTTAAAGCAATATGGGTAACTTCCAAATCCGTTTGCTCAATAGACTCATCCTTTACGGTGTATCCATGGTTTTGTGATGTCAATGCTACTTTACCTGTTGTTAAATCTTTAACTGGGTGATTAGAGCCACGATGCCCAAATTTCAATTTTTCAGTTTCAGCATTACATGCCAGAGCAAATAGCTGATGCCCAAGGCATATCCCGAACATTGGAACTTTTCCGATAATTTTTCTTATCATTTCAATCGCTTCCGGAACATTTTTAGGATCTCCCGGTCCATTGGTCAGCATGATCCCATCCGGCTGGAGTGTCAGTATTTCTTCAGCAGTCGTGTTATAAGGGACAACGATTACATCACAATCTCGATTATTTAATTCTCTTAGTATTCCATGCTTCATTCCAAAATCCACCACGACTACTCGATAACCGCGTCCTGGACTTGGATACGCTTTTTTGGCAGAAACTTTCTGAACCTGATTCCGTGGAAGTACCGTTGCTTTTACTTGATGAAGCATTGTTTCTGCATCTTTTGTTACTGAACAAATAACACCCTTTACCGTCCCTTTTTCACGGATCATCCTTGTCAATTTTCTTGTATCAATGCCTGCGATTCCGGGAATGTTTTTTAATTTCATATATTCATCCAGTGAAAAGTCACTTCTCCAATTAGAAGGAAAGTCAGCCACTTCTTTCACAATTAAACCACTGAGGCTGGGGGTAATGGATTCAAAATCATCACGGTTGATTCCATAATTGCCAATTAAAGGGTAGGTCATCGTAATAATCTGGCCGCAATAGGATGGGTCCGATAAAATTTCCTGATAGCCAGTCATCCCTGTATTAAATACAATCTCTCCTATTTTATCGCTCTCTCCACCGAATGCTTCACCGATAAAAATAGTTCCATCTTCTAAAATTAATTGTCGTTTCATCTTCAGATCATCTTCCTTTCTGCCAAACTATATTTCCTTCCACCATCGTCATTACAGGCCAGCCTTGACAGCTCACGGCCGCAAATGGGGTGTTCTTTCCTTTAGAAAGAAAGGTTTCTGGATTAATCACTTGTTCCTCCTCTAAATCAAGCAGGACGAGATCTGCCGGTATCCCTATATTCATTTTTCCGTATTCAAGGTTGAATGCTTCCGCTGGTTTGATTGTTAAGAAATCAATTAATTGTTTCAGGGTCATTACTCCCTTTTTCACCAAATATGTATACAGCAGCGGGAAGGCTGTCTCCAAGCCAACAATGCCAAACGGCGCCAGCTCAATGTTCTGTAATTTTTCCTCTTCTGTATGGGGCGCGTGATCGGTTGCGATAAAATCAATCGTTCCATCTAACAAACCTTCAATTAAAGCCATTTTGTCATCCTCACCTCTTAAAGGAGGATTCATTTTAAAATTGGGATCGAGCCCCTTTATATCCATTTCAGACAATAACAGATGGTGGGGCGTTACTTCTGCTGTAACACGAATACCCGCCCTCTTAGCCTCACGTACGGTTCTTACAGACTCCTTTGTACTGATATGACAGACATGATAATGGCATCCAGCGTCCTCAGCCAGTAAAACATCCCTTGCAATATGCACAGCCTCACAAACTGAGGGGATACCAGGTAAATGATGTTCCCTCGAATAGTTTCCTTCATGTACACATCCCTTCTGAATTAACGTATTTTCCTCACAATGGGCAACTATGGCCATATCAAGCTTGGCAGCTTTTTTCATCGCCTCAAGCATCATTCCAGCTGATTGAACACCGACACCGTCATCTGTAAAAGCAAATGCTCCGGAACTCTTAAGAGCATCAAAATCAGTTAATTCATTTCCCAGTTCTCGCACAGTAATCGAGGCATAGGGCAATACCCTTACGCTTGCTGTTTCTCGTATTCTAGTATTTAACCAATGCATTTGTTCGGCTGAATCCGGAACAGGACGTGTATTCGGCATAGCAGCAACCGTTGTAAAACCACCCTTTGCAGCAGCTTTTGTACCCGTTTCAATTGTTTCCTTGTGCTCTCCGCCCGGCTCTCTTAAGTGGACATGTAAATCAATAAACCCTGGAGCAAGCAAGTATCCATCCGCGTTGATGATCTTTGCCTGCTGATTATGCAATTCATCCTGGATATCGATGATGACTCCATCTTTGATTAAAATATCCTTGGTCACTTGCCTGCCATCCTCAGAAAAAAATCGCGCGCTTTTGATAATTGTATTCATGATTTACCGCTCCTTCCCTATGCTCGATACTTTTTTTTAAAGCAGCCATTCTCACGTATACTCCATTCTCCATTTGTTTAAATATTCGTGAACGCTCACATTCAACTAATGAATCATCGATCTCCACGCCTCTATTTACCGGAGCTGGATGCATAATTATACATCCTTTCTTCAAGCGGTTTTCTCTTTCAATTGTCAATCCATATCTGTTTAGGTACTCCATTTTGCTAATCGGCATTTCCTCAGTATGACGTTCATGCTGGATGCGGAGCAGCATCACTACATCAGAATTTTTAATGACATCATCAATGGGTTCATACGCAATAGTGCTACCTACAAAGTTAGCCCAATTGGGTGGGCCTGAGAATACTACCCTTGCACCGAGCCTCGTTAATGTTTCTGTATTTGAGCGTGCCACACGACTATGTCTTATATCGCCTATAATAGCTACTTTTAATCCTTGAAACGTTTCGAATTCCTGCTTAATGGTCATTAAATCAAGTAAACATTGCGTAGGATGGTGACCACATCCATCACCAGCATTCATTATGGATAAATATACACCACTTTGTATTAAATTTGCAAAATAATTATCTTCCGTATGACGAATTACTACCGTTTCCACTCCAAGTGCCTCTAAAGTTTTCACTGTATCTGTCAGACTTTCACCTTTTAGCACACTCGATGTTTGCACTTCAAACGGGATTACATCGAGACCCAATTTCCGCTCTGCCATTTCAAAGCTGACTTTTGTCCGCGTACTTGGTTCAAAAAATAGATTGGCTACAAAGTGCCTTTTTGACGGCGTCCATGTCTCCCCACTAGCAAATGCCTCCGCATCCGAAAGCAAATTTAAAATTTCCTCATTCGATAAATCCGTCATCGTAAGCAAGTGTTTCATAGTCAACCAGCCTCCTATATTCTAAAAAAAAACCCTAATTCGCTTTGACGAATCAGGGTTTTAGTTTATTTATCGAATGATCCCATACGATATTGGAATTATTCTACTTAACCTAATCCCTGTCTATGAATTGGATGATCTATTATCAACCTTGACTCTCGTTGGTTTCTTTACCTGGAAGCACAAGATTTAAGATGACACCTACAATGGCGGCTAATGCCATTCCAGAAATGGAGGCATGTTCGGTGATTTTGAGCATTGCTCCACCTACACCAATGATTAAAATGACAGAGGATATGACTAAGTTTCTATTTTTAGATAAATCTATTTTACTATCGATTAACATACGCAAACCACTTGATGCGATGATACCGAAAAGAAGAATGGAGACCCCTCCCATTACGGCTGATGGAATGGATTGAATAAGAGCAGAAATTTTACCAATAAATCCGAACAGGATCGCAAATACCGCTGCGCCACCTATTACATAAACACTGAATACTCTTGTAAGGCCCATAACACCAATATTTTCTCCATAGGTTGTATTCGGAGGACCACCCAGACAGGATGCAATCATGATAGAAACTCCATCTCCGAATAACGAACGATGCAAGCCTGGTTTCTCAACAAAATTACGTCCCGCTATTTTACCAAGAACCAATTGATCACCGATATGTTCTGATATAGGAACGATGGCGATTGGAATCATGATCAGAATAATCTCCCATGTTAATGCTGGCGTATAGTCCACGAATGGCACTGTGAAGTTTGGAAGCTGGAACCAGGCTGCTTCTTTTACTGGAGTGAAATCTACAATTCCAAAGAAACAGGCTGCAATATATCCGCCAATAATACCGATCAAAACTGGAATAAGCGATAAGAAGTTTTTAAAGACGACACAGCATGTTATGGTGATTGCTAGCGTAATTAATGCTACTAGTATATGTTTTGTACTATAAACAAGCACTTCAGCATTTGGATTTTCATACATCGCCATATTGACTGCTGTTGAGGCAAGACCCAGTCCAATTACCATAATGACTGGACCTACAACAACAGGCGGTAAGAATTTCAGGATCGTTTTAGTACCCAGTTTTTTAACCAATAGGGCTACAAGTGCATACACAAGTCCGATTAAAAATCCGCCTACTAATGCAGAGCCAACTCCGCTGCTTTCATTTAATAAGGTGATAGGATAGATGAAGGCAAAGGATGAACCAAGATAGGCTGGTATTTGCCCTTTCGTAATCAAGATATAAACCAGTGTACCAATACCGCTTGTTAGTAAGGCAATTCCCGGATCAAGACCGGTTAAAATCGGTACTAGAATGGTCGAGCCAAACATGGCAAATAAATGCTGCAAACTTAATATAAGCCATTGCTTCGGAGTTGGTTTCTCATTGACATCGTATCTAATTTGAGGATTGGTTACTGTTTCTGATGAAGTCATAATTGTTGCCTCCCTGAAGAAATAATGAGTTTCGAAGGGAGATGATTCTAAAGCATTGGTTTAGAATCATTTTCTCCCCCTTTTCAGCCTCACTGGACTGAATTTAAAAAGGAATTATTTATTCGAAAATGGAGACTTGTTCACCGTCATCCATTTCTTTTAATTTGACGACAATTTTTTCATTTTTGGCGGTAGGAATATTTTTTCCTACATAATCAGCACGGATTGGAAGCTCCCTATGCCCTCTGTCGATCAGGACAGCTAATTGAATTTGAGCAGGCCTGCCGATGTCTACAAGAGCATCCAAGGCTGCTCTTACTGTTCTGCCCGTGTATAAAACATCATCGACGAGAATGACCTTTTTATCCTTCAAGCTAAAAGGAACATCTGACCCATTTACAAGTGGCTCTCCACTCTTTGTCTTTGTACTTAAGTCGTCCCGGTACAGGGTGATATCCAGTTCACCAACCGGAATATCCGCTCCTTCAATTTCATGAATTCTTTGTTGCAGGCGCTTCGCGAGAAAAATACCGCGGGTGCGTATACCGATTAATACACAGTCACCAACACCTTTATTTTTCTCGATGATTTCATGCGCAATTCTCGTTAATGCTCTTGAGATTGCCTTCTCATCAAGTAAGGTTGCTTTCTCTAACATTTGATCATTCCTTTCCTAAAAAACTAAAAAATCCTTTTGCCGTGTGGGCAAAAGGATATAATGAACCATAGAAAAATAGATAGACTTTCTCCATATGTTTATCACGTACCTTCTCAGCCTCACAGGACTGTATTAAAGGACCTTATTAAGTTGTTTCTATATTACTTTAGGATTGAACCCCTTGTCAACAGTCAATTCTTAAAGTTTCTAAAAAATCGACAAAATAGGATGGTAAAGGTGCCTCAAATTCCAAATATTCTTCTGTTCGCGGATGAACAAATCCAAGTACGGCTGCATGCAAGGCCTGTCCATTTAAATCCGGTGTTTTTCTTGGACCATATTTTGGATCTCCGGCAAGCGGATAACCAATATATTTCATATGGACACGGATTTGATGTGTACGTCCAGTTTCAAGCTGGCATTCAATAAAGCTGAAATCCTTAAATCTTTCCAGAACATGAAAATGAGTAACAGCATGGCGTGAATTTTCATCTGTTACCGTCATGCTTTGGCGGTCACGTTTATCACGGCCAATTGGCGCATCTACCGTACCTGCATCATGTGGAATGATACCGTGTACAAGTGCCTTATACTTCCGTGTAACTGTTTTTTCCGTTAATTGTTTAACTAATTTCTCATGCGCCATATCATTTTTGGCTACCATGAGCAATCCCGAAGTGTCCTTGTCGATACGGTGTACAATTCCCGGTCGCATAATTCCATTGATTCCAGATAAATCCTTACAATGGTACATCAAGGCATTCACCAATGTTCCTGATCCATGTCCCGCCGCCGGATGTACAACCATACCTTTTGGTTTATTCACCACGATGACATCAGCATCTTCGTAGTAAATATCAAGAGGAATATTCTCAGCCACTACATCAAGTTCCTCTGGCTCTGATGGTGTGATTTCAATCGTGTCGCCTGGCTGGCATTTATAGTTCGCTTTTATTTGATTTCCATTAACCAGGATGTTACCTTCTTTAATCCATTGCTGGATTTGAGAACGTGACCATTCTTCATTTAATACGGAAAGGACTTTATCAAGCCTTGCACCTTTATGTTCTTCTGTTACGTTCAGTTTTTGACTATCCATTATTTAACTCCTTAGCTCTTTTTTCCTCCAAAAACATAGCAATCACCAATAATCCAACTCCTATACAAAGAGCAGAATCAGCTATATTAAAGACAGGAAAACTATATGAGAATATATACGTATGCACAAAATCTACTACTTCATTACGGAAAATCCGATCGATAAAATTACCAATAGCTCCTCCAAGGATAAGTCCAAGGGATACTCCCGTCAACTTATCGGCACTGTATTTCTTTATGTAATAAACTATCCCAATAATAACCGCGGTTGTTACGATATAGAAAAACCACATTTGCCCTTGAAGAATCCCCCAGGCCGCCCCGCGGTTTCTGTGAGAGGTAATATACAAAAAGTTTTCAATAACCGGTATGCTTTCCCCATAAGTCATATACTTAACAACTAGCCATTTGGTGAATTGGTCGATTAGAATGATCAGTAATGCAATCACATAATAAATAGATACCATTCATGTGCCCCCTACCTGATTAGAATATCCATTTCGTAAAAAAAGTGTAGCCTATCTTACAAATGATGAGAACTTCTACAAAAATACAGGCCCTTTCGATATGATGAAAGGGCCTATGTGAGAACTGAGCTCCTGAGTGTATATCGCTTGTTTTTAGTCCATGGATTATTCCCTAGTCAGTCATAAATCCATAACTGCACAAGCACTTATCCTTCATACTTAAGGGGAATCAGATGAGTATGGCTTTCTTGGTCACGCTGATTAGTCTACAGCCTACCTTTACTCCTGAATGATTAAACCCACTTATCCAAGTTCCGGATATTCCTGATCGACCACTGTGGAGCAGCGTTCACATAAAGTTGGATGCTTCTCAACCGTACCAACTTCTTCACTGATATTCCAGCAACGTTCACAAGTCTCTCCAGTTGCTTTCGTTACGACAATAGCCGCATGTTCTAATTTAATAGCTTCTTCTGGTGCATCATAAATGGAGCCGGCCACTTCCACTTCAGATACAATAAATAATTGTTCAAGTCTTTCTTCAATGCCCTCAAGCAATTCTTTTGTTTCTTCATTTACATACAAGGCTACTTTTGCATTTAATGATTTACCAATCACCTTTGCATTCCTTGCTTCTTCAAGTGCTTTAAGAACATCATCACGTACATCCATAAAATGATCCCATTTCGCTTTAACAGCTGTACTGTTTGCATAGTTTTCTTCAGCTGGCATATCTGTTAATTGTACGCTCATCGCTTCTTTATCCTCGATAAAACTCCATACTTCATCAGCTGTATGCGGAAGAATCGGTGCAATCAATTTAACTAATTTCATAACACATTCATGCAATACAGTTTGGATGGCACGTCTTTCTTCACCATTCTCTGCATCACAGTAAAGAATATCTTTTGCATAATCAAGATAGAAGGAACTTAAATCCTGTGTACAGAAATTATTAATGCCATTATAGATATCGGCAAATTGATAATTGTCATAGGATTGTTTAACTTGACGGACCAAGTCATTTAATTTAATCAGCATATATTGGTCTACTTCACGTAGATTTTCGTAAGAAACGGAATCGCGCTCCGCATTGAAGCCGCTCAGATTACCAAGCAGGAATCTGAATGTGTTGCGGATTTTACGATACACTTCAGATACTTGTTTCAGGATATTATCGGATACCCGCACATCAGCTTGGTAATCAACACTTGCCACCCATAAACGAAGAATATCAGCGCCCATTTGGTTGATAACTTTTAATGGATCAATCGTGTTGCCCAAGGACTTACTCATTTTGCGGCCTTCTCCATCAAGGGTAAAGCCATGGCTTAATACTTCCTTGTAAGGAGCTTCACCAGAAGCAGCAACAGATGTGATCAAGGAAGAGTTAAACCAACCTCTGTATTGGTCAGAACCTTCAAGGTATAAGTCTGCCGGTCTTCTCAACTCTTCTCTTGCTTCAAGGACAGATTGATGAGAGGATCCGGAGTCAAACCATACATCCATAATATCTGTTTCTTTTGTAAATTGACCATTTGGACTTCCTTCATGTGTAAATCCTTCCGGAAGAAGATCTTTTGCTTCTCTTTCAAACCAAACAGTGGATCCATATTTACCGAATAAATCAGATACATGTTTAATCGTTTCATCCGTAAT
Organism: Pradoshia sp. TA40_28; assembly: GCF_059694525.1. NCBI lineage: Bacteria > Bacillati > Bacillota > Bacilli > Caryophanales > Bacillaceae > Pradoshia > Pradoshia sp. TA40_28. The sequence goes on from NZ_JCATZO010000002.1 coordinate 404,598, forward strand.
AATGGCTTCCCCATTTTCTGCATAGAACACTGGAATTGGTACGCCCCATGCACGCTGACGGGAAATACACCAGTCTCCGCGGTCACGAATCATGTTATATAATCTGGTTTCTCCCCAAGCGGGAACCCATTTAGTTTCTTTAACTTTGTCTAATAATTCTTCACGAATATCAGCTACTGATGCAAACCATTGGTCCGTTGCACGGAAAATGGTTGGTTTTTTTGTTCTCCAATCATGCGGATAGGAGTGGGTAATGAAATCAAGCTTTAACAGGGCCCCAACTTCCTCAAGCTTATCTGTGATTTCTTTATTGGCTTTATCATAGAATAACCCTTCAAATCCTGGAGCTTCAGAAGTCATATGTCCTTTTCCATCTACTGGACAGAGTACACCAAGATTGTATTTTTGACCTACGATAAAGTCATCTTCACCGTGTCCTGGAGCTGTATGAACGCAGCCTGTACCTGCATCAGTTGTTACATGTTCACCTAAGATAACAAGTGACTCGCGATCATATAATGGATGTTTGGCAACTACGTATTCCAATTCGCTGCCCTTCACCGTTTTTTCAACAATTGTATTCTCCCATCCGAGCGTTTCTTTAACAGATGGCAATAATGATTCAGCAACAACATATTTTGTACCTTCTACATTTACGACCACATAGTCCAGGCGTGGATGAACAGCTATCCCAAGGTTGGCAGGAATTGTCCAAGGTGTCGTTGTCCAAATGATGAACTTAGCCCCTTCTTCCACTACTCCTTTGCCGTCCTTTACATCAAATGCAACAAAGATGGATGCTGACTTCTTATCATGGTACTCGATTTCCGCTTCTGCCAAGGCAGATTCGCTTGAAGGAGACCAATAAACTGGCTTAAGTCCTTTATAGATATAGCCTTTTTTCGCCATTTCTCCAAAAACCTTGATTTGTTCAGCTTCATACTCAGGTTTTAGTGTGATATATGGATTTTCCCAATCTCCTCTTACACCCAAACGTTTAAATTGGTTACGCTGTTGATCGATTTGCGAATATGCATATTCCTCACAAAGTTTACGGAACTCCGCAATCGTCATTTCCTTACGATTTACTTTTTTATTTTTCGTTAAAGCTGTTTCAATTGGTAAACCATGAGTATCCCAGCCCGGCACATACGGAGCATTAAATCCATTCATGGATTTAAAACGGACGATAAAATCCTTTAAAATTTTGTTCATCGCATGGCCAATATGGATGTTGCCATTTGCATATGGCGGTCCATCATGAAGCACGAATTTAGGAAAATCTTTTGTGCGTTCCTGTACTAGTTTATATAGATCTTTTTCTTCCCAAGCTGCCTGAACTTCCGGTTCTCTTTTAGGAAGATTTCCGCGCATCGGAAATTCCGTTTTAGGCATCAATAATGTGTCTTTAAATTCCATTACATTCACTCCTTAAGTTTCCGTTGAACATTACTGCTAAATAAATACAAAAAAGCCTTTTCATCCCGGTAAAGGGACGAAAAGGCTAGATTTCCGCGGTACCACCCTTTTAGAATACTGACTTATCAATACTCCTCTTGGTATTCGTAACGTGAATGACTCGCCGCTTTTTAATGCCAACTAAAGTGGGTTCAAAAGCAGACTCAGGGACGATCTTCCATTCAGTTTCTTTTACCAGGCTCCCACCCTCCCCGGCTCGCTATAAAAAGATTGATCTGATGTACTGTTCCCGTCTTCGATTTAACATGTTATTTGGATTAGATTTGTTAAAATATTATATTCAATAATTCACGAAAAAGTCAAGACCTTACATTTCTTCTTCATGCAGGTCGATGTCAAGTTCCGTGGCATCAACGTCATATTTTAGAAGTTTATCCCAATCTTCACTGTTTAATAAATCAAGCTGGGCTTCAACAAGCATTTTAAAACGCATTCTGAATACTTTAGATTGCTTTTTAAGATCTTCAATCTCAATGGCAATCTTTCTTGCTTTTGATAAAGCTTCATTGACAATTCGGTCAGCATTTTTTTCTGCTTCCTTCATAATCAGTTTAGCTTCTTTTTGAGAATTTCGTTTGACATCTTCGCCAGCTTCCTGAGCGATGACGATCGATTTATTCAGTGTTTCCTCGATACTGGAGAAATGCTCGAGACGTTGTTCCAATTCTTCTACTTTCGCTTCCAAATCTTTCTTGTCGCGAAGGACCAACTCATAATCTTTAATTATTTGGTCAAGAAACTCATTTACTTCATCTTCATCGTAACCGCGGAATCCTCTGCCGAATTCCTTGTTATGTATGTCTAGCGGTGTTAATGGCATAGACTGCACCTCCGAATACTGATTCTTCTCTTAATTATTATACTATGCTTTCGACACGAATGGTGATATTCCTTCTAAATTCCTGATTATTTTTGTATACCACACTTTATTTTCCATTTATCTTTCTTCGTTTTTCCATCAATAGAAAAAACTTTCATTCTCCCTATTCCTCGCGCGGATAGTACATCACTTTCTCTGATTTCATACGAAGGATTTTCAACCTGTTTCCAGTTTACCTTAACACGCCCCTGTTGAACGAGCATTTGGCTTTTTTGTCTGGAAATATTCGCAATTGCTGACAAAATGGTGTCCAATCTCATGGAAGAAACCGTAACCTGGCTCTCTTTCCATTGCTCAGTCACCCTCATGACTTTGTCTGAAGGAATTTCCTTAAACTTCACACCTGCATTGCCTATTTTAGAAATATTCATTTCCAAGTAAGACGCAACATCTTTGGCTACAACAAATTGAACCCGCTCGCCTTCAATCCAAATATCACCAAATTTTTCTCTCTTCAGTCCAACCGACATCAATGTGCCAAGGATTTGCCTATGCTGAAGCGTAGTAAATTTGGCAGAATAGAATAATTCATAAATGGTTAATTCATAATCTTCTATTTGAGGTTCATAATAGTCCGGGTAAATGAATGCTCGTCTGCGTTCGGCCATTTCGTTTCCTCCATAAAAGGAAACTCGGACATCTTCATTCGTACCAATTAGCATTCTGACAATTTCCGATTCTCTGGGATCAAGAAAATCCGTTAATTTTGGCGCATATTGCACCTGTACCTGCTCAACCCATCCAAGCACCTGATCGATAAATTCGCGTTCTTCCTGACGAAAATGCTGATAAATATTCATTTACATCCTCCAGCTAAAAATAAGTCAGCTCCCTCATTTTAAAAGGGAGCTGACTATTACCTTTAAAATATTCCTGACAACGCACTGATTCCCACTCTAGCCATATTTAAGACAAGAATCGCTACCAACGGAGATAAATCAATCATGCCAAGCGGAGGTATGATTCTCCTGAACGGTTCTAAAAATGGCTCACATATACGTGCCAAAAACGACCCAATTCCTGTTTCCCTTGCATTTGGAAACCATGACATTAATATGTATATAATCAAGGCCCAGGAATAAATGTCCACTGCTTTATAAAGTATATAAAAAAACATATCCATTATTTACTTACCACCTTATATCCTCCAGATCATCTTCTTGCGCATATCCAGAAATGGAACCTGAAACATCAACATTTTCAGGAGTACATAAGAATATGTTCGATCCAATACGCTGAATATCACCGCCGATTGCATACACAGTCCCACTTAGAAAATCAACGATTCTTCTGGCCTGGTCGGGTGAGATTCTTTGCAGGTTTACCACAACACCACGGCGATTTTTCAAATGATCGGCTATCTCCTGAGCATCTGCATATGCTCTTGGTTCCAATAACACTAGCTTGGACGATTTCTGTATACTTTGAAGACTCACTATATTTTGTTGTTTCTGTTGCTGTTGAGTTTGTTTATTTACTTTTGCCGGAACTGTTTCTTCCTCCACATATCGCTCTTCATATTCATATTCATCATCCTCGAGCGCAAAAAATGTTTTCATTTTCGATACGATTGACATCATTTACACCTCTTTCTTATTCATTCCCTACCAAGGCCGTTCCAATTCTAACCATGGTTGCACCTTCTTCAATGGCAATCTCATAATCATTAGACATACCCATTGAAAGCTCTGTGCACGGGGCATTTTGCAACATCCTATTTTGTATCTTCACTTGCAATTCTTTTAGTTTACGGAAACATGTACGTATTTCTTCTTCATCATCTGTTAAAGGAGCCATCGTCATAAGTCCCATTACCCTAATTTTCTCAAATCCAGCAAGTTGTTGTACAAACTCTATTGCATCCTGAGGCTGTATCCCATGTTTAGTATCTTCACCACTTACATTTACCTGAACAAAACAGTCAATCTGGCGAGATGCTCTTTTCTCTATTTCTTCAGCTAAAGATAAACGGTCTAAAGAATGAAGAACGTCCACACGATCTATAATCGTCTTCACCTTTCTCGTTTGAAGGGATCCGATAAAATGCCACACTAGTTGTTCTTTTATACCCTCTTGTTTGGCGATTAATCCCTCGGGGCGATTTTCCCCAAAGTTTGTAATACCAGCTTCTAAGGCTTCCTGAGCACGTTTTGTTGATACATATTTTGTAACAGCAATAATTTGAATATCCTTTGGATTTCGACCCACACGTTTTGCAGCATTTTCTATTTTTTCTTGGATTATATGCAGGTTTTTCGCTACTTCCATCCTCTTACTCCTCCTTCCAGCCGATTAACCCCATCATTCGACCAGTTTTCCTCTGATCACGTCGGTGAGAGAAAAAGTAAGAATCATCACAACTTGTACAAAAATTGGTTGTCATGATATTCTCTGGTAAAATACCAGCTTTCTGAAGAATTAAAGCATTTGCAATCTTTAAATCAAGCTGATATTTATTCTCCATAATTTGATTATAAGCGGTTTTTGTCTGTTCTTCTAGTATAACCTCTAATAAGTTAATGACTTTTTTGTCGACCGTATAACAGTTTTGGCAAATAGATGGCCCAATTGCTGCATATATCTCATTAGGTTGCACACCTTCAGCTTGCGCCCAAATACGAACCATCGATGAGCTGATGCCAGCAACTGTACCTTTCCAGCCAGCATGTACAATCCCAACTAGATGATGGGTTGGCGCAACGAAATAAACAGGTACACAATCGGCAAAGCAAAGTGTCAGTAATAAACCAGTCTCTTTTGTATATAAGCCATCTGTTGCTTTTAATGCCGTTTGGTAATCCATAGACCCCAGCCCTGCATGTTTTCTGTCTATTTTCCTAATGGTTGATTCATGTGTTTGTTCCGCTCCAATCCATGTTTCCACAGGAAAATGGATTTGATTAGCCAATATACGCCTATTTTCCATCACTTTTTGATCCATATCATTGACATGGAAAGCTGTATTCATCGAATGAAACGGAAATTCGCTAACACCGCCGTTTTTTGCTGTAAAACCAGCCAATAAATTCGGATGCCGTTCATTCCAATCTTTTATCGACAAAAATGATTCGGAAGTTTGTACAAATGGTTCCAAATTAATACCCCTCAATTTTTCTTTCATTTTACCATAAACGGATATAGTTTTCTTCTATTCATTGAAACTTCCATTTCCCTTGTGTTCCACAAGTACAATATCTTCCCCAATCATTTTAATTTTATTCCACGGAATGACAATATCTTCATCTTTATTCATAAATGAAAGCATTTTACTATTGGCTACCGTTATGCTTTCAATTCTACCTGTCCTAAGGTTGATTTCAATATCTTCAACATTTCCTAAACGTTTACCATCCAATGTATTTACAATTTCTTTAACCTGCAATTCCGAAATTTTTATCATTCGTCTCTACCCCCAACCGGGATTTTTATGGTTACTGGCATTATATGAATAAATATAGTAATAAAGAACCGCCTATCTTCTGTCCTTTTTTAATTAAATCTTGATTATGGATTGTAATTTGTATTTGCGGATCCCACCTAACTATACCAATAAATCTATCATTACTAATTCTGATGAATGATCTTATATTCAAGATACCTTTACAATCAGCCTTGATCATTAGCTGGTACAAGAACCTGAAACGTAGTGACTTTACAATAATAAAAGCCACCCTCCACGAGGATAGCTTAAAAGGCATAACATATTTAATTATAAGTTCATAATCAGCAGCTAGATATTTTTATTCATTTGGCGAATAGCCGCTTTTTCCAGACGGGACACCTGCGCTTGTGAAATTCCAATTTCCTCAGCGACTTCCATTTGTGTTTTCCCTTGGAAGAAACGTTTCCTTAGGATCATTTTTTCCCGATCATTTAACCTGCGCATGCCATCTTTTAAGGCAATCTCATTAATCCAAGTGCTGTCTTTGCTCTTTTCATCACTGAGTTGATCCATCACAAAAATCGGATCGCCTCCATCGTTATAGATTGGTTCAAATAAAGACACCGGATCCTGGATTGCATCAAGGGCAAACACAACTTCTTCATAAGTAACGTCAAGTGCTTTTGCAATTTCTTCTGATGTAGGTTCTCTCGATGTTTCACTCATTAACCGCTCTCTGACCTGTAACGCCTTGTACGCAATATCCCTTAGCGACCTAGAAACCCTAATCGGGTTATTATCCCGTAAATAACGGCGTATCTCCCCTATGATCATCGGTACAGCATACGTAGAAAATTTAACATTCTGGCTTAAGTCAAAGTTGTCAATGGATTTCATTAAACCGATACACCCAACCTGGAAGAGGTCATCAACATACTCACCCCTGTTATTAAAACGCTGAATGACACTCAGGACAAGTCGAAGATTACCGTTAACTAACTTCTCCCGCGCTGATGATGATTCTCCCGATTGCATCTGTTTGAACAATTCCCGCATTTCATCATTTTTTAAAACAGGTAATTTTGATGTATCCACACCACATATTTCTACTTTATTTCGTGTCAATCCATTCCCTCCTAGCAGGAGCTGCTGTACAAAGTAAAGTATCTCCGCGGGAGGAAATTATATGCATATAAAAATTATTTCCGCATAGTGTTTATGCTGAAATCCTTATAACTTAAAGGTTTACCTGATAAAAAATTTTTCTGCCATTCCTCAAACCATTTTATTAAATTCTTTTCTTAGTCTTTTAATAATCCGCTTTTCAAGTCGCGATATATAGGACTGGGAAATCCCTAGTAAATCGGCAACATCTTTTTGGGTTTTTTCTTCTCCACCAACCAGACCGAATCTCAGTTCCATAATTTGTTTCTCGCGATCATTTAATTGTTCCAGCGCCTTAGCCAAGAGCTTTTTATCAATACTTGTCTCTAAATTTTTCGTGATGATATCGTCATCCGTCCCAAGTACATCAGAGAGGAGCAATTCGTTCCCATCCCAGTCAATATTTAATGGTTCATCAAATGAAACTTCCGAACGTGTTTTACTGTTTCTTCGCAAGTACATCAGAATTTCATTTTCTATACACCTTGACGCATATGTAGCCAGCTTTATTTTCTTTTCAGGATTGAACGTGTTCACTGCTTTAATAAGTCCAATTGTACCAATACTAATTAAATCTTCGATATTGATTCCTGTATTCTCAAATTTACGAGCTATGTATACAACTAATCGAAGATTTCTTTCAATAAGCATGGATCTAGCCGTTTCATCACCCTTTGGCAGTTTATGAATCAAAATTTCTTCTTCTTCCTTACTAAGCGGCGGTGGAAGGGCTTCGCTTCCGCCAATATAGTATATTTCATCCGATTTCAGCTTTAATTTAACCAATACTTTTGTCCAATAATATGATAATCTAAAGCGGAAATTCTTCAATTGTTTAACCCCTTTCCTAATCCTCAAAGTCTATTTCTTTCTGGAATTTAGTAAAGTATCTATCACCTTATGAGGCAGATGCTGAATCAACGACCGCTACCATTTTCGGATGAACAATAGAATCGAAAAGCCCTTCACCGGATAATTCCTGCATTGAAAACGAAATTAAGCATTTCTGAACTGTACGATAATCATCAGCTGATTTAATAGCTAGGACATCCGGTTTAAACGCTATTAATAATTGACTTTCATTACCTACAACCTTGCATGGAATAATCCTCATTTTTTCCTGCCATCCATCAGGAAAACCTGTAAAATCACTGTTCATATTTTGTATACCATTCTCAATTAATTTGGTAACAGGGACTGGCAGTAACGTTTCCCTTCCATAAAGAGAAATAATCGCCACAGGAGCTCCAGATATTGGATCAAGTAATTGGTTTCCAGTATCAACAAGGCCTTCACAATCAAATGATACCCCATTGATTTCTACCTTCATCGTAACCCGCTGTTCCTTATTCCATTTGGCAAGTTCCAGAATGTTAATATGCTTTTTCGAAAAGTGCCAGGCCAATGGAAAGCCAATCATGACAAAAATCCAGCTGACCGGATCGCCAAAACTTCCAGAGCCATTCGCAAATCCGTCAAAATATTCAGTCACCTTAAAACTAAAAAAATAGTGACTGCCTAGCAGAATCCCACCGCAAGTAAAAGTCACACCATATAAAATAATTAGTTTCTTAATAAAAGCTCGAATACTTTTAAAACCAAATGCTGTTAAAATCATTAGGATGGAAATCATACTTTTTAGCCAAACTTGGTCAGCTAAATAGGAATAGGGAGTGATATAGAGCCAAACAATCGATGAACCAATAAAACCTCCGCATACAATTCTGATCCAATTAAATTGATTCTTTAATAATACAGCTGTCCATACCAATAAACACGTATCAAAAATCCAATTGAGAAACCAAATGGCATCCATATAAATAGTCATACTGTGTCCTCATAATTTTTTTAATAGAACATATGAGAAATTATAACCTGACAGACTCCAAAAGGTTGTCACTTCCTGTAATGGGAGAGAGTGTTTTTTATTTATATTTTCATCAATATTTGTCGATAGTTTCCCTGTATTCTTAGAGATTCACAAATAGATGTTCTCTTTATTTATCAGTCCATATTTTTTATTGAATACCAATAAAACTACTGACGCATTCGAAAAATGTTTTAACTAGTAAACTAGGTAAGTAATTAGGAATAGGAGAAAATTTATTATTGATCCGGAGGAGCATTTCACATAGAGATTAAAGGAAGCTCGTTAACGAAGGTGCTTGAAAAACAGTCAAACATAAAAAAGAGGAAGATGTTCGGCAAAATACTGTTGCTCACATCTTCCTCTTATGATATTATCTGCGGCGATTCCGATTTCTTAAGAAAGTAGGAATATCTAGTGTGTCATCGGAATTATTGCTGCTCACTTGGGTACTTCTGCTTGGTTCTGATGTATAGGTCTCTTCACGTTTTGGAACTTCACGCTTAACCGGGTTGCTTTGTGGAGCAGGGCGTGTTTGACCAAAGTTCGGACGTGCTGTGGCTGGACGCTGTTGTTCCACTTCATTGAAGCCTGTAGCAATCACGGTTACCACAATTTCGTCTTTCAAATTCTCATTAATAACAGATCCAAAGATCATATTAACTTCTTGGTCAGAAGCTGAAGCTACAATATCAGCTGCTTCCTGAACTTCGAATAGACTTAAATTTGTTCCACCAGTGATGTTCATTAACACCCCTTGAGCACCATCAATCGATGTTTCAAGAAGTGGACTTGAAATTGCTTTTTTAGCTGCCTCTGCAGCACGGCTTTCTCCGGAAGCAACCCCAATTCCCATTAAAGCGGATCCTTTATTGGACATAATTGTTTTAACATCGGCGAAATCCAGGTTAATTAATCCCGGTACGGCGATTAAATCAGAGATACCTTGTACACCTTGTCGTAGAACATTGTCCGCTTCACGGAACGCTTCAAGCATCGGTGTACTTTTGTCCACGATTTCCAATAATCGATCATTTGGAATGACGATTAAAGTATCAACTGATTCTTTCATCGATGCAATTCCACCTTGTGCTTGTGTGGAACGCTTGCGGCCTTCGAATGTAAACGGTCTTGTGACAACACCAACAGTCAGAGCGCCCAATTCACGCGCAATTTGAGCTACTACAGGAGCAGCACCCGTCCCGGTACCACCGCCCATTCCAGCGGTAACAAATACCATATCTGCGCCTTGAAGAGCTTGTTCAATTTGCTCTTTACTTTCTTCAGCAGCTTTCTTTCCAACTTCAGGATTGGCACCAGCACCAAGTCCACGCGTCAATTTACCGCCTATTTGCATTTTTGTTTCAGCTTTTGATAGATTTAAAGCTTGGGCATCTGTGTTAACCGCAATGAATTCTACTCCTTGTAAACCATGTTCAATCATTCGGTTAACTGCGTTATTTCCGCCACCCCCTACACCGATTACTTTAATCGTTGCTAATGAATCAATATTTGTATCAAATTCTAGCATGGAAAGTCCTCCTATTATTTTCGGTAAAGTGTTTCCCCTATTCGAAAAATACTCCGAAGAATTTTTTCATTTTTGTACTCATTTTATCTTCCGGATCTTTTGGTGCTTTTTCTTTTGGAGCTGTGTTTTTAGTTGGACGCTTTTCTGTTACTTCTTTAGTTGCTGCAACAGTGTGCGATCCTAGTTTCATTCCTTGAGATCTGGCTTTATTACATGCATATGTGATAAGACCGACAGAGGTTGTATACTGCGGTTCTCTGACACCTATGTAATTAGGTTCTGCTCCACGAACACGATTTTGCAGGATATTTTGCGCTAAATCTAGTATACCAGGGGTTTTCACTACTCCACCAGTGAGAACATAGCCTCCCAGCAAATCATTTACACCCATTTTAGCTATTTCATCTTCGACCAGTTCAAAAATCTCTGTTAATCTATCTTCCATAATATCAGAAACAATAAATTGATTGCAGGTCTGTTGTTTTTCACTGCCAATGACAGGAATGGTAAATGTTTCTTCTTCCGCATCATCATCAATGAATGCATGGCCATGCCTGATTTTAATTTGCTCAGATACCTCAGTCGGTGTTTTCAGGACAATACTGATATCTTTCGTAATAATATTACCGCCGAGCGGGATAACAGTTGCACCTTTCAGCTCTCCATCTTCAAATACAGCAACTGATGTAGAACCGCCACCTATATCTACAAGCGCTATTCCTAAATTCCGCTCATCTTTGGACAATACAAGTGAGCCAGCTGCCATTGGCTGCAAAGCAATATCCGTTATTTCTAGTCCTGCGTGTTCAACAGCACGAAGCGTATTATGTAAAATGGTTCTGAGTCCTGTAATCAAGACGCCTCTCATTTCCAGACGGACTCCAGTCATCCCCTTTGGATCACTGATCTCATCTATTTCATCAACCTTGTAATGAACCGGAATAACATCAATAATTTCTCGATCAGAAGGGATTGTAACTAACTCAGCCTGTTCCCTCACACGGATTTTATCTTCTTCCGTTATCTCACGATTGTCATTAGAAACAGCGACCACTCCATGGCATGGCTGAAGCATAATATGATTGGCACTTATTCCCACAATCACTTTACGAATCTCCATACCTACCATTCTCTCAGCTTGTTCAACAGCTTTACGAATGGATTTAACAGTTTCATCTATATCAACAATCTGACCTTTCCTCAAGCCTTCAGATGCTGCATTACCCACACCGATTATGTTCAAGGAGTCATTCTCCATTTCTCCTATTATCACTTTCACAGTGGATGTACCGATGTCAAGGCTAACATATATTTCATTGTTGTGCACCCTTTGGCACCTCCTTTAATAGCTATCTAATTATGATTGACTTTTAAACCCTACAAAACAACTATTCGCCAAAACACCTTATTATCCTGTCATTTTATCTTAAAAAACATCAGGGTTAATAAATGAGTGTTTGTTTTTAAATAAATTAGCAATATTTCAGAAAAACATTTTGTGATTTCAAATTACCTTGATAAATACAAGTCTACACCAATATGAACGCCTAGAAAAGTCAAATTTATAGCTTAAATTATATAAAAAATGAATTTTCTTACATCTATTCAATCTGATTCGGTTTATTATTGAAAGATGAAGCTACTAATATAATATGATATCCCAATAAAATAGATTATTTATTGGGCTGCCATAATAAGTGAATTTAATACCTTACTAGATGACTTACTGCACATGGTATTTCACATCTTTTAGAATACTTTATTCGCTTTTTGAGTCCGTTTTGTAAGAACGAAAATACGAACCAACTTCAAGATCAATGATTCCTTTGCTGCCTTCCTCCAATTGACTCACAATGGCAGCATAATGCACCAGTTTGTCAGCTAAAGTTTCTCCGCTTGCAGTCACTTCATATCCATCATTCATATAAAGTGTTACTTTCGTTTTATCTGTCTTCGATGGATTATGATGAATCTCTGATATTGAATTCATGACATCCTCAGGCATTTCTTCAAGCTGCTCAATAATAATAGCCAAAGGTTTCCCTTCTTTAAAAGATACGAGTAACGGACCGGAATCAGGAATATGCTGCAATTTCTTATCTAGTATTTTCCCATTAGATAAAACCGGATAATATTCCTTTCCTTTTTGTACATAAGCCGTGTATTCGTACTCATTGATTTTTATTTTTATATGGTTAGGAAACTTCTTTTGCAACGTAACATCCTTTATCTCGGTATGTTTCTTTATCGCTGCTTCAATCTTGTCCGTTTTAATCTCCCAAATATTATCATCAATTTCCAAACCGCTTTGTTTAATGATTTCTTGATCCGTCAAATACGTATTGCCCTCCACACGGATTGATTGAATTCGGCTTAATGGAGATTGTAGATAGATAATACTGAATATAAGTAAAAAGAAGATCGCCAAAAGTCCAATTAAGCGCCTGTTTGCCTTCTTTTTCCTCATTTGTTTCAATTTCGGAATCCGGTCTTCAAGAGATACCAAATTCTTATCCAATCCAAACACCTCTTTTTAAACAACAACTAAGAATCTGTATGCCTTCAGGTGGATTACATACGTATAGTAATTTTATCCCATAATATATGACCTTATCGCAATGAATATCGAATAGTTGAAGACTCTATGTTCAAATATTTAATCCTATTCATCTAAAAAAAGACAATCGATACAGATATCAATTATGAGAAAATTATAACATATAATCTCCTGCTTTTTTCTGCTTTTTTTAAAAGAGAGAATGATGCTTCCTTCTTCCAAACTATCCAAATAAAAAGAGTCAAGATAAAAAAACCTTCACTTTTAAAAGCGGATAGATATACGAATATTTCTAAGGCTATACAGAGTACGTACGAATCATAAGTTAAGAGTTAAGACCCGACTAAACAGATCGTAATCACAAAGGAAGAAAAGGATTACGTGTAAGTCGTCAAACGAAAGCCATGCCAATCTTTATTAAAAATGACTGGCATGCTCCACTATTCTAATCTTAATTGTATCCGTCCCCGCTCTGTTACTTTATCTTTATTGCAAGTCCTTAATGATTTGCAATAAACGTTCTGCAGAATCAGGCATGCCCATTTCCTTTGCTGCCTTTTTCATAGATTCAATTTTGATTTGATTCAGTATAATTTCATCCATTGCTTTTATTAAAGAGCTACCATTTAATTCACTCTCTTTTATCATCAACGCAGCTCCATTGGATACTAAAGCCTGCGCATTCTTTTCCTGATGATTATTTGTTACATATGGACTTGGAATAAGGATGCTGGCGATACCCAATGCTGTTAATTCTGCCAATGTTGTTGCTCCAGCTCTCGATACAACCAAATCAATTGAAGGCAGGATCTCCGGCATATTGTGTATAAAAGGTTTTACAATGACATTATCCGGTGTCCCTACTAAATCAAGTTCCTCTTTTACAGATTCGTAATGGACGTCACCTGTTATATAAATAATTTGGTATGGTTTATCTTTCAATACTTCAATATTTTTTAGAACGGCTTCATTAATAGCTCTTGCTCCACGGCTTCCTCCGAATATCAGGACAGAAGGCATACCTTTTTTTACCCCTAGTTGCTGAATTGCATTTGAGCCAATATGTGATACAACTTCTGAACCACGCGGATTACCGGTTAGAACAACTTTTTCCTTTGGAAAGTACTGCGAAGCCTCTTCAAAACTGATCGCTACCTTATTAACATATCGACTTAGAAATTTATTTGTTAAGCCCGGCACACTGTTTTGCTCATGAATAATCGTTGGTACCTTCATTTTGGCTGCTGCATAAACAACCGGGCCACATACATATCCACCTGTACCAATTACGACATCTGGTTTAAATTCTTTTATGATTTTCTTGCTATTCGTAACACCTTTTAAGAAACGCCAAATTGTTTTTACATTTTCAAAGCTTAAAGATCGTTTAAATCCCGTAATCTCAATTGCCTTAAATTCAAGCCCTTCACGACTGACAAGGTCTTTTTCTAATCCTTTTTCTGTACCTATATATAAAAAGGATGCCTCCGGATTTAATTTTTTAATTTCTCTTGCCATGGCAAGTGCAGGATAGATATGTCCACCTGTACCACCACCACTCAGTACTATTTTCATGATCGATTCACCTTTCACTTACATTGTTACTAACTATAGGGTTTACCCATATTCTACTACACTCTAAACCAGGTTTACATAGGTTCTTCGTTATATATATTGCTGAAAACACAATTATACTTAAATAATAATGACCTGTAAAAAAAAGAAGCTTAATGAATCAGCTTCCTGTCATTCTAATAATTAGAATATCTGCTTATATTGAGTAATACACCCACTGCCATTAACATCAAAGTTAATGAGGACCCTCCATAGCTTAAAAATGGTAACGTGATGCCTGTAACAGGCATTAGACCTGTTACAACTCCAATATTGATCATCACCTGTATCGCAATCATAACAATAATCCCAACTGCTAAAAAAGCTCCGAATAAATCAGGTGCACCAAGCGCAATTCTGATCCCTCTCCATAACAGAAGAGAAAATAGCAATATAACTAGAGAACCCCCGATAAAACCCAATTCCTCCGAAAGAATAGCAAATATAAAATCAGTTTGCGGCTCAGGCAAATAAAAGAACTTTTGTCTGCTTTGGCCAAGTCCCAGTCCAAACAACCCACCAGGCCCAATGGCATAAAGAGATTGGATAATTTGAAAACCACTCCCAAGGGGATCCTGCCATGGGTCGAGAAAAGATGTGATTCTCTTCATACGGTAAGGAGCGGATATAATTAGTACAACGAAACCTGCAACCCCAAGCATACCAAGGCCGACGAAATGACTGATCCGCGCACCCGCGATAAAAATCATCGCTATACAAGTGCCTACCATTACTGTGCCCGTCCCAAGATCCGGCTGCATCATAATTAACCCAAACGCTAAGAAAACCAGTCCTAAGGAGGGTACTAAACCCTTTTTAAGTGTTGTTATGTACTTTTGCCTTTCGGATAAAAATTTGGCAAGAAAGACAATCATCGCTAGTTTCATAAATTCAGACGGCTGTATGGAAAATGCGCCTACACCAATCCAGCTCCTGGAACCGTTCCTAAGTGTCCCTATTCCAGGAATCAACACGACAACCAGCAACACAAAACAAATAATGATTAAAGGCTTTGCCCACCTTCTCCAATTCCAATAATCGATATTCATAATAACAAACATGGCTACAATCCCTACACCTGCAAATAATAACTGTCTTTTCGCAAAGAAGAAGGTGTCATCAAATTTATAAGTAGCCCATATTGCACTGGCACTGTATACCATAACCAGCCCTATTGAAAGTAAAGAAAGCATAGCAATGATTAAAATAAAGTCAGGAGTAGATTTTTTTGCAGGCACTTCCATGCACCTCTTTGTTTTAAATTAGGGAAGTATATCTTGGTAAGAGAATGCTAACAAAAAGAGACGACTTCTAAAAATCGTCTCTATTGCTCTAAAAGCAGTCCATTTCCCAAGAAATACCGTTCTCTTGAACAAGCCCCTATTTTAACTTATGCACGGCATCCATAAACATGTCTCCACGGACTTCAAAAGTTTTATATTGGTCCCAACTAGCACATGCCGGTGAAAGTAAAATAGTATCACCAATTTCAGACAGCTTATATGCCTCATTGGCGGCTATAGCTACATTATCGACATGTTTGATTATAGCTATCCCTGCTTTCTGTGCAGTTTCCGTTAATTTTTCAGCTGTTTCTCCAAACACGATCATCGCCTTAACATGAGTAAGGAGCGGAATTAATTCATCAAAATCATTACCACGGTCCAAGCCCCCTGCTAACAGAATTAAAGGAGTTTTAAACGAAGATATAGCAGCAGATGCAGCTAAAATATTCGTCGCTTTTGAATCGTTATAAAATTTCCGCCCATCTATTTCTGCAACATATTGCATACGATGTTTAACGCCTCTGAATGTTTTTAAGACATATTGAATCGCTTCATTTGATACTCCATACAATTTAACTGCGGCAACAGCGGACAAAACATTTTCGAGGTTATGCTTACCAGGTAATACAACCTCATCAAGGGCAATTATTTTTTCATCCCTGAACCAAATATATCCGTCTTTCGTATAAGCTCCAGTTTCATCAGCGACTTCTGTATTGAATGGAATGGAAACAGCATTTGAATGCTCAGCCGCTTTTCTTGTATCCACCTGGCTAGCATTATAAATAAAAAAGTCCGTATTGTTTTGATTACTCGTTATCTGCGCTTTGGCAAAAGAGTATTCGTCTTTCGTGCCATGGTAATCCAGATGGGCATCATAAAGATTTAAGTAGACTGCAATATGCGGTCTGAATGTTTGAATACCCATTAGTTGAAACGATGATAATTCAATCACAATCACATTATCTTCCTTAGCTTCCTGGGCAACCCCACTCGCCACGGTTCCAATGTTTCCAGCTATTAGAGGCTTTTTTCCACCACGCTCAAGCATTTCATAGATCAAAGTCGTCGTCGTTGTTTTACCATTCGTTCCGGTGATCCCGATAAATGGGGCTTCAGAAATGCGATAGGCAAGCTCAACCTCAGTAATAATTTCTATATTCTTTTTTAGAGCTTCCTGTATCATCGGATTTGTATAAGGGATTCCAGGGTTTTTTACAATTAATTCGAACCCTTCATCCAACAATTCAATTGGATGGCTGCCGCAAACTACTTTAATGCCTTCTTCAAGTAACCCTTGAGCCTCTGGATTTTCATTCAAAGGCTTAAAGTCATTTACCGTCACAAATGCACCTAGTTTATGCAAAAGAGAAGCCGCACTCACACCGCTCTTCGCCAATCCAAGGACAAGTACTTTTTTTCTTAAATAATCGTTGATTTGCTTCATATTATAACCACACCTCTAAGTAGATTCCCAAGATAGCGAAAAGTAATCCAACCGTCCAAAACGTTACAACTACGCGCCATTCTGACCAACCGCTCAATTCATAATGATGGTGCAGTGGACTCATCTTAAATATACGTTTGCCTGTTGTTTTAAAAGAAGCTACCTGAATAATAACGGATAAAGTCTCAATCACAAAGATACCGCCAATAATAACGAGAAGTAATTCTAATTTCAGTAAGATAGCTACTGTGGCTATTGCTCCGCCTAAGGCAAGTGATCCTGTGTCCCCCATAAATACTTTTGCAGGGTGTGCATTAAAAACAAGGAATCCCAGTACAGCTCCGACGACCGCAACACAGAATAAAGCAATATCGTATTCTTTTAAATTCCAGGCTAATACAGCAAATGCTCCAAATGCTATGGCAGAAGCCCCTGATACTAAACCATCAAGACCATCCGTTAAATTAACAGCATTTGAAAAACCAACTAACCAGAATATAATAATAAAAATGTAAAACCAGCCAAAATCGATACTGTAATCAGTCAATGGGATACTAATTTCAGTAGACATATTACTTTGCCTCATAATGAAATAAAAGATACAAGAGATCACAATCTGACCAATTAGTTTTTGCCTGGATGTTAAACCAAGATTTCTCTTCATGGCGATTTTTATAAAGTCATCTAGAAAGCCAAGTAACCCAAACCCAATGGTTACAAATAACAATAAATAAGTTTCAGTGCTTGGTTCACCAAATTTTCCTGTCATCACAAGAGTTGTAACAAGGATCGATAATAAGAATACAACGCCACCCATAGTAGGGGTGCCTGTTTTTTTCTGATGTGATTTTGGTCCTTCTTCTCTAATACTTTGGCCAAATTTTAAGCGTCTCAGGAACGGAATAAAAATAGGAGAAAGAAGAACCGTTATTAAGAATGATACGAGTATAGTAAAAAATAAAACTTGCTCCAGCATGGTTCTACTCCCTTTCTTCTTTTCGGTTCAAATGTAATTTTTGTTCAAGTGCTTCAAGTGCTACTTCCTTATCATCAAAGTGAAGGACTTCCTTACCAATAATTTGGTAATTCTCGTGGCCTTTGCCGGCAATCAAGACAACATCACCAGGTTCTGCCCTGAGGATCGCATCAAAGATTGCTTCCTTACGGTCAGCAATTACCTTGTAATTATAACCGGCCACTCCATTTTCCATATCAGCAAGAATGGATAAGGCATCCTCACTTCTCGGATTATCAGATGTGAAAATTGGATTTGAACTATATTCACATGCCACCCTTGCCATAATAGGACGTTTGCTACGATCTCGATCGCCGCCGCATCCCACTATGGTATACACTTTTTTAGCAGCAAATTCATTAATCGTCTTCAGAACGTTTTCCAAGCTATCCGGAGTATGGGCATAGTCGACTAAAACAGTAAATTCCTGTCCGCCATATACCGGCTCAAAACGGCCTGTAACTCCCTTAATATCCTGCAATGATGAAAGGATTTGTTGAATTGATAGCCCTGAAACCAATCCAACAGCAACTGCAGCCAAACAGTTATATACATTGAATTTGCCAATCATCGGGATTGTAACTGGGCAACTGTGATCTGGCGTTGTCAAAGTGAATCTTGTTCCTTCTGCCGAAATGACAATATCAGTAGCTCTTACATCTGCTTTTTGAATAATGCCATATGTCACTACACTGGCAGAAGTTACTTTTTCAAACATAATGGATGCTGAATCATCTGCATTTAAGATAGCATATTTGGGTTGATTATCGAGATAGGTGTTTCCTAAACGAGAAAATAATAAACTCTTCGCGTAGCGATAATTCTCCATCGTTCCATGGTAATCAAGATGATCCTGGGTTAAATTTGAAAAAACAGCAATATCGTAATCACAACCAAATACACGCCCCATATCGAGTGCATGTGAAGACACTTCCATAACTGCAGTATGTACATGATTATTAACCATATCTGCAAATGTTTTTTGTAATGTCAGACTATCAGGTGTTGTATTTTTGGTTTCGTATTTCTCAGATCCAATCTTCGTATACATGGTTCCAATTAAACCAGTTGTATAGTCTGCATCCTGAAATATTTTTTCAACCAGATGACTAATTGTTGTTTTTCCATTAGTACCGGTAATACCAATCAGATTAAGCTTTTGAGTAGGATGCCCATAAAAGAAATCGGCCAATAAAGCCATTACTTTTTGGGTGCTTTTCACAATTACAACGGGTACATTTAGAGATAGCGGCTTTTCTGAAAGAATAGCGACCGCTCCATTTCTAACCGCCTCTTCTGCAAGATTATGACCATCGACAGTATATCCCTTAATACAGATAAACAAACTGCCTTCTTTTACTCTACGGTGGTCATTCTCAACGGATGAAATAAGAGGGTTTCCCTCTCCCTGTTTCTGTTTAAACGGTATTCTTGAGATTAATTCATCGAGTTTCATAAAACTGTTCCTTTCTTTTTTAAAGCAATCTTCATTATTGTATCGTAATTCAAGGCGTTTAGAAATAATAAAGTATATAATCTTCCGTCAGGTTAAAAGAAAACCGCTTTCATCTTTTTTTAATGAACGAAGAGGCAGCTGAAGGAAACAATATCAGCCGCCATGTGTGTACTATGCAGACACTGTTATTCATCTGCAGCATCTTCCTCCAGATAAATTCGTATCGTAGACCCTTCTGTTAACTTAACACCCGCAGCCGGTGATTGCTGCACAATTCGGTTCCCGCTTCCCGACTTTTCTACTTTAAACGTAGAATATTGCTCACCCAAATCCTTTAATGTCATCCCAATCAAGTCAGGAACCTTTTCCATCCTTGGATCTAAATAGTTTTTTTCTTTCTCTACTTGATTTTTACGCGGTTCAACACCAAGGGCCGGTAAACTATCCTTCATCATTCTTCCTACAATTGGAGCAGCTACAACTCCCCCAAATTGAACTGTCCCTTTTGGATTATCAATTGCTAAATAAATCACTAATTGCGGATCATCTGCTGGCGCAAAGCCAATAAACGAGACGATAAAATTGTTTTCTAAATATCTCCCATTTTGAGCTTTTTGGGCTGTACCAGTTTTTCCTCCGACTCGATAACCATCGACAAAAGCACCTTTACCTGATCCTTGTGCCACTACTGTTTCCAGGGCTTCACGTATTTCCTTTGATGTTTCTTTGGATATGACATTTCTTTTCGCCTTTGGCGTTTTTTTAATGATGGTCTCTCCGGTAGAGGGATTGACAATTTCCTTGGCAATGTATGGAGTATAAAGTGTACCACCGTTTACCGCAGCTGACACCGCCATAACTTGTTGGATTGGCGTAACCGAGACACCCTGTCCAAAAGCAGTTGTTGCCTGTTCAACCGGCCCCACTCGATCAATATTAAATAATATCCCTTTTCCCTCTCCCTGCAAATCAATACCTGTTTTCTCTCCGAATCCAAAATCATGAATATAATCAAATAGTTTTTCTTTTCCCAGTCTTTGACCAAGCTCCACAAATCCCGGGTTACAGGAATTTTGAACAACCTCGAGGAAGGTTTCAGATCCATGACCACCGCGCTTCCAGCATCTTAAACTAGCACCGCCTACTTTCGTATACCCCGGGTCATAAAAATGATCATTTTTCAAATCTACTTTTCCTTCTTCAAGTGCTGCCGCCAGCGTAATAATCTTAAATGTAGATCCCGGTTCGTAGGTACTCCAAACAGGCAGATTCCGATTATAAATCTCTGGCGCCACATTTCTGAAGTTTGTCGGATTAAATGTGGGTCTACTTGACATCCCCAGTATTTCACCTGTATTGGGATTCACAGCAATGGCCACGATACCATCCGGATTATATGTTTCCTGAGCGATTTCAAGTTCTCGATCAATGATGGTTTGTATTCGGTTATCCACCGTTAATTTTAAATCATATCCATTTTCCGGAGCCTTATAGTCATCAGCCATATTTTCCATCCGTTTACCTTTGGCATCCGCATAAAACTTCACATATCCTTTTTGGCCCTTCAGCTCATCATCATAAGCCAGCTCAAGGCCCATTAATCCCTGATTATCAATACCCGCAAATCCCAGGACATGAGCCAGTGTTGACCCTTTTGGATAATAACGGATTGAATCCTCCGCAATATAAACTCCCTTTAAGTTTAAGTCTCTTATTTGCTTTGCTTTATTATGACTGATCTTTCGACCTTCAGGTATTTTGACTATGGACGTATTTGATGTTATTAGTTTAAATGCTTTATCTGTTCTCATATTTAGAACTGAGGCAATCTCTTTAGCTGTTTCCGCTGCATTTCCTATTTGACGAGGGACTACATAGACAGTAGGAGCAGATTTATTTGTCGCATACACCACCCCATTTCTGTCCTTAATTTCTCCTCGTTTAGGTTCAAATGGTACATTTCTGCTCCATGAATCTTTAGCTAAGCCAGTCAAAAAATCACCTAAATAAAACTGAACATATCCAAGTCTGATAATAATAACTAAAAATACTAGCAATCCTATCACCAGTGTCGCAATTAAT
Source organism: Pradoshia sp. TA40_28 (assembly GCF_059694525.1). NCBI lineage: Bacteria > Bacillati > Bacillota > Bacilli > Caryophanales > Bacillaceae > Pradoshia > Pradoshia sp. TA40_28. Next base: position 426,358 of record NZ_JCATZO010000002.1, read on the forward strand.
CGTTTACGAACAGTAATATTTGATGCTCTCATCCTTCTCTCCTCCAATGCATGACTCCTTTTTCACTGTATGCTTGTACACTTCACTTTATGTCTATGCAAAATAATTAGGAAAAGAAAATAGGCCTGACAGCTGAGAATGGCTGTCAGGCCCTTGAATGGTCGTTCTAATCGGATACTTCATCCTTTTCTTTTGTTTTGGATGATTTCTCTTTTGATTTTTCATAAATCGTTTCTGGATCCTCAAATTGGACAACCAGGAACGCATCTTTCTTCAATTTCGTGCCTGCTTTTGGTTTTTGAGTCATAGCATAGCCGGATCCTGAAGTATTCAACTCGACATCCATTAAAGAAGCTGCCTTCATAACATCCCTGATTGACCAGCCCGTAAAATCAGGTAGCGTTAAATCACCATCTGTCAGAAGAAGAACCTTCTCCCCTTGTATCATTTTGGTTCCGGCACTCGGCGATTGTTTAGTTACTCTGGTCCCATTACCTATTACGATAGGTGCCAAACCAAGCTCATCAACCTGAGCTTTAGCTGTCTCCACATTCGTATCATTTAGATCAGGTACTTCACTTGTAGATTTTTTCTTCGTATCATCCGACTTAATATTTAAATACTTTAATGTATTTTCCATTACTGAGTTAAAAACTTGAGAAACCGGTGCAGAGCCCGATTCACTTTCTTTAATCTGAGGTTGTTGTATAGCAACATAAACGACAACCTCAGGATTATCTTTTGGTGCCATACCTAAGAAAGAAAATAGATAATTTTGATGGCCTGTAGCATAGCCGGCTCCGCTTTGACTGCGAATTTGCGCTGTACCAGTTTTCCCGATAACATCATATCCGTCTAATTTATACGGCTTTCCTGTTCCGTTTTTCGAGGTTACGACCGTTTCTAATATATCACGAACCTCAGTAGCTGTTTCTTTCGAAATAGGAGTTCCGACAACAGTAGGTTTCGTTTCTTTTATTACTTTATTGGTATTAGCATCCTTAATCGCATCTACCACATAAGGTTTCATCATTTTACCATCATTTGCAATGGCGGTCGCCGCCTGAATCATTTGTATCGGTGTTACAGTTGATCCCTGTCCGAAAGCAGTTGTGATTTTTTCGGATTTATATTTATAGACAAATTTTCCGGTTGTTTCACTCGGCAGATCGATTCCAGTCTTTTTACCAAATCCAAAGCTCTCAAAGTAGGTTAAAAGTTTATCTGTACCAATCTTATCTTCAGCCAATTTAGCAAAAGCAACATTGGAAGAGCGTTGCACCCCTTCCAGATAGGTAATCTCTCCCCAGCCTGCTCCGCCATTATGGTCTCTTATCGGTTTTGAACCTTCAATCTTATAGCTGCCGGATTTAAATTTTTCATTAGGGTTAAATACCCCTTCTTCTACTGCAGAAGCCAACGTAAAAATCTTCATTGTAGACCCTGGCTCAAAAGACTCTTCAACAGCCAGATTTTGCCAAGTATCTGCTAAACCATTACGTGTGTTTAAATCAAATGTAGGCCGCTGCGACATAGCCAATATTTTCCCTGTTTTTGGATCCGCTACAATCCCAATCATTTTGGTTGGACTGTATTTCTTATTGACCTCTGACATCGCATCCTCTAAAAAGATTTGAATCTTCTTATCCAGCGTTAACTGAACAGATGCTCCATCCGAAGGTTCGTTCACTACCGTCTCTTTATTCGGAAGAATATTTCTCCAAAGATCACCCTCGAACTTGATTGAACCATCCTTTTCCTGCAAGTACTGATCCAATTCTTTTTCGAGTCCTAAAGCTCCAGTTGTTTTCCCAGTTTCTTCATCATTTTCAACAAAGCCTATTACATGAGATGAAAAGATGCCATTAGGATAAAATCTTTTTGTATCTTTGACAAAGGTTATTCCCGGTAAATTTAATTCTTCAATATCATTTTTCTGCTGGTGAGTTAAATCGCGTCCAGCTGAACCAAATTCAGTCTGA